>CAYFQT010000026.1:0-79699 GCA_964345445.1 uncultured Candidatus Saccharibacteria bacterium
CCTACTGTCTACAAAGTTCCTGTTTATTTAACAACAGGTGAACATCTGGTAAAGATGGAATGGTATGAGAATGGAGGATTGGCTGTAGCTGAATTATCTGATCCTGAATTAATATCTTACTGAATAACAAATAAAGAATTAATAATACAATATTCGTATCTAATTAGTGAGCAGGAACCAAGAAGATTAATGAAATGAAAGTTGGGATTTAAATATAATTGGCATATTGAGAATGCAAAATTCGTGTTTATTCGTAAATTAAAAATATACATTAAAACTCCTCAACTTGATATAATAAAGGTGAGGAGTCTTTTTATTATGGAAGATAAGATTCAAAAGAAAATAAATAAACTACCTAAAAAAACCGGGATTTATATATTCAAAGATAAAAAAAAGAAGATTTTATATATAGGTAAAGCAGCAAATTTGAAAGAAAGAGTAAAATCCCATTTTCAAAAAACATCTAGCATTTTAATTGATAAGATGATTGATAATATAAAAGATATTGATTATATTGTGACCAATTCAGAAATTGAAGCTTTGCTTTTAGAGTCAGAACTAATTAAAAGATATAAACCCCGCTATAATGAAAAATGGAAAGATGAGAAAAATTTTCTATATATTAAAATAGATATAAACCAAGATTACCCCCGAATTTTCCTTATAAGAAGACCTTTGGATGATAAAGCTTTATATTTTGGTCCTTTTGTAGATGCTGGTAACCTAAAAAGTAGCTTGAAGATTTTAAGAAAAATTTTTCCTTACAGAACATGCCGGAGGCTACCCAAAAAACCCTGCCTGCAATATCACATAAAACATTGTCCAGCTCCTTGTATAAGAGATATTTCTCCTGAAGAGTATAGAAATATAATTAAACAAATAATTTTATTTTTTAAAGGAAAACATAAAAGACTTCTTTTGAATATTAAAAAACAAATGCAAAAAGCAGCAAAATCTCAGCAATTTGAAAAAGCCGCTTTACTACGAGATAGAATATATAATTTAGAACATCTTGAAAAAATGATAGTATTTGGAAAAATAGAAGCTTTGGATCTAAAATCTGAAAAAGCGCTACTGCAACTTAAAAAGAAACTTGCTTTGAGTAAAATCCCACATCGGATTGAATGTTATGATATCTCTAATATTGCCGGCAAGGAAGCCTCAGGTTCAATGATTGTTTTTATAAGGGGAATTCCGGCGAAGCAGGAATATCGGAAATTTAAAATAAGAGAAGTTTCTGGTATAGATGATTATGCGATGATGGAGGAAGTTTTAGCACGTCGATTTAGAAAAATCAAGAAAGAAAAAACCAATATATTCCCTGATTTAGTTATAGTAGATGGAGGAAAAGGACAATTAACCTCGGCTTATAAAGTTTTAACAAAATATAATCTAAAAACTTCTGCCATTGGATTGGCTAAAAGAAAAGAAGAGATTTATAAGATTAAGAAAGATGTGAAAATCAAAGATTTTACAAAGTTAAAGATCAAAAGTCCAAAGTTTGAAAAAATCATTTTGCCTAAAGATTCTCAGTCTTTACATCTCCTACAAAGAATTAGAGACGAAGCTCATCGATTTGCTATAATTTATCATAGACAACTTATGTCAAAGAAAACTAAAAAATCAGTTTTGGATGAAATCTATGGGTTAGGACCAAAAAGGAAAAAGATTTTGCTTTCTCATTTCGGCTCAGTTGGTAAAATAAAAGAAGCTTCATTGGAAGAATTGACTAGTGTTGTTAAAAATAAAAAAATAGCTCATAATTTGAAGGAGAATTTGTGATGAATAAAAATAAAGAAAAATATGAAGATTTAGAAGAAGATATCCAAAAGAAAATTCAACAAGAAGAAAAGCGGAAGAAAAAGAAAATGAAGGTTTCGGGAAGAAGAGTTTTTCAATTGCAAAAAATTATCCAAAAGAAAGTAGAAAATAAGAGTAAAAAGTCTTGACTTTGGATTTTGTTTATGGTAATATTTTAATGTCTGGGGTTGCTAATTTCAGACAAATAAAATTGAATAAAAAACCAAGTAGCAAGCTGAAATTTACTTAGTCTCAGTATAGCTGGGGCACATAGCAAATTTTAACTTACTACGAAGGACTCAATTTAAAGAACTCTTTGAGAGAGGGCGATTTTGGTGATATGTCATAGTTGTAAAAAAAATGATTTAGTTCCTATTGCCTATTTGCATTCTAAAATTAGAGAATCGACAGAGAAAGCTTTGAATAAAGCTGGAATTCCTAAAAATGAGTTTAGACTGTGCCGAAATTGTGGAACACGTTTTCAAGTAAAAAAAGGTAAGATTACAGAAATTGAAACTCTTTCTATAAACAAAGGCACAAGCAGAGTAAATCCCCCAGCTATTTTTTCAGGAATCATAAAGAGAATCTCAGCTTTTATTTTTTCTTAACTTGCTACTTGGTGGCGCGGAGATTATTTTTATAAAATTCTTCGCGCTTTTTTATGTTACAATCAGAGACGATCTTGACTACAGAATAATAATTTTATTCTTCGACTAACTCAATAAATTAAGCAGCTACACATAAAAAATATTATTTGTAACTGTTCCATTTATAAGGCCAAGCTTCATTTAGGGGGCTAAATAGCAATAAGAGAGTAAATCAACAAGGTGTTATAAAGTTTGCTCTTTCAATATCCTTTTGATAAGATTAAAGTAGTGAAAAATAAATATGTTCTTTGAGAAATTAATATCTTTGAAAGGGTGATATAGAAATGGATTTGAAAATAGGAATACCTTGCGGTCTTTTGTATTTCAAATATTTTCTTATGTGGGAAGCTTTTTTTGAAAATTTAGGGTTTAAGGTTGTAAAATCTAAACCAACCAAGAAGAAAATTTTAAACTCTGGGCTAGAAGTTGCTGAGAATGAACTTTGTCTGCCTGTTAAGGCATTTTTTGGTCATGCTTTAGCTCTTACAGACAAAGTTGATGCTATTTTTATACCACGGGTGTCAAGTGTTGATCCTTCAGGCTATACCTGCCCAAAACTTTTAGGTCTTCCTGATATAGTCACAAATCTTATAAAAGATCTAAGAATCACTACTAAAATTCTTTCCCCAATTGTTGATTTTAGAGAGAAAGATTATTGGGGTACTGCTTTTGAGCAAATGGGAGAAGAAATTAGTTGCAAGTCTTCTAAAATCAAGAAAGCCGCAGAAAAAGCAGCAGAAGCCCAGAGAAAATTTCATAACAAGTTACAACAAGGTTTTTTGCCTAATGAGATTTTTGCAAACAAAAAGAAACAAGTAAAAAAGGGGAATGATTTAACAATCGGAGTTGTTGGACATAGCTATCTACTCTATGATTCTTACCTTAGTATGAATCTTATTAAAAAGGTCCGTGAAAGAAGGGCGTATGTTATTACCCCCGAAATGGTGCCTCAGCGCAAGACAAAAAAAGGAGTTGTTAGTTTTCCCAAGCCCCTATTTTGGAATTACCAAAAAGAGATTTTTGGAGCAGTTTACACCTGGACACATCAAAAAGAAATAGATGGGATTATTCATCTACCTGCTTTTCCTTGTGGACCTGATTCTGTAATGGGCACATTTATAGAGAATGAGGCAAAAAAATTTGGGGTACCTATAACCCCAATTAGTATAGATGAGCATACAGGACAGGCAGGAGTGGAGACTAGAATTGAAGCATTTATTGATATGATTCGTCGAAAGAAAAGAGCAGTAGCTACGAAAATAGTAGAAAAGTCTTCAAAGGAAGTTAAAAGATCTAAAAAGACAAGAATACCTCGGAGTAACAGGGTTGTTAGTTTTCCCAGAATGGGCAGAGATACCCATTTAGTTTTAAAGTATATGTTTGATGAGTTGGGAGTAGAATGTATTATTCCTCCTCCAACCACTGAAAAGACTTTAAAACTAGGAGTTAAATATGCTCCAGAAACAATATGTCTGCCTTTGAAAATTAACATGGGAAACTATATTCAGACTCTGGAGGCAGGAGCTAATGTTCTCATTCATGCTGGAGGCTGTGGACCTTGTAGATTTGGATTTTATGGTCCACTCGCGGAATTGATACTAAAAGAAGAATTGGGACATAATTTCCAATTCAAAATTGTTGAACCACCCGGAGCTCAAGGTTTGCAAGTCTTTGCTGATTTTTTTAGATATTTTAATCCGGGGAAAGTTGCTCCCATTTTCTTGCCGGCTACCAAAAGAATTGTGCATAGTATTGCTTCATTTACAGAACGACCTTGGATAGAATTATTTGGTTTAACTCCTCATGATTACAAATTATGGAAAATTGTTAAAGCTTCTTTTTCTAAAAAGCGAGCCTTTGATTTGGTAGATAAAAAGATTCTAGAAACAAGGTGTTATGAAGCAAATCCTGGGAATACCTCAAAGGTTTACCAAAAAGCCATAAAGTTGATTGACTGTGCCCAGACTCTTTCAGAAATTGAAGAAGCCCAAAAAGAAGCTTTAAGATTTATTGAAAATATTGATCAAGATAGATCTCGTGATGTTCTTAAAGTTGCTTTAGTGGGAGAATTTTATATTCTTCTTGAACCTTTTATTAATTTTGATATTGAGAATTGGCTGGGTCAAAGAGGTATCTATATTGAAAAAGGAGTTTATACTTCTGATTTTATTGCCCCTACCAAAGAAAATGTGGTAGGAGGCATTCATTATGACACTCTTGTTGAAGAGGCTAAACCATATCTTAATTACAAAGTTGGAGGAGAGGGTTTACCCACTATAGGTCACACAGTTCTATCTGCCAAGGGAGGCTTTGACGGGGTTATTCATTTAATGCCCTTTACTTGTATGCCAGAGACAGTGGCAAAACAAATTTTACCTCGAGTTTCCAATGAAGAAAATATCCCTGTTTTGTCTTTGGTTATTGATGAACAGACAGGTAAGGCTGGAGTGGAAACTAGGCTAGAGGCTTTTATTGATTTGATGAGGAATCGGAGAGAATTGGTGAAAGGAGGGCGAAAAAGATGATAAAAGGATATCTGGGAGTTGATGTAGGTTCAGTGAGCACCAACTTGGTGGTAATTGATTTTCAAAATAAGGTAAAAGCTTATGAATATTTACGTACTAAAGGTGATCCTATAAAGGCTGTTCAAGAAGGTCTTTTTGCCCTCCAGAAAAAATTAAGAAGAATACCTGATGATGTTCAAATTTGCGGTGTGGGAACAACAGGAAGTGCCCGATATTTAGCTGGAGTCATTGTAGGGGCAGATATAATAAAAAATGAAATTACTGCTCACGCAGTGGCAGCCATTCATGTTATTCCTGAAGTAAGAACTGTTTTAGAAATTGGAGGTCAGGATTCCAAGCTGATTATAATTCGAGAAGGAATTGTAGTTGACTTTGCCATGAATACTGTTTGTGCTGCGGGTACTGGTTCATTTCTGGATCATCAAGCACAGCGTTTAAGGATCCCCATTGAGAAATTTGGTGATTACGCGCTGAAATCGGATAAAGCTACACAAGTTGCTGGTCGCTGTACGGTCTTTGCTGAATCTGACATGATTCACAAACAACAGATAGGGCACAAGGCTGACAATATCATCTATGGTCTATGTCAAGCTCTTGTAAGAAACTATCTAAATAACTTAGCTAAGGGCAAGAAGCTTCTTCCACCTATAGTTTTTCAAGGAGGAGTTGCGGCAAATAAGGGGCTTGTGAGAGCCTTTGAGGAGGCATTAAAGACTGAGATTATTGTCCCAGATAAGTATTATCATGTGATGGGTGCAGTGGGGACAGCTTTGTTGGCCCAAGAAGAGATTACAGAGAGTGACCAAAAGACTCAATTTCGAGGTTTTAAAACAGCAGAAGAGAATTTTGAAACATCCAGTTCTCATTGTAAAGGCTGCGAAAATAATTGTGAAATAGTAAAAACTGAGCTTGAAGGAAAAACTCTAGCTTATTGGGGTAGCCGCTGTGGAAAATGGGAGGTGCAAAAAGTAGAGAAAGAAATAGAAAGAACTAAAGTTTAAGAATATTACAATTTAAATTTTTAGGGAGCATATAATTAAGATTGGTATTATAACAATTACTTTTCTTTAATTCTATGCTCCTTTTATTTTTCAATTAAACTAATTCCTTATTCCTAATAACTTATAACTGATATCTCACTTGTGAAAGTATGTATTTTATGATAATATACTCTATACTGAATATATTTTTAAAAAAAGGACTAATTTATGGACAACATTTTAAATATAATTCAAGTAGTTGTTTCTGTTTTACTTATAGTTGTTATTTTAATTCAAGGAAAAGGTGCAGGTTTAGGAGCTGCTTTTGGAGGCACTTCTAATGTTTACAGGACTAAAAGAGGAGCAGAGAAGTTTCTTCATATTTCTACAATAATTTTAGCTTTTATTTTTATAACTGTTGCTTTGATACATATAATAATCAGATAATTAAGATTTTACTTGGTTAAATTATTTATTTGTTGATATATTAAATAAATATATTATGTTGAGATTCCAAAATTGAGATATAATTTTGATCTAAAAGAGGAATGTATAGTGTATCTGTTACAATTTAATCTCTTATTCTAAAAATAACTGCTTGATTTAAACATTAATGAAAGCAGGCTTTTTTAGATTTAAAAAGGAGGTTTTTTGACAAGTGTAAAAGAAATAGAAAAATTTCTTAGAAAAATTTTAGCTGCAATAAAATTTTTCTTTCTTTTCCTATTCCGATTAGTTTATGCTATATTTTCAGGTTTTTCAAATTGGTTTCGAATTTTAAGAAAAATTGAACTAAAAGATCGAAAAATATTTTTAGCAATTAAAATTTTTCAAAAATTCACTGCCTTAGAATTAATAATTATAAGTATACTTTTTTTAATTATTATGATCTGTTCTGGAATTTTGGTTTGGGAAAATTATATTCAATCCACCTCTATAGTTCCGGCTAAAGGGGGCAGTTACATTGAAGGAATTGTAGGAGAGCCAAAATATGTAAATCCTCTTCTATCTTCTGGAAATGATACAGATATGGTTTTATGTTCTTTGGTTTTTTCTGGGCTTACTAAATATGATAAAAATGGAGAACTTGTTGGAGATCTTTCTGCAAAATGGGATGTTTCTTCTGACAATAAAACATATACTTTTTATTTACGCGATTCAGTCCTGTGGCACGACAAGCAACCGTTTAATGCTGATGATGTAGTTTATACTATTGAATATATTCAAAATCCAGATTTTACAGGAACTTTGTCTAGTATTTGGAATAATGTTAAAGTTGAAAAGATAGATGATTTAACAATTAAATTTACCCTGCCGAGTGTATATACAGATTTTCTTTCTAATACTACTTTGGGGATTTTACCTAGGCATTATTTGCAGAATGTTCCCCCAGGCAACATTTGGGGAGCCGATTTTAATTTGCAGCCTGTTGGCACTGGTCCTTATAAATTTTCCGAGATCAAAAAAGATAAATTTGGGCATATAGAATCAATTACTTTAATGGTTAATAATGATTACTATATAAAAAGAGCTTATATTAACAGAATAACTTTTAAATTTTATTCTCATTATATGCAGGTTTTGGAAGCATATAGGAAAAAAGAGATTCAAGGGTTAGATTATATTTCTCCTGAAGATGTATCAAACGTTAATGATTGGAAGGGGGTAAATTTACATAAAGCCATTCTTCCTCAATATACAGCCGTATTTTTTAACGTTAAATCAAAAAGTCTCAAAGACAATAAGACAAGAAAAGCTTTAGCATATGCAGTAGATAAAGAAAAAATTCTAGAGGAGATATTACATGGTGAAGGTCAATTGGTAGATACGCCAATATTGCCAGGATTTTTAGGTCATAACCCAGATGTTAAAAAATATTCATTTAATTTAGAAGAAGCAAAAAAAATATTACAACAAGAAGGTTGGGAAGATGTAGATGGTGATGGAATTTTAGAGAGAAATGACGTAAGATTAGAATTTAATTTATTAACAGTTGATAAATCTTTATATGGGAGAACTGCTCAGATTATATCTGAGAGTTGGAATAGTATAGGAGCTCATGTAGAAGTTATAATTTATGATAGTAAAACTTTACAGCAGGATTATATTCATTCTAGGAATTATGACGCTTTGTTATATGGAGAAAATTTAGGGCATGATCCAGACCCATATCCTTATTGGCATTCTACCCAAGCTGAAGGATCTGGTTTAAATCTTTCTTCTTTTTCGGAAAGAAAAGTAGATGAAATTTTAGAAGAGGCTAGGCAATCAATAGATAGTGATTTCCGATCTTTAAAATATATAGAATTTCAAAATATTATTGCTGAGGAATTACCGGCTATTTTCCTCTTCAATCCCAATTATATCTATGGAG
This sequence comes from uncultured Candidatus Saccharibacteria bacterium, assembly GCA_964345445.1. Lineage (GTDB taxonomy): Bacteria > Patescibacteriota > CPR2_A > CAYFQT01 > CAYFQT01 > CAYFQT01. Next base: position 8,327 of record CAYFQT010000026.1, read on the forward strand.
TTTCTGAAAAAGTGAAAGGAATTGAACTTGGAAATATTGTTTTACCTTATGAGAGATTTTGGGGGGTGTCAGATTGGTATATAAAGACTAAAAGAGCGCCTAAATAATACTGGAAAAAATTTTCAATTTTTTTTCAACCCGCCGTGCCCTGGTGCTGAAACTGGTAGACAGGCGTGGTTCAGGACCACGTGCTCAAAAGAGCGTGAGAGTTCGAATCTCTCCCAGGGCATTTTGCCAAATGAAGCCAAAATAGTATAATTGAACTAGTTCATTCAATTAGCCCCCGTGGCGGAACTGGCATACGCGACAGGTTGAGGGCCTGTGTCCTTTTAGGACGTACTGGTTCAAATCCAGTCGGGGGCACTGCGTTAGAAGAAACCCTTCAATTATTTTATCTTTAAGGGTGCTTAGCTCAGTTGGTTAGAGTGACTGGTTTACATCCAGTAGGTCGGGGGTTCGAATCCCTCAGCACCCACGTCGAAACAAAATTTAAGCTTTCGCCCCGAAAGCTTTCGGGGCGAAAATGAAAGGTTTGTTTGGACGCGCCGAGGTAGCTCAGGTAGTAGAGCACAGGTCTGAAAAACCTGGTGTCCCCAGTGCAAGTCTGGGCCTCGGCACCACGTCGAAGTTATTCCACTATACATCCTGCTTCAGCAGGCTGCACCGCTCCATAAACTTCTCCTCTTTCTACAAAATACTAAAGTATTTTGTCGAGTTGAAAAAATTCTAAAGAATTTTTGCGAAAAAGGAGCATTGCTGAAGATGGAAACAAAATTTTTGAAGAAAATTTTGTGGAATCGGAGGTTGAAAATTTTACCCGTAAAAATTCTTCAGAATTTTTACGGAAAAGGAGAAGTAAAGCGAAAATTGGAATGATTTCTTAGGAAGAAATCATAAAAATGGCAGCTTTACTTCGACGTGCGGGTGTAGCTCAGTTGATAGAGCATCTGCTTGCCATGCAGAAGGTCGTGGGTTTAAGTCCCATCACCCGCTTCGTCGGAATAAACTTCCAGCTTTTGCGAATTTGTTTTACAAATTTGCTACCACTTTCAGTTTATTCCTCCTCTTTCGCAAAAAATCTGACGATTTTTTGCAAGACAAAAACATTAGGTGACCTATTTTTCCTGTTTATAAGCGGGGCAGGGTCCGCGGTCTGCCTGCCCGCCAAAGCCTAGGGCCTCGTGACCGAGTGGTTTAGGTAGCGGTCTGCAAAACCGCGTACGGCGGTTCAAATCCGCCCGAGGCCTCTGACACTGGCAGGCGGGCCTGCCCGCTAATGCAAGCATAGCGTTGCAGGCGGGCAAAACCGAGTACAGCATGCGAATCCGCTCCAGGCCTCCGTAATTAACTCATCTAAGGCATAATCAGAAAAAATAAGGGCGAGTGGCGGAATTGGTATACGCGCGACACTTAAAATGTCGTCCTGTTTACAGGGTGAGGGTTCGAGTCCCTCCTTGCCCACGTCCAAATAAACTTTCAGTTTTCGCGATCTCACAAAGTGAAATCGCTGTCACTTACAGTTTATTCCTCCTCTTTCTTCAAAATACTAAAGTATTTTGACGAGTAAATATAATACTTCCGACTTTCATGATTTTGTAGAACAAAATCGTTCTTTTTTAAAAAATCCTTGATTTTTTGATTTATAAGACTTAAAATAAAATATCTATAAAGAACATTTACAATTAAATACAAGACGAAAATCAAAATTTTAAAGGAGTGATAGTTAATGCTTAATCCGAAATTAACAACTGGAAGAGTTTTGGGGCATGAAAGTATAAAAAAAAGACTTTCTGGCCTTGAAGATTTGGGTATCAAAGAACCAGGTGTAAAAGTCTTAGAATTATGTAGGGAGAAAAAACAACCTGAGGAATTAAAAATAGCCCGGGGATCGGGGAAGATTGTTGTTGATCCTCCTTATACTGAAAAAGATCTCAAAAAACTTCTGGGAAATGTTTCTCTTGATTTAGAACTTGGCAAAACTTTACGAATTCACACCAATCCCCATTCTCATCCTGTAAATCAAGGAGGAATGTTACAAGATCCTATAGTGGATCTTGATGATAAAGATACTTTAAAACAAATTGAGAAACATGATGTTATTTTTGAACTTTCAGATGATAAGCCTTATATATTAACGCCAAGGTCTTTTGTTAAAGCAATTACTCATCGAATCTATTGGCTACCTTATGATTTAGTGGGACTAATGGAAGGCAGGAGTAGAGTATGTCGTTGGGGAGTGGCAACGACGGTAAATGCACCCAAAATCGATCCTGGTTTTTCAGGAGTAATAGTTTTAGAATTAACTAACTCAGGTGACTACCGATTTGCCCTTAGGAAAGGAATGGCAATCTCTCAAATTATGTTTTTTCCTGTAGAAGGAAAAATCGGCAAACCTTATGATGAGACAGGGCGATTCGGAGGTCAAGATGATATCAGATATAGTTTCGCCCCAGATCCTTTATCAGATTTTTTTGAAATAACAAAACGTGACATTGTCCCTAAAGAAGATGAAAAATAATAGTAGAAAATTTTCCTACCCTTATATAGGTAAACCGTCATTTAGTTGTTTTAAAAAAACATCTACTTGGCGGTTTTTTCTTTTGTCTAATTCTTAAATAATTTTTAGGCATAACACTTTTTAAGCCATGGCACAATAGTGTTATATTATAATTTGTTGCGAAATTCAGCTATGGCCTATTTTTGTTACAAAAAATAAAAGCCCACATTAAACTCATAAATATAAATGAGTAAAAGTGGGCTTTTTGTGTAATTATTTTATTAAACAAACAGAATAAAGATTATATTAGACTAATTTATTTTAAGATGGTAGAATAAGAATAAGATTTTTTGAAATTATAGACGGAGAGGAAGTTTGAAAAAATATTTACCAATTTTATTGATTGCATTAGTTATAATCACCGGCTATTTTACATATAGCTATTTGCCAAAAGAGGGAGGAACTTTTTTTGGCGGCAGCAAAGGAAATCAAGAGAATACTAAAGATTCTGATTTTTCTTTCATTGTTTGCGGGGATAGTCATACAAACGAAGAAGTGTATCAGAAAATTATTCAAAAGGCCAATGAAAATCAAGTGAAATTTTTAGTTGATTTAGGAGATATAACTAGGGTTGGAGCCGAATCAGAATTTACAGATTTTAAATCTCTTGTAAACGGGCTGAAAATCCCTTATTATGTAGTTTGTGGAAACCATGATGTTCTAAATAGTGATTCATTTTTTAAAAAATATTTCGGTGATACTTATTATTCCTGGAATTACAATGATGTTCATTTTATAGTTTTAGATGATACAACAGATGAGAATGTTTTTTCAGAAAAACAGCTTGGTTGGTTGGAAAATGATTTACAGGATTATAAAGAAAAGTTAGTTTTTATTTTTGTTCACAAACCTCCAAAATGTCCTTTTGTTACCTCTGATTTATTGGAATTTGAAGGCAAAGAATCAGACCAAAGGATTGAAAGATTTTTAGATATAGCCAGGGAATATAAAATTGATAAAATATATTCAGGGCATATTCATAACCATTTAAGTTATTCTCAGGGAGGGATACCTATTACTATAACTGGGGGAGCAGGAGGACCAACTCACAGGATACCTGTTTTTGGCCAAGCAGATTTTCCTCATTTTTTGTTGGTAAAAATTAAAGGAAAAGAGTATAATGAAGAAGTAGTAAGAGTAGAGTAAAGAGATAAGAGATAGGGGATAGGAATTAGTAAAAATAAGACTTATAACTCATAACCCATAACTTCTGCCAGAGGCTGATCCGCCTCTGGCAGAAATAACTAATAACTAAGGAGTGACATATGGAACCACAAAGCCAATTTGAAACTAAACCAAAGTTACCACCTAAACCTAGAAAATCAGGAATGAAAGGTCCAATTATTGCTGGATTGGTAGTAGGTGTAGTTATAGCTAGTATTTTTTGGTGGGTTGTTTTAAGAAAACAAACCAGCTCTGAAGTTAAAAGTCAACAAACAGAAACACAGGAACAAGAAACAGAATATAAGGATACAACTGATCAGGATACTTCAGGAGAAGTTACAGGAGAAACTTATATTGTTAAATCCGGTGATACTCTTTCTTCTATTGCAGTTAAATTTGATATAGAAGATTGGAGAGACTTAGCCCGAGCTAATAATTTAGAAGAGCCATATTCTTTGAAAGTAGGAGATGAACTGATAATTCCTACGGGAGAAACAAAAGGAGAAAGTACAGGAGAGTATAAAGAATATGATGAGAAAGGAGAAGAAATACCTTAATTGAGATACTAAATAACTAAAGCACTAAAAAAAATGAACTAAAAACTAAGAACTAATTAAAGATATTAATATTAATTTTAGAGGAGGTAAATTATGAATCTAACATGGGTGTTTTTGGGTATAATAGGAATTATTATACTCTGGGTTATTGCTATTTTTAACAGTTTAGTAACTTCAAAAAACCGAGTAAATGAGGCTTGGAGCGATATTGATGTTCAATTGAAACGTCGATATGATCTTATTCCTAATCTTATTGAAACAGTTAAAGGATATGCAGCGCATGAAAAGGAGGTTTTTCAAAAAGTAACTGAGGCTAGAACAAAAGCTATTGCTGCGGGATCAGTCAAAGAACAAGGAGAAGCGGAGAATATGTTAGCTGGAGCTTTAAAATCAATTTTTGCTGTAGCTGAAAATTACCCTGAATTAAAAGCTAATGAAAATTTCTTAAGCCTGCAGACTGAACTCACTGACACAGAAAATAAAATTCAAGCATCTCGAAGATTCTATAATGGAAATGTTAGAGATTACAACATTAAAATCGAGAAATTTCCTAACAACTTAATAGCAGGTGTGCTTAATTTTAAACATCGTGATTTATTCGAATTAGAAGAAGGGGAAAAAGAAAAAGTAAAAGAACCCCCCAAAGTAAAATTTGAAAAGTAAAAAAATAGGATTTAATAATATATAAGGAGAGTGATTTGGAGAATAATAACGATGTCAAATCTCCTGAAGTACCTCAACCTACTTATCGAACAAACCCCTTGGGCAATGTAGTTATACATTCTCTCAGAGAACCTGTAAATAAGAAATTGTTATTTTTTGTTATTGTAGGGATTTTAATTGGAGTTTTTTTCATTTACTGGCCTGGTCGAATGGTAAAGTATACAGATTCTGGAAGTAGATTTAGTTTTTATCACCCAGCCAACTGGAAGGAATTGAGTGATGAGGATTATGAGAAGGCTAAAGAAGTATTTGGCGATATTGTTGGAGAAATGTCAGGAATGAATATTTTAGTTATGATGGGTAGAGATGTTGATAGGAAAGAGAGTAAAAATGTTACTTTATTTATGATTACTAAGACAGATATTCCTTCTGATTCACCTGTCACTTCTGCACAGGATGAAGAATTTAAAGAAGGAATGAATAAAGTCTTAGAATTTTTTGCCAAACAATATCCTGGATTGAATGAAATAGAAAATAATGACATAGAAATTGATGGTATACCAGCCTGGAAAAAAATTATTACTTTTTCTGAGGAAGAACATAAGGCAAGAGTAGTCTGGATATATTTAATAAAAGAAAAAAAGATGTATTATTTTGCATTTGTTACTGATATTGAAGCTTCTTTAAAATTAATCAATACTGAAGATAAGGTAATTGAAAGTTTTAAATTTAAGGAGTAAGAATTGTATAACCAAATAGATTCTAATAAAAGAAAAACAATTATTTTAATTGGAATTTTTTTAATATTTATTATTGGAATAGCTTGGGTTTTTTCCCAAGCCTTAGATAATCCTTTTATTGTTCCAATTGCAGTCATATTCGCTATAGTAATGAGTATCTCTTCTTACTGGTATTCTGATAAGATTACCTTATTTATTTCTGGAGCAAAAGAAATTAAACATAGTGAGAACCCAGAGCTTTATCATATTGTAGAAAATCTATGTATCACTGCTGGGCTTCCTATACCTAGAATTTATATAATCTCCGATTCTGCACCTAATGCTTTTGCTACAGGAAGAGATCCCAAACACGCAGTAATTTGTGTAACTTCTGGACTTTTGCAAAAATTAGATAAGCCTGAACTGGAAGGAGTAATTGCTCATGAACTTTCTCATATCGGGAATTATGATATTAGATTAATGACCATTGTTGTTGTTTTGGTGGGAATAGTGGCATTGCTCTCTGATTTTTTCTTACGCTGGACTTGGTGGGGAAGAGGAGGAAGAGACAGTGAAGGTGCAGGACAACTGCGTATGATATTATTTATTGTTGGATTAGTTTTAGCTATTTTATCTCCTATAATTGCTACTTTAATTCAATTGGCTATCTCTCGTAAAAGAGAATTTTTGGCTGATGCAAAAGGTGCTCTTTTAACTCGCTATCCTGAAGGATTAGCCAGGGCTTTAGAGAAAATATCTGGTGATACAGAACCACTTGAAGCAGCTAATAAAGCCACTGCTCATCTTTATATAACCAACCCTTTAAAAGAACATAAAGGAAAATCAAGAGGTTGGTTTGCTGGTTTATTTAACACTCATCCACCGGTTGAGGAAAGAATTGCTAAACTTAGAGAAATGGCTTAAAAAGGAAAGAGTTTTTATGCCCGAAAATGAAAATCAAAAATTATCCTCAGATCAAAAAAATATTGAAAAAACAGACGCTGAGTGGCATATTAAAACAATAGTTCCTCCTGCGCACCTGATTAGAAAGTCTAAAATTTTAGCAGCCAGAAAAGATAGATTTTTCCGAAAAATTGCACTTATTTTTCTTATATTTTTTTTACTTATAGCAGGTGGGGTGGCAGCAGCTACTATTGTAGAAGGTGATTTTTATTGGGCAAGAGACCTTTTGGGTTTAGGTTTGCCCAGAGATCCAGGGGAGGCTATAGAAAAGATTTATACCCAGATGGATAAACTAGAGGCAGTACATACCGAAATGGATATGGATTTGCTTTTATCATCTGAAGGAATAAATATAAAAATTCCTATTGAGGCCTATGGCGATACTGTTTTTCCTGATAAACAAAGAGTAAAATTGACTGTTGATACAAAATTTTTAGTTTCTGCCTTAGGTTCACTTTTGCCTTCTGATATAGCTTCTGATTTAAAAGAAATAAAAATTGAATATATTACAGATGGTGAAGGTATTTATTATAAAATTCCCCAAATTTTTGGGGAATTATGGATAGAAGATACCTATCAGCAGTTTTCTTCTGGTACTTCAAATTTTGAAGATTTTTCAGACTCTCAAGAAAATTTCCAAGAGGTAGAGAAATTACCATCAGAGACATTAAGCGGAGTAAGATGTTATCATTATAAAATAACTTTTGATACTAAAAAATTTCTGGAAGATCTAACTGATGAAGACCTGACTTATGAAGAAGCTAGTCTTTTAAATAATTTAAAAATCGGAGGGGAGATTTGGGCTTCTAAAAAAGATTTTTTAATCCAGAGAATGAATATAAATATGTCTTTTACTTTCCCTTCTGATGTTATTGAACAAATAGCTTCCATTTTTGAAAAACATTTTTCTAGTTTTGCTCCTTATTTGCATTTTGATCAAGTTTTAGGTACCTCACAAGATAAAAAAATAGAAGCTTATAAAAATCAAGATAAAATTAACATTTCTTTAGAAATCGTATATTCTAATTTTAATAAACCTATTAATATTAAAAAACCTCAGGAAACTAAGAAAATTACTGATATTTCAGAAAGTGATATCATAGATTCTCCTTTAGGTCATCTTCTAAGTAGTACAATTAGTGAAAGCGAATCAAGCATTAATGATATTCAAAGAAAAAGTGATTTATATCAGATTGGAGCTGCTTTGGAATTATATGCCGATGATAATTCAAGTCAATATCCTGCATTTTCCGGAATTATTAAAATAGATGGAAGTGATGAATTGTCTCAAGTATTAATAGGAGATTACCTGCCTTCTATGCCTCGTGATCCTAAATTCCCTGAATATTATTATGAATATTTTTCTGACGGGACCAGTTATGAACTTATTTGTATTTTAGAAGATGAAACTGATCCTGAAGGAGAAAGAGTAGGAGATAGGTATATTTATAAACTTATCTCTGAATAATTAAGTATAGATGATGTGAGGTTATTTGATATAATCGCTCAGGGAACGAAAATTTGCTTCTGCCCCGTAAAACGGGATAAACGGAGCTGTTTTTCGAACAGCTTACCCCGTAGGAGCGAAGCGACTTTCGGGGACCTCGTGCGCAAATTTTGTTCCCTCTACTTAAAGAATTATTATTTATTGGACTTCCGGTAAATGCCCAAAAAAAGACTTTTTTTGGAGATGTCCTCAGACAAAAAATTCCAATTATTTTGTTAATGTTAAATTTCCGTTATAATAAAGGTGAGATTACTCACCTTTTTAATTTAGGGTTTTTATGGATAGTCAACAAGCAAAAAAGCGAATTGAAAAACTAAAAAAAGAAATCAATCACCATCGCTATTTATACCATGTTTTGGACAAGCAGGAAATTACAGATGCTGCTTTGGATTCTTTAAAACATGAACTTGCCCAACTGGAGCAGCAGTTTCCTGATCTTATAACTCCTGATTCGCCCACCCAAAGGGTAGCAGGGAAGCCACAGGAGAAATTTAAGAAAGTAAGGCATTCTATTCCCATGCTTTCTTTAGGTGATGCTTTTTCTTCTGAGGAACTTAAAGCTTGGGAGGAGAGGATAGGTAAGCTTGTCCCTGGGGAGAAACTAGATTATTTTGCTGAGTTAAAAATTGATGGCTTTGCTATTACTTTAATATATAAAAATGGAGTATTAGTCTGCGGAGCCACTCGAGGGGATGGGAAAACAGGAGAGGATGTAACCCAAAATTTGAAAACTATTGAAAGTATTCCTTTAAAAATACATAAAAAACCCTCTGGATACAAAAATCCTTATAAAGGCAGGCTAGAAGTACGGGGGGAGATTTTTATGTCTAAAAAAGAATTCCAGAAAGTTAATAGGCAGCGCCAAAAAAAAGGTTTGGGATTATATGCTAATCCCCGAAATTTGGCTGCTGGAAGTGTTAGACAACTTGATCCTAGGGTTGCTGCTTCTCGTAATCTAAGTAGTTATTTATATGATGTTATTACTGATTTAGGACAAAAAACTCACCAGGAAGAACATGAGATTTTAACTGAGTTAGGATTTAAAACATCTGAATATACTCAATATTGTAAAAACTTGGATGAAGTTATTGATTATTGTCAAAACTGGGCAGACAAAAAAGACAAGCTTCCTTTTCAAGTAGATGGTGTTGTTGTAGTGGTTAATAATAATAGAATTTTTCAGAAATTAGGTGTTGTTGGCAAAGCTCCCAGAGGAATGATTGCTTATAAATTTCCTGCCCAGCAGGCAACAACAGTACTTGAAGATATTAAAGTTCAAGTGGGGAGGACTGGTGCTTTAACCCCTGTGGCAATTTTTAAACCTACCCAAGTAGCTGGTTCTACTATCTCTCGAGCAACTTTGCATAATGAGGATGAGATTAAAAGAAAGGATGTAAGAGTTGGGGATACTGTAATTGTCCAAAAAGCTGGGGATGTAATCCCGGAGGTTGTCCAGGTTTTGCCCAACCTAAGACCAAAAAATACTAGAAAGTTTATAATGCCTTCCAAATGTCCTATTTGTGGCTCTAAGGTTATCCGTCTGAAAGGAGAAGCAGTTGCTCGCTGTAGTAATAAAAATTGTTTTGCTATGCGGAGAAGAGAAATAATTCATTTTGTTTCCAAAGCTGCTTTTGATATTGATGGATTGGGAGAAAAGATTATTGATCAGTTAATCCAAGAAGGATTAATTAAAGATGTCGCTGATTTATTTGTTTTAAAAGAAGGCGATCTTGAGCCTCTGGAGAGATTTGCCGAAAAGTCAGCTTCTAATATTATAAAATCTATTTCTGCTCGAAAGGAAATTTCTTTGGGAAGATTTTTGTTTGCTTTGGGAATTCGACATGTTGGAGAGCTTTCTGCCCAAGATTTGGCGGAACATTTTGGCAGTTTGGAGAAAATTAAAAAGACTTCTTTGGAGGAATTAGAAAATATAGAAGGGGTGGGGGAGAAGGTAGCAAAAAGTATTTATGTTTGGTTTCACAATAAGAAAAATTTGAATTTTTTGAAAAGATTAAAAGATGTAGGAATCACAATTAAACCTCCAGAGGTGAAAAAGAAAGGGGAATTAGCTGGAAAAACTTTTGTCCTAACTGGTTCTTTGGAAAAATATTCTCGTGATGATGCCAAAAGAGTAATTCAAAGCCTAGGGGGCAAAGTTTCCACCTCAGTAAGTCGTAGTACAGATTTTGTAGTAGCAGGTAACAAACCAGGCTCTAAATACGATAAAGCTAAAAAACTAGGAATAAAGACAATTGATGAATTTGAATTTCTTAAAATGATAAAATAATCCCTATAATTAATTACAACAATAAATTACAAGACTAGTAGTTCAAGATCAGTAATTAAAGATTATTAATATAGTGTAGTTATATAGTTATAAGTTTTTACAACACTATTTTACGATCGGCCGAAAAGCGTTGTAAAAATTTAGTCCAATTTTTGTATAAATTTTATATATTTGTAAAATATCTGTACAATCTATCTCTTAATCTGCGTAAAAAAATCAGTGATATTATATCAAACACAATTAGTATTATAAAAAAATAACTGGGTCAGTGTTTTGGGTACCGACCCAGTTTTAGATATGTTATTTTTTTGGTTTTTTAAAAATCAAGATAATTGGAGTGAATGTTGATTGTCTTATAAAATAAATTAATTCCCATTCTTTTTGGCCAAATTCGTTTAATTTCGATTCTAATTCTTTCTTGAAGTCTTTTTTTTCTTCTAGGTTTTTAATTTTGAAATAGCAAACTTTATATTTCCATTTCATCACCATCACATCTTTTTAAAGAATTTTTCTTGAACATATTCAATACTTGTTAAAATATTTTTGTTTATCTGGTTATCCAATTAGATATCTACAGGAATCATCTGTCAGCGGTTTTTCCTTTTTTTCTGCTCCTATAGTTTGGAGATTATAGGGGTTTTCGCCTAAACGAGGTAAAATTTTGTATTTGCATTCCTCGCAAAATGTCCATCTTTCTTTTCTTAGATTTTCAGGAAACATATTATGGATGCGGAAAAGATAATTAAATCCTTTTTCACATCCACACAAAGTACAAGTGCCTCCATCTGACTTTTTGCCCGCAAATAAAGATTTTAAATCATTATAACATTCAATACATAATAGATATTTGTCGCTATAAGCTTCTCTATTTCCTCGACTTAAATAAATTTTTACAGCTTTTCCTGCAGCTTTTTTATGGTAGTTTAAACCCTCTACATCAGAGGTTCTTTCAATTATTTTTTCTTTTCCACATCCATCGCTATCACATCTGAGATCATAAATTGACATTTTCTTTCACTCCTTTTAGATAGATTAATATGTTGTTTTCAAAGGACAATATATTTTGATATCTTAATCTATCATACTAAAAATTCTTTGTCAAATATAATTTGAGATGTTATACTTTTAAATAGCACTTAGCGCATAGCTTTTAGCACTTAGCAAATAGTGAGGTTATTATGGCATTAACTAAGAAGCAAATTGAACATATTGCTATGTTGGCTCGTTTAGGTTTGACAGAAAAAGAAAAGAAGAGGTTTGAAAGACAACTTTCTTCTGTTTTGGACTATGTAAATCAACTTAATAAAGTAAATACAAAAAATGTCCAGCCAATTGCCCAAATAACAGGACTTAAAAATGTAATGGAGGAGGATAAAGTAAAAAGTGATAAGGAGAAGATATCAAAAGATAAATTGTTGAAGAATGCGCCAATGCAGGAAGAAGGGTGTGTGAAAGTGAAAGCGGTATTAGAAGAGTAAAGGTTACTATGAGTTACTAGAAGTTACTAATGGTTACTAAGAAAGTTACTAGAGGTTATATGCAAGAGGAAGCTTATAAAAAATTATTAGTTTGGAAAAATATTTGTGAGTTAAGAAGACTGATTTATAAAATAACTGAGAGATTTGCTAAGACTCATCCAAGATTAGCTGGACAAATGAGAGACGCTACAAGATCAGCAAAACAGAATTTTATAGAAGGATATAAACGAGATTCAATTGGATTATTTATTCAATCTGTTAAAGTTAGCCGAGGCTCTTTAGGAGAATTGGATGGTGATATTGATGATTGTTATGAAGATAATTTAATTACAAAATTGGAGTATACTAATTTAAGTAATTTGAGTAAAAAATCTTTATACTTAATTGATAGATATATAGATTCGTTATATAAAATGCAAAAAGAAAAAACTTGGAGAGTAAGGTGGCAAAAATAATTTTGCAACCTTTAGTAACTTATAGCAACTATTAGCAACTATTAGTAACTTATATTTACTAATTAAAATGAATTTAGAAAATCTTACAATTTTACAAGCTCATAAGAAGCTGAAAAATAAAGAGACTTCATCGGTTGAATTAACCAAAGCAGTTTTGGATAGAATTAAAAAGACTGATAATAAGATTAATGCTTTTATTACAGTCACAGAAAAAGAAGCATTAAAACAAGCAGAAGAGGCTGACAAACGGATTAAAACTGGAAAGATGCTGAGTAAACTTGATGGAATTCCAGTGGCTCTAAAAGACAATATGGCAACAGAAGGAATTTTAACAACAGCTGGTTCTAAGATTTTAGAGAATTTTAAACCGCCTTATGATGCTACAGTTGTTAAAAAAATAAAAGATGCTGGTGCTATTATTATTGGCAAAACCAATATGGATGAGTTTGCCATGGGTTCTTCTTGTGAAACTTCTTATTTTGGTCCTACGAAAAATCCTTGGGATACATCCCGAGTTCCTGGTGGCTCTTCAGGAGGTTCTGCAGCGGCTGTTTCAGCTTCACAATGCATTTATGCCCTGGGTTCTGATACCGGTGGTTCTATTCGCCAACCAGCCTCTTTTTGTGGTTGTGTAGGCTTAAAACCTACTTATGGTCGAGTATCTCGATATGGTCTTTTGGCTATGGCCTCTTCTTTGGATCAAATTGGACCACTTGTAAAAAATACAGAAGATGCAGCAGCAGTTTTGGAGGCTATTTCTGGATATGATGGGGAAGATAGCACAAGCGTAGACAAAAAGTTCAAAGTTCAAAGTTCAAAGTTCAAAGTTTTAAAAAATGTAAAAATTGGGATTGCTAAGGAGTATTTTAGGGAAGGTTTAGATAAAAAAGTTGAAGATAAGATAAAATCAGCGATTAAAGTTTTAGAGTCAAGGGGAGCCAAGATTGAAAATGTTAGCTTACCTCATACTCAATATACCTTAGCTTGCTATTATATAATTATGCCTTCAGAAGCTTCCACTAATTTAGCCAGATATGATGGAATAAAATATGGATATTCAACCACTCAAATCTCAAATCTCAACTCTCAAAACTTATTAGATGTCTATCTACAATCAAGGGCAGAAGGTTTTGGAGATGAGGTAAAAAGGCGAATAATGTTAGGAACTCATACATTATCTTCAGGTTATTATGATCAATATTACTTAAAAGCTGCTAAAGTTAGAACAAAAATAAAAGAAGATTTTGACAAAGCATTTTCTAAAGTGGATGTTTTAATAACTCCTACTTCACCAACTGTTGCTTTTCCACTCGGGGAAAAGTTAGATGATCCATTGACTATGTATTTATCGGATATTTATACAGTACCGGTTAATTTAGCCGGAGTGCCGGCAATTTCTGTTCCTTGTGGACTAGTTAAAAAGGTTACTAAAAGTTACCAAAAGGATACTAAAAAGTTACTAAAGAGAGTTGATAAAAATACTTTTAGTAACAATTTGCAACCCCTAGTAACCCCTAGTAGCTCATTATTACCTGTAGGTTTACAAATAATAGGTCCTCAGTGGGGAGAAGAGAAAATTCTACAAACAGCTTATATCTATGAACAGGCAACAAAAGATGAGGGGTGGAGGAAATTAAAGCCAAGTATAAAGTAATAGTAATAAGTAATAAGGAATCAAGAATAAAGGGTTAGGAATTAGGAATAGGGAATAAGTAGTACTCCTTATAACTAATAACGGATAACTAGGAGCACATATGGGTAAAGCAGCCAGAATTAGAAGATTAAGAGAATTAGAAAGACAGCAAAAAGAAGTAGAAAAAAAGGATAAAAAACAATTGACATTAAGAATTGTATTTTTATCTCTGGCTTCTGTTGGTTTAATTGTTGGAATAATTATTATGGTTGTGAAAATTAATAAGATAAAAAAACAGCCTAAATCTTATAAGACAGGGGAGAGGACCTATTCTCAAGCGCCGGATATGCAAATTGATACCCAAAAAAAGTATACAGCTACAATTGAAACATCTTTGGGGAATATCAAAATAGAATTGTTTACCCAAGAAACTCTTAAAACTGTAAATAATTTTGTAGTTTTGGCTCGGGATGGATATTATGATGGGTTAAAATTTCATAGAATAATAAAAGATTTTATGATCCAGGGGGGGTGCCCAAAGGGTGACGGCACAGGAGATCCTGGATATAAATTTGAAGATGAGCCGATAACTGAAAACAGAGATTATACCCCGGGGATTGTAGCTATGGCTAATTCCGGTCCTAACACCAATGGCAGCCAATTCTTTATTATGCATGGGGATAAATCTGGTGGGGGTTTACCTAAAAATTATGTGATTTTTGGTCAAGTTTTAGAAGGGATGGAAATAGTAGATCAAATTGCCAATGTAGAGACAGAGGATAATGGACAAGGGGAAGTATCTCGCCCAAAAGAGGGTGTTTTAATTAATAAAGTCACAATTTCCGAGGAAGAAGTTCAAGTAGCACCTTCAGAATTTCCTGGACCAGAAGGCCAACCTATTGATATTCCAACAGAAGATTTACCAATAGAAAGCCAACCGATTGAGATGCCTGTAGAGGTTCCTCAAGGAGAATAAAATATGGATTATATGATTTTATTGATTTTTGGAATAATTATTTTGTTGGGTGGGGTATTATTTATTTTTATAAATAAATCTTTACCTAAAGACGGTAAAAAGAACTTTCTTACACAATCAGAAAAAGAAATGGTCCAGAGGAAATGGCAAGAGATTCAGCAACTTTTGCAGCTTGAGGGAGAAAGCAGAAGCAAACAGGCTGTTTTAGAAGGGGATAAATTAGTCTATTTTGTTTTAAAAAAATTAGGATATTCTGGTGATAATATGGCTGATTGTATGAAAGCAGCAAAAGAAAGATTTTCTTCATATAAAATTTATTCGGAATTATGGAAAGCCCACAAATGCCGCAATAGAATAGTCCATGAGGTTGATAATGAATTATTACATCAAGAAGCCCAAAAAACCATCACAAGATTTGAAAGAGTTTTAAAGGATTTGGGAGTTTTATAATGTCTAATATTGAAGTTGAAGTGAGGAGTTTTATTTCTGAACATAAATATAAACAATTAATAGAGATAATGAATCAACAAGGGGGTTTTATAGATGAAATAAATGAAGAGACTGTATATTTTTCTGGTGAAAAAGATTTACGAATTCGAAGAGACAACAAGAAAGCATATTTAATTCTAAAAGAAGGAAAAATTCATGATAAGCATAGAAAAGAGATAGAAATTGAGTGCCAAAGAAATGATTTTAGAAAATTAGAAGATTTGCTTATAAATTTGGGATTTGAAGTGAAAATTAGATGGTTTAGAAAAAGAAAAATATATAAATGGAATGATATAAAAGTTTTATTAGATGATACAAAAGGCTATGGTTATATTGTTGAATTGGAAAAAATAGGTAATGAAGCAGATAAAGAAAAGATTTATAAAAAATTAGAACAAAATTTAAAAGGTTTAGAAGTACAAATTACCCCTAAAGAAAAATTTGATAAAAAATTTCAATATTATAAGGAAAATTGGAGAACTTTGGTCTAAAATATTGGAGTTGAAATATGGAATATCAGACAATAATTGGATTAGAAATCCATGTACAATTGAAGACAAAATCTAAAATGTTCTGCAGATGTGATAATTATTCAGTGGATGCCAAGCCAAATATTAATACCTGCCCAGTATGTATGGGAATGCCTGGAACTCTTCCAGTGATAAACCAGCAAGCTATAGAATGGGCAGAAAAGACCGCCTTGGCTTTAAATTGTAAAATTTCCTCATTCACTAAATTTGATCGAAAAAGCTATTTCTATCCGGACTTACCCAAAGGATATCAGATATCCCAATATGATATGCCTTTAGCGGTAGGAGGATGGTTGGATATTGATGTGCCAGAGTCAAAAGTTCAAAGTTCAAAGTCTAAAGTCCAAAATAAGATGTATACTAGAAGAATTAAAATCACTAGGTTGCATATGGAAGAAGATGCAGCAAAGTTAATTCATTCCGTAAAGGGACGTGGTCCCTACGGGACTTTACGTCCAGAGGTGGCAGATTATAGTTTGGTTGATTTTAACCGTGCCGGAACTCCACTTATGGAAATTGTTACAGAACCTGACCTAAGCTCCCCACTTGAAGCAAAGATTTTTATGCAGGAGTTAAGAAGTATTTTGCGATATTTAGATGTTTCTGAAGCTGATATGGAGGAGGGAAATTTGAGATGTGATGCTAATATATCATTAAGTCCAAAGTCCAAAATCCAAAGTCCAAAGTTGGGGGAGAAGGTGGAAATTAAAAATATAAACTCTTTTAAGGCTGTAGAGAAAGCTTTAGCTTACGAAGTGGAAAGGCAAAAGGATATTTTAGAAAGTGGGGACAAGATAGTTCAAGAAACTAGAGGCTGGATGGAAGATAAAGGCAGAACAATCTCCCAGCGAGGCAAAGAAGAAGCAGAAGACTATCGTTATTTTCCCGAACCAGACTTGCCACCATTGGAATTTGAAAAAAAACAAGTAAAAGAAATTCAATCGAAATTACCTGAATTGCCTAACCAGCGCCAAAGAAGATTTGTTAAAGAATATGACCTGTCAATGTATGATGCTCAGGTTTTAACTTCTGAGAAAGAAACATCTGTCTTTTTTGAAGACACAGTTCAAAAAATATCCAAATTAAATCACGAAAAGGCCAAGAGGGCGTGCAACTGGATAACAACGGAATTGCAATATTTACTTAAGGATAAAGATATAGATATTAGCAAATGCAAAATTAAACCAAAGGATTTAGCCGAGCTTATTGGATTAATTGACAAAGGAGAAATCTCAGGGAAAATAGCCAAAGATGTATTCGTAGAAATGTTTAATTCCGGAAAAGCCCCTTCGGAAATTGTGAGTAAAAAAGGATTAAGACAAGTTAGTGATGAAGGAGAATTAGAGAAAATTATAGATAAAATTATATCTCAAAATAAACAAGCAGTTTCTGATTATAAAGAAGGAAAGGAAAATGCATTTAAGTTTTTAGTAGGGCAGACAATGGCTTCTACCCGCGGTCAAGCCAATCCTCAGATGGTTAATAAGATATTGAAGGAAAAATTGAAATAATTCGAAGAATATTGAGAATTACTAATGAACAATTGCTAATTTCTAATCAAATCCCAATGACTAATAAAGAAACAAAATTCTAAATCCGAAATTCTAAATACTAAATCCTAAATCCCAACGGGATCCCTTCGGGACAATATCAAATGACCAAAATGCTACCACAGCCCCACCCAACCACCCTTTTATTGTATAGATTATATAACAAAACAATATAAGTTTAGAACATTGGAAAATTTGAATTTTGAATTTATTTAGGATTTAGAAATTAGATATTAGAAATTTTATAAGATAAGTTAATTGTGTTATATTAAAACCAAGGAAAAATAATGCGAAGAAAAAGAAAAGCAAAAGTTACAATAGAAGAAGATGAAGAAGTTACAACGGGTTGGTCCAAAGTCCAGAAATATTTGGAAGAGAAGAATATCAATTCTTTTCTTTTAGCTGTTTTAGAAGCTGATAAATTATTAGCCAAGGCATTAAAAGATAAAGGTTATCCTGGCAAGACCACCCAGGAGAAGATTGGAGCAGCCAAGGAAAAATTTACCAATATCAATTTTCTTCTTGGTGCAAGAGATATACGAGATAAGATTATTAATAAAATAGATTATAATCTTTCTTCTTTGGATTTAGAAGATGCTATTTCTGCCTATAGGCAAGCCATAATTGATTTAGGAGAAGAATCAGAGAAATTACCTATTTCTGAAAGATTATTACTTCTTTTTCATTATTATTATCCTTCTAAAAAACAAGCACTTAAAAAAATTATTATTTATATAGTTTTATTTTTTACAATAGTTTGGTTTTTGTCTCATACTTCACTAGGACAAAATATTGTTAATATTGTAGTAGGAGTAACCAATATTATTTTCAGTTGGGTTTTAGCAATAGTTTTGTTGGTTGTGGGAGTTATAATTACGGTGATTGCAAGTCTTTTGTATTTTGAGAAAAGAAGGAAGGAAAGAAGATGATGTAAAAATTCTAAATCCGAAATCCTAAACAATATCTAAATTCCAATGTTCAAAATTCTAAACATTATATTTGTTTTGGTCATTTGGATTTAGATATTAGGATTTGTTTAGAAATTAGATATTAGAAATTAGGATTTTAATTTAAAGGGGTGAACAAATATGGCTAATTTTGTGCATCTACATACCCATAGCCATTTTAGTCTTTTAGATGGCTTAGGAAAAATAGATGATCTTTTAAATAGAGCCAAAGAGCTTGGAATGGATGCCTTGGCTTTGACTGATCATGGCGTAATGTATGGGGCTATAGAGTTTTATAATAAGGCTTGTAAAGTGGGAATTAAACCAATTATAGGTTGTGAGGTATATGTAGCTTCTAAAACACTTGATCAAAAAACTTCCAAATTAGATACTAATTTCTATCATTTAACTTTACTTGCTAAAAACAAAGAAGGTTATTTAAATTTAATTAAACTTACTACAAAAGCTCATCTTGAAGGCTATTATTATAAACCCCGAGTGGATAAAAATTTACTAAGGAAATATAAAAAAGGATTGATTGCTCTCTCTGGTTGTCTTCAAGGAGAGATATCCCAAGCAATTATCTCAGATAATATTCAAGATGCTCAAAAAATAGCTTTAGAATATCAAGAAATTTTTGGCCCAGGAAATTTTTATTTAGAGGTAATGCATCACCCAAAAATTCCTGATCAGAAAAAATCAACTCAAGGGATGATAGAGATAAATAAAAAAGTGGGCATTCCTTTGGTTGCTACCAATGATATTCATTATATAAGAAGTGAAGACGCCGAGGCTCATGATATTTTGCTTTGTGTTCAGACTGGAAAAACTGTGGATGAGAAAGAAAGATTGGATATGAAAGGTGGAGATTTTTCTATGAAATCAAAAGATGAAATGATCTCAGCCTTCTCTGATATTCCTTCTGCTTGTGAAAATACAGTAAAAATTGCTAAAAGATGCAATTTGGGATTAGAATTAGGAAAAGTTTTATTACCTTATTTTGAAGTACCCAAAGGATATACAGATATTAGTTATTTAAGAAAATTGTGTTACCAAGGATTTATAGATAAATTTGGGAACAAAAAGACCAAAGAACAAAACAGCAAAATAGCCCTTCGACTTCGCTCAGGGCAAGTTAAACAGCAGTTGGAAAAAATTAATAAAGAAGCTTCTGGTCGTCTTGAATATGAACTTTCTGTTATTGAAAAGATGGGTTTTGCTTCTTATTTTTTAATTGTGGCTGATTTTGTTAATTATGCTAAAGACCAAGGTATTTTAGTGGGACCCGGCCGTGGAAGTGCTGCTGGGAGTATGACTTCCTATGTTTTAAATATTACAGATTTGAATCCATTGGATTATAGTCTTCTTTTTGAAAGATTTTTAAATCCTGATCGCATATCTATGCCAGATTTTGATATAGATTTTGCTGATGATAGAAGAGGAGAGGTTATTGATTATGTAGCCCAAAAATATGGCATTGATCATGTAGCTCAGATTGTTACTTTTGGAACTATGGCCGCTAGAAATGCTACCCGTGATGTAGGTAGAGCAATGGGTTTGAGCTATTCAGATGTAGATAGGATTGCTAAATTAATTCCTTGGAATGTTTCTTTAAACCAAGCTTTATCTATGGTAGCTGAGTTAAGAGATTTAGCTGATTCTGATCCTCAAGTGGAGAAATTAATTAAAATGGCTCGTAAATTAGAAGGAGTAGCTCGCCATGCTTCCACTCATGCTGCAGGCGTGGTTATTTCCAAAGAACCTTTAACTTATTATGTTCCTCTTCAAAAATCAACTAGGGGTGAGGTAACAGCCACCACTCAATATTCAATGTATGATATTGAGGAAATTGGGCTCTTAAAGATAGATCTTCTGGGACTTTCTAATCTTACTATTTTACAAAATGCTATTGCTATAATTGAAGAAACTCATAGAAAAAAGATTGATTTACAGAATATTCCTTTTGATGATGAAAAAACTTACCAATTATTACAGAAAGGAGAAACTGTAGGAGTATTTCAGTTAGAGTCCGAAGGGATGACCCGTTATATCAAAGAACTTAAACCTGCTTGCTTTGATGATCTTATTGCTATAGTAGCTTTGTATCGTCCAGGTCCTTTAGGTAGTGGCATGGTGGAAGATTTTATAAATAGAAAACAAGGAAAATCAGAGATTAAATATCTTCATCTTGGATTAGAGCCAATTTTAAAAGATACCTACGGGGTAATAATTTATCAGGAACAAGTTATGCAAATAGCTACACAGTTGGCTGGTTATTCAGGTCCTGAGGCTGATACATTACGCAAGGCGGTAGGAAAAAAGTTGCCTCGAGAGATGAAGAGACAAAAAGAACATTTTATTTCTGGTTGTATTAAAAATGGACTTTCACCAAAAATAGCCGAAAGGATTTTTGAATTAATAGAATTTTTTGCTGGGTATGGATTTAATAAATCTCATGCTACTTGTTATGCTCATATTGCCTATCAAACTGCTTACCTGAAAGCTCATTTTCCAGCTTGCTTTATGGCAGCGCTCCTAACGGCTGATTGTGATGATATAGACAAGATAGCTAAAGAAGTTACAGAATGTGGAAGACTGGGGATTTCTGTTTTGCCCCCAGATGTTAATGAGAGTTTTGATTATTTTACAGTTTTAGATAACAGTCATATTCGTTTTGGATTGCAAGCTATAAAAAATGTAGGTCATGGAGCAATCCGAAGTATTGTTTCTGCAAGAGAAAAAGAAGGTCCATTTTCTTCTTTAGATGATTTTATAAAGAGAGTAGATCCCGGCCAAGTTAATAAAAAAGTCCTAGAGAGTTTGATAAAATCAGGGGCACAAGATCGTTTAGGCAAACGAGAAGAGATGTTAGCTGGAGTAGATCAAATTATTGCCTATAGTCAGATGGTTCATAAAAATTTTAGAAATGGTCAAATGGATATGTTTGATATTCTCCAAGATGATCTTTTGCCAAAATTAAAGCTTCCTAAAATAGAAGAGGTATCTCAGAAACAAAGACTTGCTTGGGAAAAAGAACTTTTAGGACTTTATGTTTCTTCCCATCCTTTATCTTCTATAAAAGAATATTTAAATCATAAAGCCATCTCTTTAGATAGTTTATCTTTTGATTGTGTGGGCAAAAAAGTAAAAATAGGGGGAATTATAACTGCTGTGCAGAAAGTTTTCACTCGAACTTCTGAACCTATGCTCTTTGTGACAATTGAAGATTTAACCGGGAGTGTAGAAGTTTTAGTCTTTCCTAAGCTGTTTAAAAAAACTTCCGGGGTTTGGCAGGAGGATAATGTTGTTTTAGTAGAAGGAGTAATTAATACTAAAGATAATCAGATTAAAATTCTGTGTAATGATGTTGTCGAAATTAATCAACAAAAAGCTTCTAATTTTGAAAAAAGTTTAAAACTTTCTTCTGCTAAACAAAATGCAAAAGGTTTAATAAAGAAGAAAACAGTATTCATTAAATTTCCTGAAAATTCAGATATTAACTTATTAAAACAAATTCAAAAGATTTTAATTGAACGTAGAGGTAAGGACAAGGTAGTTTTATATATTCCTTCAAAAAGCAATAAATTACAAAGATTGGATATACCTTATAAAATAGATTATTCTGATGAATTAAAAGAACAACTAAGTTCAGTATTAAAAAATGGTAAAGTAGAAGTTGCAGAGACTTGACATTTGGTAAATGTTTAGATAATATATAAACAGAATAAAAAATAAAAGCAAAAATCGTAAATCGTAGGAAGTGTTCTTACGAGTATTTTTATTTTTTAAGTTCTTTGAAAATCTTTTAGTTTTGAATTTGGAACTTGGAAGGGAGAGATAGGAGGATGGATGATTTATGTGATGGTTGTGAGAAAATAAAAGAAAGATTAAAAGAAGTGAAAAATAATATTTTAAAATTAACAGGAGAGGAATTAGAGAGGTTAAGCTCCATTATTGATTATCAAAGGAGGGATGATTTAGGTATAGAGTGCATTAATTGTCCAGGAAGATATTCAGAAGATATTATTGTAGAGGTTGTTTCATAAAAAAGGAGTGATGTTGTTGTATGATCAAGGAGTGTGTAAAAAAAGAGTTGAGAAGTCAGAGCTATGTCTTGAAAATGGAGGTGATAAGAGCAAGATAATGGAAAGAGCTAAAGCATTTTTGAATTTGGTGGACTGTTCTTTATGTAATCACAATTTAGACTGTTGTCTAAGAATTAAGTTATATGAATATAGCTTAGGAAGGTGGTGAAAAATGGAAAGGTTTACTTGCTTTTATTTGCAGTAAATTCGTAGAAAATTATAAAGAAAAGGAGTACAAAGATGTGTGATAGAAGAAAAAGGATCTGGTCAGAAGATGTTAGAGAAAGTCTTTGTTTTCCTGTTTGCCAGAAAGAAATAAATGGAAATTTAAAATTTCTAAAAAAGGCAGTTGAAAATCTAAATATAGAAGGGAGTCGTTCTTTTTTATTAGAAAAAGGGATAAGATCTTTAAGTCCCACAGAGTTTAGTAATATTTTTAATTCAGTAGGTAGTTTTATGAAAGATAAGACAAAAGTGAAATTATGTGCTTCGTGTTCTCTTTTTCTTGAGGTTTCCCAAATAGAAGATATTCTTAATGATATCAAATGCGGTTTTTGTTTTCAACTTAGGGAAGAGAGAAAGAAATTTGATTTTATGGAACCAGGATATGAAGATAGTGTAGTCAAATGGAGTACTATAGCTCGAAGTTCGGATTGTGAACATTGTGAGTGCAATCCAACAGAACTTTTAGGAAGTATAGTGGAAAAGGTTCTAAACGAGCAGTCCCCCAAGATATCAGAGAATTCTTTAATGAATTCTATGCTTGTTTCGTCAAAAGTTGATGTAACTCAGGTACAAAGGGGGAGATATTTTTAAAGAAAAAGGATAGTAATTTTAGTATGATTTTGCCCCGCCTAAGGTAAATTTGTCAGTTTCTATTTTAAGAAAGGATGATGTATAAAAAATAAATAAAAACTGAATAGTAATTAAAATGAGATTGAAAATTATCGGAAGTAAAATAGTAAATAAATTCTATTTGTCCATCCGTTTAATATGCAGGGCTAAATAGAGCGCCCCCCGCTCATATTTTTACCCTGCTTTTTTTATTGATTTTTTATTGCCTAATTCATTTTTTTGTGGTATAAAATATAGAGTACAATAACTAATTTATTCTTCGAGCTATCCCGATGTCCATCGGGGAAGTCGAGAAGTACATTTTCTTCTACAATATAGAGGTTAAAATGGATCTATTAGAGATTTTTGAAAAAGAGCAAATAAAAAATAAACCCCTTCAAATAAATCCTGGAGATAAAATTAAAGTTTACCAGAAAATTCAAGAAGGGGGGAAGACTCGAACCCAAAGTTTTGAGGGTATTGTTATTCGGAAAAGAGTAATGAAGACAGCTAGGGCTAATTTTACTGTGCGGAAGATCGTTTCAGGCATTGGTGTAGAAAAAACATTTTTTATTCATTCTCCTAATATTACTAAGATTAAAATTACAAAAAAAGGAAAGACAAGAAGAGCTAAACTTTATTATATTAGAGAAAGGCGGGGTAGAGCTGCAAAAATGAGAGAAAAAGAGGGGGAATTAAGTGAGTGGGAAATTGCAACAACAGAGCCGGCAAAACAGCCCACTGAAACGCCAAAAGAGAAAATTGAAGAAAAACCAGAAGTTAAGGAAAAATCCCAAAAACCCTTCTCCACTAAAACTTCAGAGGGCAGGGTAGAAAAGGAAGGGTCAAAAGAGAAGAAAAAAGAAGAGATTAAGGATGAAAAGAAAGAATCAAAACAAAAAGAGACAAAAACATCCTCTTCTGCTGATATAACTTCAAAGGATAAAAAGAAAAGAAAGGAAAAATCCTAACAGGACTAAAAATAAATCTGACATATAAAATGGCTCAATGGAGCCATTTTATTTTATATTATATTTTATTTCAAAAAAAGTATTGACAGTGGGAAAAGTTCTTTGTTAGTATATAATCTCTGGTTACTTTTTTAAGTAACTAACTATAGTGTTGTACTTTTATAATTTAATATTTATTTGGAAAAGAGGTGTAAAAGAAAGTAATGAAATCTAAAAATTCAGTATTTGAACCTTCTGTTGGTATTGTTATTCCTGCCTATAATGAAGAAAAGACTATTGCTACTGTTTTAGAAAGCATATTCAGTCAAACTAGATTACCTGATCAAATAATTGTGGTTGATGATTGTTCAGAAGATATGACAGGAAAAATAGCCAAGAGTTATAAAGGAGTTGAGGTAATTCGACCTGAGGTCAATCAAGGAACTAAAGCCCAAGCTCAGAATATTGCTTTGCCTTATGTTAAGACAGAAATTGTTATTACTATTGATGGTGATACTATTCTAGCCCTTAATGCTATAGAAGAAATTCTTAATGCTTTTAAAGGTGAAAAACCCGCAGTCGCAGCTTGTGGTTTTATTGTTCCTAAGAAGATTAGAACTGTTTGGGAAAAGGGGCGGTTTATAGAATATCTTTTTGGTATAACACTTTATAAGAATATTCAAAAAGAATATAATGCAATAATGGTTTGTTCTGGTTGTTTTTCAGCTTTTAATACTAAAAAATTAATAGATCATGGAGGTTTTCAAAAGAGAACAATGGCTGAAGATATGGATCTTACTTGGGGTTATTTGGCAAGAAAAGAGAAAGTAGCATATGTTCCTAATGCTATTTGTTATCCTATAGAGCCAGAAACTTTTCCAATTTTTAAAGCTCAAATTCGAAGATGGTATCGGTCTTTCTTTCAAAATATTGCCATTCACAAAAGGAATATTTTTACTTTTAAAAATCCTGTTCTTAGTCTAATTATTTTAACAGGATTATTGGATGGAACGATTTTTCCTTTAATGTTTGGAACTTCTATTTATTTCTCTATTCACTCAAAATCTTTTATGGTCAAATTGATTTGTATATGGATACTTTTTGATTTAATAGTTGTTCTAATTCCCATACTGATAAAAGGGTATAAAATTAAGAAATTAAAAGTTGCAGTATTATCTATTCCTTTTTTCCTTTTTGTCACCAGATGGGTAAATTCTTTTTTCTTTTTTGAATCATTTATAAAGGAATGGATTTTAAAAAAACGTTTAAGTGTTTGGGAAAAAGGACATTGATATTAGAGGAGGGGTAGGAGATTTGAAAGATTATAAAAAGAGATTTTCTGAATTGGATACACTAAAAAAGATAATCTATCTTTTTGGTTTGTTTGTAATAATATTAAGTTTTGGTTTTTTGGCAACTGGTGGCTATTTGTTCTATAAATATCCTTATCAGAATTACCTAGTCAGTAAAAGGAATGAGAGATCTTTAAAAAAATTTAATGAGGGCCTTCAGAACAAAACTGTTAAGGGAATTAATGAATTTAGAATAATAAAAAAGAAAAAGATTTCTCTTCAATTTCCCTACAAGATGGAGATTCCGAAGATTAATCTTAATTGGTTGGTTTATCCTACAGAATATGAAGAAAAATTCCCTTATGGTATTAATAAAAAGTATTTGGATTCATATGGCGCTTGTCACTATCCTGAAACTTGTTTACCTGGTGAGACTGGAGTTTGTGCTATAGCTGGTCATCGGACAACTTATGGTTCACCCTTTCGTAATATTGACAAATTGGTGAAAGGGGACAAAGTCATCTTAAGCAAAGAATCAATTGTTTATACTTATAAAGTTTTGGAGGTAAAGATTATTTCGGCTGATTATATAAAGATTTTAGATCCACCTGAAGAAGAAAAATCCTTTCTTGTTTTAACTACATGTCATCCTCCTGGTTCAGCCAAAAAACGTATTGTTGTAATAGCTGTAATGGAAGGAGATGGGTGAGTATGGAAAAGATTTCCCGTAGGAATTTGTTGATTTTTATTGTTGCTTTTCTTTTACTAACTTTTGTATTAGCAATAGTAGGGTTGTATTATTTTGTAGGTAATTCAAAAAAATCATCTACAAAAATTGACTCAAAATCAGAAGATAATTTAGACAAAGAAGCTTGGGAAAGATTACCAGCTCCAAAGGTGATTTTAGGTCGTTCAAAAATTATAGTGCCAAAGAAAGCACAAGTGGTAACCCAAGTGGATAGAGTATTAAGAGATGTTAATTGGAAAGATTCGCCTTTTAACCAAGAAGTGTCTGTTGATACTCGGCCAGAATCTCCTGATCAAATAGTTCCTTATATGGAGGGAGCAAGAATAAAGGAGTTGATGAAATATTCTCAAATTGAGGTGATACCGCTTGGTAACACTAAAGCAGTTAAAATTGATGAAGATTATTATGCTGCTGATGCCGAAAGTGACTATAAGTTTAAAATTGACCCTTCTAAATTAGACTATCCTTCAGTAATCAAAGAAGATAATTCAGTAATTTTACCTGATACTCATGGTTTTAATTCTATAGCTGGTTTGACAGCAGGACTTCAACCTAAACCTTATTTGGCAGTTGCTTGTATGGATTTGCCTTCTAAAGCTGATGCTACTTTATATTTAGCTGAAAGAGGTATTAATTGCTATGCTCCTTGTGATCGTTTTGGATCTCAAATCTTAGGTTACAATAATAATTATGAAATTAAAGGTACTATTATTGGTACTGCTCCAGTAAAAAAGCATAAAGAAGAGGCAGTAATTGGCGACCAACCTTTAGCATTTTCTACTTCGGAGTCTATCTGTGTTCAATATACTGATAAAGGTTATCCAGATCAATATTGTGATACTCCTTGGCGTTATTTTGAAGCTTTGAATAAGAAATATAAGCTAGATTTGGATTTGATTAAAGTTAATGCCAATGTTGGAGAAGCAGACAAAGTTGTAAAAAAGGCTAAAAAAAACAAAATCAATACTATTGCTGTTAGAGTTTCTGAAGAAGAAGATGCTAAAGCGGTCAGAAAATGGCTTAAGGAAAATGATTATCATAAAGCTATTCTTTTTCATTCAGCTCCTTATGAACCTGGATATAAATTATTTTTTGAATTTCCTGAAAAGGTGACATTTGGAGATTTAGATCCTCAAGTTATACCGGAATAAAGGAGGTGCAGAAAGTGGATCGTTTACCCATAACTGGTGGTTTTTCTGTTGGTAGTTTGATTATTGTAGCAATACTTGGAATAGGAGCTCTATGTATAGCCGCAGGGCGTAGATTGAGAGCTTTTGCTAAAAAATAAAGAAAACTGAATAATATTTATCGTAAAGAACGTGGAATTTCGCATCAAAGTAGAAAGTTTTAAATCTCACTCGAGGTTTTCTACTAATACTTTGATGCGCCATGTTCTTTTTATATATTTTTATAAATTAAATTTGACAAATCAAACTGAGCTTGACAAACAATTCTTGATATAATATATTTAGATATCCTGATAAAATTTGGGAAAATTTGCACTTTAAAAAGGTGATGAAAAAAATGAGTCAGAAAAAGTCAAAAGAAGAAGAAATTTGCCCAACTTGCAGAGGTAAAGGAAAAATTAATATTGGAATTGGTAGAATTCCTGGACATACCCATTTTCATTCTATAGGTACTAAAGAATGTCCTGATTGTAAAGGTACAGGAAAAGTGCAAAAAGAGAAATCTTAAGAAGTTGAAGAATATGACAACAATAGATTCTTATTCTAGTCCTAATACTAAATGTTCTTATCTATATTGTAGTCGTGAGTTTAAAAATGGTGAGAGAATTCTACTTTCAGAAGATGGAGAAACTTTTTGCTTTGATAGAATATGTGGCAATCTTCAATCAGTAAAGGAGTCAAAAACAGTACATATAGATAGAGTAAGATTTTTTCAGGAAAATATTGAGAAAGGAATGATTTAAAATGAAAGATGGTTGTGAGAAAGGATATGGAAAGCATTGTTTTAAATGTAATTCAAAAAATCGTCTGTTTTCTTTAGTAAATACAGGGGCAGGGATGGATACAGAAATGTTAGAAGATTTTGGTAAGAGACAAATTGCAATAAATTGTTCGTGTCTTGAAGGTTATTTAGTTTTAGAACTAAATAAGAAAGAAATTTATAAATTAAGTAATAGTAAAGTAAGGGAGTTAAGTGAAGAGATAGTTAATAATAAATTAATAAAAGCAGACGATGTTCAGTCATACCTTGATAAATATGGAGATAAGGTATCAATTGAGGTTCTGCAGCCTTGTAGAATCTTTCCACCTTATCCCTAGTGAAAAATATTGAGAATTTTGGGTGTGGAGACCCCGGTGCTTTGCACTGATATACACTATAAAGGGTCTCTTTTTTGTTTAATTATATTAAGTACCCAAAATATCTAGTAGTTAGTGTTATAATATTTTTTTATCTTTTAATTTAAAATAAATAACATTAGATCACAAAATTCAGCTATCGCATATTTTTGTGACAATGGAAGTTGTATAACCGAAGATTATTGGATTATTAGTATCTAAAATTATCCAAGAGTGTTATAATATTTTTAGAATATATTTTTTATAAAGATTAAAATTAGCACCTTTGGTGTAGAATTATGAAAAAAATTATTCCTCATACAAAACAAGAAAGAAATCTTATATCCTGTGGCTATAATATTATAGCTGGAGTTGATGAAGTGGGGAGAGGTTCTTGGGCAGGACCTTTGGTGGCTGCAGCAGTGATATTACCAATGGATAGAAGATTATACAAAATAAGAGATTCTAAAAGACTAAATTTTAAAATACGAGAAGAAATGTATAAAAAAATAAAACAGGGAGCTAAATCTATTGGTATTGGGCAAACAACGGAAGAAGAAATTGACGAATTGGGTTTATCTCAGGCTATAAAATTGACAGGAGCAAGAGCTTTGGAAGATTTAGATATCCAGCCTGATTTTGTTTTATTAGATGGTAATTGGAATTATTTAAAAGAAAGAGTAGAATGTCAGGTTGTTACAGGAGGAGACAGTTTATGTTTGTCTATTGCCTGTGCTTCGATTATTGCCAAAGTAACTAGAGATAGATTACTTATTGCCTATCATAGCAAATATCCTCAATATGATTTTAAAAACAATAAAGGATATCCTGCACCAAAACATAAAGAGGCTTTAAAAAAAATAGGACCATGTAAGATTCATAGAAAATCTTATGCTCCCATTAAAATATTAATAGGGAATAAATATGATAGATAAAAGATTATTAGGGCAGGAAGTTGAAGAAAAAGCTACAGAATATTTAAAAAATCAAGATTATGAAATTATTGATAGAAATTTTCAATGTAAAATTGGAGAAATTGATATCATAGCCCGTCAAGGCAAAACTATTATTTTTATAGAAGTAAAGTCAAAAACAGGTTCAGGATTTGGTTCACCTGAGGAAATGGTTACAGAACGTAAACAACATAAAATAATTAGAACAGCAGAATATTACTTAAAACAGAAAGAGCAAGAAGATACATCTTGGAGGATTGATGTAATTGCAGTAGAATTAGGTATAAAAGGAGAGATAAAAAGAATAGAATTAATTAAGAATGCTGTGCATAGGAATTCCTCTTGACATTTGGTTTTTAGAATGCTATGTTTGATATAGAATGGTTTATGAAAAAGTGGGTTTTGGCCCACTTTGTTTTGACTTAAGAGGCCTATTTCCAGTCGCTTGCAGCGACTGGAACGGCCCATTCACCCTGCTGAGCAGGGTGAAATAGGGGAAAATATATGATTCAAACAAAATTTATGGCTGCTATCAATCAAATTTGTGATGAAAAGGACTTACCAAAAGATGTTGTAATTTCTACTGTAGAGGCAGCTTTAGCGGCTGCTTATAGAAAAGATTATGGAAAAAAGAATCAGGAAGTTGAAGTAAAAATTAATGAAAAAACAGGTAATGTTTCAGTATTTGTCATTAAAGAAGTAGTAGATGAGGTAGAAGATCCTTTTATTCAAATTTCTTTATCTGAGGCTAAGAAAAATAAAAAAAATGTCAAAATAGAGGATAAAATAAAAATTGAACAGACCCCATCCGATTATGGAAGAATAGCTGCTCAGACAGCTAAACAGGTTATTATTCAAAGAATCCGAGAGGCTGAGCGTGATTTGATATACAATGAATATAAAGATAAAGAAAATACTCTTTTAACTGGTATGGTTCAAAGAATGGAAGGTAGAAATGTTATAGTAGATATTGGAAGAACATACGGGATAATTTTTCCTTCTGAGCAGATTCCTGGCGAAAAATATTATATCGGTGAAAGAATTAAAGTTTATGTTTTAGGTGTAGAACAATCTAATAAAGGTTCACAAATTACTTTATCTCGTGCTCATCCTGGATTTATTAGAAGATTATTTGAATTGGAAGTTCCTGAAATTTTAGCTGGTGCAGTAGAGATAAAATCTATTGCTCGAGAGGCAGGATCTCGCTCTAAAGTAGCCGTAACTTCTTCTCGCGAAGGGGTTGATCCAGTAGGTTCTTGTGTAGGTCAGAGAGGAACTAGAGCCCAGGCCATTATAGCTGAATTAGGCAATGAGAAAGTTGATATAGTTTTATGGGACTCTGATCTAACTAAATATATAGCCAATGCTCTATCACCAGCTAAAGTTTCTGATATAAAAATTAATAAACAGAAAAAAGAAGCTAAGATAATTGTACCTGCTGATCAACTTTCTTTGGCTATCGGAAGAGAAGGGCAGAATGTTCGTTTGGCTGCTAGACTTACAGGTTGGAAGATTGATATCAAGGGAGCTGAGGAGGAAGCTGCAACCGCCCCGAAAGAAACAGAGCCGGCAAAGACGCAAAGAGATTCTAAAGATGTAAAAAATCAAAAGAAAGAACCGAAAGAGCCTACAAGTAAAAAGAAAGAAGAATCTAAGGAGACTAAAGAAGAGGGAAAGAAATAACTAATAACTAATTAAGGGGGTTTAATATGGATTCTAAAAATTATAAACAATTTGATAAATTTACTACAAATGCTAAAAAAGCTTTAATTGCTGCTCAAAAAGAAGCCAAAAAATTAGGTAATTCTTATATAGGCACAGAGCATTTACTTTTGGGCATTCTTCTTCAAAGAAGAAGTTTGGGAGCAGATATATTAGGTAGTTTCGGGGTAGATTTAGAAAAACTTTATTTGGTTTTAGATTTTACTCCAGGAGGAATTGTTGAGACAAAGACAGAAAAAGGTCTTTCTTTACATGCTAAAAGAGCTATTGAAATTGCTGTGGATATGGCTAGAAAATATAATCATTTTTATATAGGCACAGAGCATTTACTTTTAGGATTACTATCTCAAAAAAATTCTGCCTGTTATGTAATTTTAAAAAGCATTAAAGTTAATCCAGAAAAAATTAAATCATCCATAGAAGGTTTATTTAAAAGATCAGCCTCAGAAGATCAGTTTCAGCTAGAGGAGAAAATGATTCCTGCGGGAATGAAATTTCCATCTCCACCCATAAAAAGCAGAAAAAAGACCCCTGCTTTAGATTATTTTAGTACTGATTTAGTAAAACAGGCCAAATCTGGCGAATTGGATCCTACAATTGGAAGAGAAAAGGAAATTGAGCGAGTAATTCAAATTTTAAATCGTCGAACTAAAAATAACCCTGTTCTTTTAGGTGAACCAGGGGTAGGTAAGACAGCTATTGTAGAAGGTTTAGCCCAAAGAATTATAGAAGGTAATGTACCTGATAATTTGCTTGGAAAAAGAATATTAGTTTTAGATTTAGCTTCTATGATTGCGGGAACTAAATATCGAGGAGAATTTGAGGAGAGGATTAGAAAAGTGATTGAAGAAGTTAAAAAATCAAACGATGTAATCTTATTTATTGATGAAGTACATACAGTTGTTGGTGCTGGTGCTGCTGAGGGAGCATTAGATGCGGCTAATATTTTAAAACCATCTCTGGCTCGAGGAGAATTGCAATGTATTGGTGCAACAACACAAGATGAATATAGAAAGTATATTGAAAAAGACGCAGCTTTAGAACGAAGATTCCAACCAGTAGTTGTGGAAGAAAATACAGTTGAAGAGACTATTTCTATATTAAAAGGGATTAGGAAAAATTATGAGGACTTTCATAAAATTATCATTACAGATAGTGCTATTGAATCTGCGGCTAAGTTTTCCAAAAGGTATATTTCAGATAGATTCTTGCCAGACAAAGCAGTGGATTTAATAGATGAGGCCGCTTCGAAAGTTCGGGCTAAGCTCAAACACCCTTCTAAACAAATTAAAGAATTACAGGGAAAAATTAAAAAAATAGCTTCCAAAAAAGAACAAGCTGTATCAGAGCAAAATTATGAAGAAGCAGCAAAACTTAGAGATTATGAGGAGAGATTAAAAGCTGAATCCAAACGACTACGTCTAGGAAAGACTAAAGAAAAAGAGAGTAAGAAAATTGAAATTACTGCTGAGGATATAGCAGAGGTAGTTTCTTCTTGGACAGGAATTCCTATAACTCGACTTATAAAAACTGAAATGGAAAATCTACTCAAATTAGAAAAAATTTTGAAACAAAGAATTATTGGTCAGGATAAAGCAGTAGAAACTGTGGCTAAATGTGTCAGAAGAGGAAGAATAGGTATCTCTGATCCTAAACGTCCTTTGGGCTCTTTTATCTTTTTAGGGCCTACAGGGGTAGGGAAGACTGAACTGGCTAAAACTTTAGCTTCTAAGATTTTTGAATCAGAAGATGCTTTAGTAAAAATCGATATGTCTGAATTTATGGAAAAACATAATGTTTCCAGGCTTGTTGGTGCTCCCCCAGGGTATGTAGGATATGAAGAAAGTGGAAAATTAACTGAAGCAGTAAGGCGTAAACCATATTCAGTAATATTGTTGGATGAGATAGAAAAGGCTCATCCTGATGTATTTAATATACTCCTGCAGATTTTAGAAGATGGATGTTTAACTGATGCTAAAGGTAAAAAAGTTGATTTTAAAAATACAGTAATTATTATGACTTCCAATATAGGTATAAAAGAGTTAAATCGGGAAGCTAAGGTAGGATTTCAGGCAACAGAAAAGAACCAAAAGGAAGAAATAGAGAAAAGTTATCATAGAATAAAAGAAAAAGTATTAACAGAGGTTAAGGATGTTTTTAGACCAGAGTTTCTAAATCGAGTAGATAAAGTTATTGTTTTTAAACCACTAGATCAAAAAGCTATTAGGCAAATTGTTAGTCTTCAACTTTATGATTTGCAAAAAAGATTAGAAGAAAAGAAAATAACTTTGCAATTTTCTCCTAAGGCTAAAAATCTGTTGGCCGAGCGTGGTTTTGATTCAGAAAATGGTGCTAGGCCTCTGCGTAGAGTAATTCAAGTTTTAATAGAAGATCCTTTAGCTGAAGGGTTGCTATCTGGTGAATTTTCAGAAAGAGAAACTGTCAAAGTAACAAGAGATAAAGATAATATAAAATTAAAACCAATAAAGAAAAAGATAGCTGTTAAATAAACTATTATGGTTAAAAATGTAATTTATATATGTGAGGAATGTGGGGGTTCTTTTCCTAAATGGATGGGGAAATGTCCTGAGTGTGGCAGGTGGAATAGTTTAGTAGAAACGATAACCCCCACTAGAAGGAAAAAATCAAGAGGTCAAGATTTAAAAAAAATAACTGTTGCAGAAAGACTGGATAAGATTTCCACTTTAAAATTTGGAAGAGTTTCAACAGGTATTTTTGAGTTTGATAGAGTATTAGGAGGTGAAGGAACAAATCAGGGAATTGTGCCTGGATCAGTAGTTTTATTGGCTGGTGAACCAGGAATTGGAAAATCTACATTGCTATTACAAGTTTGTGGCAAGCTTGTAGAGAATAATCTAAGAGAAAAACACATAACTCATAACAACACATCTCGGCAAAAGGCCAATCCCTCCCAGCCGGCAGGTGTGGCGCCTCTGGCGGGAACTCATGTCCTATATGTCTCTGGTGAGGAATCATCTGGTCAGGTTAAACTTAGAGCAGACAGACTAGGCATTTCCTCCGGTAATCTTTTTATATTACCAGAAACAAATATTGATCAAATAATTTATACAATAGAAAAACAAAATCCTGCTTTAATTATTATTGATTCTATTCAGGCACTATATTCTCAGGAGATTGTTTCTCAAGCAGGGGCAATTCCTCAAGTTTATTTTTGCTCTTTGAGATTAAAAGATACAGCCAAAGAAAAGAAAATCCCTGTTTTTTTAATTGGCCATGTGACTAAAGCAGGAAGTATTGCTGGCCCTAAAGTTTTGGAACATTTGGTTGATGTTGTTTTATATTTAGAAGGAGAGAAATATCATACATATCGGATGCTTAGAAATATTAAAAATCGTTTTGGGCCCACCTCAGAAGTTGGTATTTTTGAAATGAAAGACAAAGGATTCTGCGAGGTAGAAAATCCATCAAAAGTTTTACTAGAAGAAAAATCTTCTACCGCTGGATCTGTTACTGTAGCTAGTTTGGAAGGAACTAGACCTATGTTGATAGAATTGCAGGCTTTGACATCAGCCACTTCTTTTGGTTATCCAAAAAGAACAGCTTCAGGTATAGATTTTAATCGTCTCCAACTTCTTTTAGCTGTTCTTACAAAGAGAGCAGGACTTAGGCTTTTAAATCAAGATGTTTATTGTAATATTGTAGGTGGTTTTAAAATTTCAGAACCAGCTTTAGATTTGGGAATTTGTTTGGCAGTAGCTTCTGCTTATAAAAACAAACCCGTTGATTCTAAGCTAGTTACATTTGGAGAAGTTGGTTTATCTGGTGATTTAAAAACAGTTTTTCATTCAGATGTAAGAATTTTTGAAGCAGAAAAATTAGGTTTTAAAAAAGCCCTAGTTCCTCAAAGTACTAGATTAGAAGATTCAAAAAGAAAGATTAAAATATTAAGAGCTGGTGATATATCTCAAGCAATTAAAATAGCCCTTTTATAATAAAATCAAAAATCAAAATTCAAAAATCAAAATGACAGATTAAAGTTTAAATTCAAGTAAAATTTTACATTTTGATATGTAATTTTGTCCCAAAGATGTCCAAGCTTGCTTGGTTACATCTTAGAGATCCCGTTAATTCAAAATCGTTTTATATTGTAGAGAAACGTTTATTGAGATACCCGTTTGGACATAAAGGGATCACTTAAAATTTACAAAATCAAAGATTTTGAATTTTTCGGGATACTTTACATTTTAAATTTTCATTTATTATATCTTTATCATATTTATTATTTGAAAGGAGAGTTTTTATGTCTTTTATTTATTATCTAATTGGTGCAATTATCCTTTGTGTTATCGTTGTTCTTTATTTTACTAAAAAATTAGTTCAGGTTTCCCTGGGCACTTTCTTTGCTGTTTTAACCGGAGTAATTTTAGGACTTTTAGTAGGAGCTTTATTTAGTATTCCTTTATCTAGGCTTCCTGGTAATTTAGGACAGTGGCTTCCTTTAGTGGTTAGTATTCTTCTTGCAATTGCCGGAGCTACTTTATTTATTTCTAAAAAACGAACAATCTATTCTGTTTTTCATAATTTTTTCTCGGGAGTTATAGAATTTGGTGAAAGGTTTAAAAAAGACAAAGAAAAAACAAAGCAGGAAGAGATGGGAGTTATTGTGGATACTAGTGTTTTAATTGATGGTCGAATTGAAGATATTGCTAAAATAGGATTTATTTCTGAGAGATTAATTATTCCTAGATTTGTTTTAGAAGAACTGCAAAAAATTGCTGATTCTGGGGAACCTTTAAGACGTAATAGAGGAAGAAGAGGATTGGAGATTTTAAATACTTTATCCAAAAAGTCTGATGTAGAAGTTCAGATTATAGATGA
This sequence comes from uncultured Candidatus Saccharibacteria bacterium, assembly GCA_964345445.1. GTDB lineage: Bacteria > Patescibacteriota > CPR2_A > CAYFQT01 > CAYFQT01 > CAYFQT01. The sequence goes on from CAYFQT010000026.1 coordinate 44,549, forward strand.
TGATTTTCCCAAAATCTCTAAAGTAGATACTAAGTTAGTTAAATTAGCTAAAAAAAGAGGAGGGAAGATTTTAACTACTGATTATAATTTAAATAGGGTCGCTGAAATTCAAAAAGTGAAAGTATTAAATATTAATGAGTTGAGCAATGCTATCAAAACTGTAGTTTTGCCAGGTGAAAAATTAGAAGTAAAAGTTATTCAGGAAGGAAAAGAAAAAGGACAAGGAGTAGGATACCTAGAAGATGGAACAATGATCGTTGTTGAAGGAGGAGATAAATATATTGGAGACACAGTGAAATGTGAAGTAACTAGAATTTTCCAGACTGTCGCGGGCAAAATGGTCTTTACAGATCCAAAAGGAGTAGTAAATAAAAAATAAAAATGTTAGATACCCGTTCTCTAACAAGGTTGAGTCTTCGGACAAGGTTAATAGAGGTCTTCTATTAATTAATTCTTAAATTTTCTTTTATTCCCAGATCACAAAAAAATGCGATCGCACATCTTTGTGACGGAATTAAATTATATAAATTATAAAAGAAATTATCAAAAGTGAGTCAAAAGACTCACTTTTTGTTTTGTTATAATATAATTACTCCTAAAGTTTTTCAAAATGGGGATTTGGTGGGAACCTAACACACACCGAATGTTTGCAAGTTATGAAATTTAACTTGATGAAAATTGGAAAACGGGGTATTTTTAGTATAGAGATAGAAAGGAGATAATATGGTTTGTAAATCTATTATTAAAAATGAAAAATTGGATAAATTTTTGAATAAGGTTTTTTGGGTAGTGTTAGTGGTAGGAAGCGCAGCAATTGTAGGACTTTTGTGTTATATTTATTGTATGTAAGAATATGGTTAAAACAGAATTTTTAAGCGGCCTTTCAGGTCGCTTTATAATATAATAAAAGATTTATAATTTAAATTAGTAGGGTCTATTGAATACCCCGGCCGTCAGATCAAATAAACCTTTAATTATTTACTCAGTTTTTTATTTAAATAAAAATAAATATTTTGTCTCAGCAATCTACATTGCTGAAGTGAAGTTTAGGAAGATGAAATGAGATTTAAGAAACTTTCCAGAAATTTTTATAATAGAAATACTTTAAGTATTGCTCAGGAGCTTTTGGGGAAATATTTGGTAAGGCAAATAGGGCAGGAAGGTCAGGCAGGAAGGATTGTGGAGACAGAAGCCTATATTGGTCAGGATGATGATGCTTGTCACGCATCTCGTGGCAAGACAAGACGAAACGAAGTGATGTTTGGCTCTGCGGGCCATGCCTATGTTTATATGATTTATGGAATATATTGGTGTTTGAATATTGTAACAGAGAAAAAAAGATTTCCCGCTGCTGTTTTGATCCGTGCCTTAGAACCAGTAGAAAGTAGAAGGAATAGGGAATTAGAAATAAGTAATAAGGAATTAGTGATTAGGAATAAGAAGCTTTTGAAAAATACGGGACAAGTAGGAATGAGTAGAATTAAGACAGATTCCATATTCCTTGGAACTAATACTTATACTCTCACTAATGGGCCAGGAAAGTTATGCCGGTGGATGAAAATTACCAAAGAATTAAATGGTGAAGATTTAGTAAATTCTGATAGATTATGGGTTGAAGATAGGAGAGAGAAAATTTTTAAAAAAGATATCATAAAAACCACCAGAGTAGGTGTTGACTATGCCCAAAATTCCAAAGGCCACCCCTGGCGGTTTTATATAAAGAACAGTCCTTTTGTTTCCAAAAAGATGAAATTTTTTTAAAGAATATTTACCGATTTCTTAAATCATAGTAGTATTTTCAGTAAATATTTTTATAACGCTTTTCTGGCGACCGTCCCGATTTTCATCATTAAAGTTTGTAAATAAAAGTAATCGAGGATCCTGACTTCCTTAAATTAAAAAGTATAAAGTCGGGACAATATATTTTTGTAATTTTAAATACCCCACTTTTCATGCCATGGCAAAATAGTTTGGTAAATTCTCATATTTCACTTTTTAAGCCATGGCACAATAGTGTTATATAGAAAACATATAAAAAAAGACCGAAGCTGTGAATATATAATAAATAACTTCGGTCCCCAACCTCTCCTGCATATTATAATCAATAATAAGTGCGGGGGATTTTTCATATAGAAGAGGTTGGGGTTTGTTCGGAATAAGATCACTTCTGTTCTCGCCAATATATCTCTTGTTTGTTCTGCTCAAGTTCGTTGAGTTTTTTTACACGAGACTTATCCTTAGTATCAGGATTTTTTAAATCATGATCTTCGAAGGTTAGTAAAACAACTCCTGTTCCAGGATCTATTTCTCGGTCGGTAATGGTTTCCATTTCTCCGTGCCCCTCCTGACTGGGTAGTAGATTAGTACAAAGATTCTAAAGGTCTCGCAAAGTTCTGGCATTAAATCTGTCCCTCTAAACCTCACCTCCTTCTGTATAGTAGTTTTCAGGTTGAAAAATGTTAAATTTTCAAAGAATAAAACATTATAGCAAACAAAAAAGCAAAAGTCAAGGATTTTGTAAAAAAAAATAAAAAACCACCTAGAAAAGTTTGGGTTAGGTGGTTTTATTTAATAGAAATTACATTTTGTTTTTCAATTATGGGAAAGTGGTGTCGGTGGCAGAGGGGGAATAGGAACTGTTGTTTCCAGCAGCATCATAGGCTCTCACCCGGTACCAATATTGAGTATTATTAAAAAGACCAGAATTTGGATATGAAGTACCTAAAGTAGTGTCAATTTGTGTCCAAGGGCCACCTGCGCCTGTCATTGATCTTTCAATTATATACCCATCTACTGCAACATCATCAGTGGAAGCTCCCCAAGATAAATTAATCTGCACTTGACTTACTGCAGTTGCTGTAAGCCAAGCAGGAGCAGAAGTATCAGCGGAAACTTTAACTTTTATTTTATCTTCTGCTGAATAATTCCCTTTGTCATATACTCGAGCTGTAAGATTATGAATTCCTGTTGCTGTAGTTGTATAAGTAGCCCCATAAGGGGAATTATAATCAGTAGCTATTGGAGTACTATCAAAATAAAATTCTACTCTTGCAACTCCTAAAGGAGCATTCACACTAGCAGTAATTGTAATTGGATTACTTACAGTAGTTCCATTGGCAGGTGAAGTAATGGAAATAGTAGGTTTATTGCCGCCTGTGTGAATGTCACAATCTTCTTCTGGAGCATAATTGCCCCCTCCATGACTGTAACCCCAAGACTTTACTGGTTTCTCCCAATTATTATATTGGGGATCATCCTGGGGATTTTTGGGTATAGGGCCTAAAGGATTTTCTATATCAACATAATGCAGAATGCAATGGGCTTCAGAGAATTCTTTTTCTTGGACAACCTCAGAAGGACATTGATCTGTTGCTTTTTTGCCAGATGTTGTGCAGATTTTAATTTTTTCACCCTGAGCGCCAGTTTTCCCTTTAATAACTTTTTTGTCACTTGTACTTCCTTTTAATTTATAAGACTTATTGAAACTTTCTGAAGGCATTCCGGATAAAGCTTTTTCCATATATTCATGCCAAGCAGGAGCAGCAGCATAAATCCCTGCGGCTCCTTTCCTCATTACAGAATTGTCATTATTGCCTGCCCAAACTCCACAGGATAGATTGGGGGTATAACCAACAGTCCAAGCATCTCTATATTCTTCAGTGGTTCCTGTTTTGGCAGCAGCTTCTCGAGACAATCTCAAAGATGATGAAGAACCAAAAGCAGGTGCTCTAGCATTATTGTCCGAAAGAACATCATTTATGGCCCGGGCAACATTTTCATCTAAAACTTTTTCTCCTCTGTCTTTATATTCTTCTATAATCTTACCATTGGGATCTTCAATTTTTAAAATAGGTGTTTTTTGGTGTTTTATACCTTCTGTAGCAAAGGTGGACATTGAAGCAGTATGATCTAGAAGTTTAACTTCACCGCCGCCTAAAACCAAAGAAAGTCCATAGCGGGAAGGCTCTCCTAGTGTGGTGATTCCCATTTTATGGGCTGTTGATAAAGCATCCTCCATTCCTACTAAATATAAAGTTTTTACAGCAGGTATGTTTAAAGAACGGGCTAGAGCATCTTTCATTGAAACTGGTCCTGACTGGCTTAGGTCATAATTTTTTGGTTTATAATTGTTGCCAAAATCAGTATTTAAGTCAAATAATGTTGTATCAGGCGTATATCCTTTTTCAAATGCTGCAGCATATATATAGGGTTTCATAGATGAACCTGGCTGGCGATCACGAGTAGTAACATTAACATTGCCGTCAATATCTTTATTCCAATAATCTCGGGAGCCAATCATAGCTAAAATTTGACCAGTTTTGGGGTCAGTGGATACCAAAGCAGTATTGGAAGCCCCCCAAGAGGAGGCATTTTTGTTTCCATATTTGGTTACAACTTCTTCAGCTATAGCTTGTTTTTGAGGGTCTAATGTGGTTGTTACTTTCAGTCCCCCTTCTTCCACCATTTTTTCTCCATATTTTTCTACTAATATTTCCCTTACATACATTACAAAATGGGGGGATGATATACTTTCTCTTTGTTCTGAAAAAACTATTTTTGTTGCTTTTGCTCCCTCGGCCTCCTCACGGGTTATATACCCTTGCTCTACCATTTTGTCTAAGATGATATTTTTTCTTGCTTCCAGTTCATCAGTATGAGTGCCATAAGGAGAATAATAAGTGGGTGCTTTTGGTAAGGCAGCAAGTAAAGTACATTCAGGGAGATTTAAATTTTGGGCTTTCTTTCCAAAGAAAGTTTGAGCAGCTGCCTCAACCCCATAAGCACTGGAGCCATAAGGAATTTCATTAAGATACATTTTCAGAATATCATCTTTAGAATATATCATTTCAATTTCAATAGAGAGAATTAATTCTTTGATTTTTCTGGAGAAAGTTCTTTCAGGAGTTAAGATAGCATTTTTCACAAACTGTTGGGTGATGGTACTTCCACCCTGCATTTTTTGTTTATGGGTGATGTTGTATAAACCCGCTCGGGCAATCCCCCTGATATCAAAACCATGATGTCGATAAAAATCCTTATCTTCAATAGCCACAGTAGCATCTTTGATATATTGAGGCATTTGGTCAAAATCAATTAAAGTTCTTTTTTTATCCCCGTGAATTTCATATAAGAGATTTCCCTCACGATCAAAGATTTGGGTTGATTGAGCAATAGTTCGGGCATTAATTTTATTAGGAGAAGGAAGATCTTTAGCAAACCAGGCAAAGAGCAGAATTATAAGCAATAAAAGACCAACCCCAGAATACAAAACAACTCTTTTGAAATTTCTCCAGGTAAGATATCTCCTGAAGTTTTTTAAAGCCCCAGCCTTTTTGCTCACCTTAAGTTGGCTTAATTTTGCCAATGCTTTGGATTTTTTGTAATCTGACATATTGTTCACCTTGTGTTAAGTCAACCTAAATTATATCAAAAATGTGAGAATGTTCAAGATGTTGGAAAAAAGACACGAATGTCACACGAATAAGATAGCACGAGTTTAACACGAATCTAGAAAGTTGTTCAAGTTGTTCAAATTGTTCTATCCTCCACCCTCGATAAACTCGGAGTCAATTGTTCAATTGGTCTCTGGTCTTGTTTTATTTGTAATTAATTCGTAACTAATGATATACTAAAGAAAGGAGGGAGTTTGTTATGTCTTCTAACATCAAAGAACTTTTAACTAGAGGAGTAGAGGAAGTAATTGTCAGTAAAGATTTGGAAAAGAAATTAAAATCAGGAAAAAAATTACGGGTGAAATTTGGAATTGATCCCACTTCTCCTTATATTCATTTAGGTACATCAGTGCCTTTGTGGAAATTGAAGGAATTTCAGGACTTGGGTCATCAAATTATTTTGATTATTGGTGATTTTACAGGTCAAATAGGTGATACTTCAGATAAACTGGCTGAAAGAAGACAGCTTTCTAAAAAAGAAGTAGATAGAAACATGAAGACCTATAAAGAACAAATAGGCAAAATTTTAGATATTAACAAGACAGAATTTTTATATAATAGTTCATGGTTTTCTTCCATGTCTTTTTCTGAAGTATTAAAATTAGCTTCTTTATTTACAGTTGCTAAGATGATAGAAAGAGAAAATTTTAAAGATAGATTTAAAAAAGAAAAAACAATTGGCCTTCAAGAATTTATCTATCCTTTAATGCAAGGATATGATTCAGTAGTTGTAAAGGCAGATGTAGAAATAGGAGGGACTGACCAAACATTTAACATGTTAGCAGGTAGAACCGTTCAACAGGCTTATGGGCAAAAACCTCAACAGGTTGTAATTTTGACTTTAATTGAAGGAACAGATGGCGAGAAAATGAGCAAAACTTTAAACAATGTGATTAATATTAAGGAAAAACCAGATCAAATGTATGGCAAATTAATGTCTATTCGGGATGAATTGATCATAAAATATTTAACTTTATGCACTAGAGTTTCTACGGGCCAAATTACCAGAATTGAAAATGGACTGAAAAAAGGAAAAAATCCTCGTGATGCTAAAGCAAAGTTAGCTTATGAAATTGTTAAACTTTATCAAGGGGAAAAGAAAGCTTTAGAAGCTCAAAAAGAATTTGACAAAGTCTTTGCCAAAAAAGAAAAACCAAGTAAAATTCCCGAAGTGGAGGTACCCAAAAAGTGTGACGAGCTTATAGATTTACTTACAATTTGCAAATTAGCTTCTTCCAAATCAGAAGCACGGAGATTGATTCAGCAGGGCGGAGTGAAAGTTGATAATGCAAAGATTGTTGATACTAAAGCCAAAATCTGTCTCCATGAAGGTATGATTATTCAAGTAGGGAAGAGAAAATTTGTGAAGATAAAGATAACCAATAGATAAACGGTTAGGGTTACGGTTACGAAGTTGGTATCGAAATTCGGTTAAGGTTACGTGAATTTTTTGTAGACGAACTTCGTAACCCTCAGACGATACGCACTTCCTAACCGTAACCGAAAGACGTAACCTTAATATTAATACTATGAAACTTTCTACTCCTGTTTTCAAGCTCACTGGAGTAGGTGAGAAATATTTAGAGAAATTGCACAACCTGGGCATAAAAAGAGTCGAGGATCTTCTTTTTTATTTCCCTAGAAAATATAATGATTTCAGCCAAATTATTCCTATTAATAAAATACAATTAAAAGAGATAGCTACAGTTTGTGGAACTATTTGGGAAATTAAAAATCAAAGAACATATAAAAAGAAAATGATGATTACCACAGCAACCATAGCAGATAATTCCGGAACCATAAAAGCTATTTGGTATAGACAGCCTTATTTGACTAATAGTCTTAAACAAGGTTATGAAGTTATATTTTCTGGAAAAGTAGAAGAGGATAAGGGAAAACTAATTTTTCAAAATCCAATTTATGAAGTTGTTAAAGATGTTCAAAATGTTAGCAAAAAACAATTACAGCAAGCTTGCCCCTATATCCATCGGGACAAGCAATCGAACAAACATAGTGATCGAACAAGCTTGCCCCAAAAACCTTCGGAGTGGGCGATTGAACAACTTACTCATGTTGGCAGAATTGTTCCTTCCTATTCGGAAACAGAGGGTTTAACTTCCCGTTGGCTTCGATATAAAATTAAGCCTCTTTTATATTTAGTAGAACAAATAGAAGACTATTTACCTTCTGAAGTTAAAAAAAATCAGAATCTAATAGATTTATCGCAGGCGATAAAACAGATTCATTTTCCGGAAAATCATAATTTACTTAAAAAGGCTAAAAAAAGACTTAGTTTTGACGAGCTTTTTTTAATTCAAGTAAATAATTTGAAACAAAAGATTAATTGGCAAAAGGAAAAAGGCGTGGCTTGTAAATTTGATGAAAGGCTAACTCGAAAATTTGTTTTAAGCCTGCCTTTTGATTTGACTTTAGATCAAAAAAAAGCAGCTTGGGAAATTCTCCGTGATTTACAGAAATCAATTCCTTCAAACAGACTTTTGGAAGGAGAAGTAGGCTCAGGAAAAACTGTTGTAGCAGTTATTGCTATGCTTTCAGTAATTAAAAATGGAATGCAAGTAGCCTTTATGGCTCCCACAGAAATTTTAGCTCAGCAACATTACAAAAAAATCAGTTCTTATCTTGCTCCTTTTAGAATAAAAATTGCTTTACTTTTAGGAAGCACTAAAAAGAAAGAAAAAGAAAAAATCCGAAAGCAGATTGAAAAAGGCAAGGTAGATTTAGTTATAGGAACTCATGCTTTGATTCAAGACTACAACCCACCCACCACATCCTCCCGTCCCGACAAATCGGGACGGGCCCCTAAAATTAATTTTAAAAACTTAGCTTTGGCTATAATTGATGAACAACATCGTTTTGGTGTTGCCCAAAGAGCTGCTCTGCGGGAAAAGTCAGGTGATAAGCATAGTCCTCATCTTTTGACTATGACAGCCACTCCTATTCCTCGCACACTAGCTTTGGCTTTATATGGTGATTTAGATTTGTCTATAATTTCTGAACTTCCTCCGGGGCGACAGAAAGTTATCACCCAACTGGTTAAACCTCAACAAAGAGAAAAAGCCTATAAGTTTGTCAAAGACCAGATAAGGAGAGGAAGACAGGCTTTTGTTATTTGTCCTTTAATTGAAGAATCAGATAAATTGGGAGTGAAATCAGTAACTTTAGAATATGAAAAGTTGTCTAAGAAAATTTTCCCTGATTTAAATATTAGAATGTTACATGGTAAGCTTAGATCAAAAGAAAAAGAAAAGATAATGGGCGATTTTGTCCGGGGTGAAATAAATATTTTAGTTTCTACTTCTGTTGTGGAAGTAGGAATTGATGTGCCAAATGCTACAGTTATGGTTATTGAAGGGGCAGAAAGATTTGGCTTGGCTCAATTACATCAATTCAGAGGACGAGTAGGACGAAGTAAATTTAAATCCTATTGTTTTTTGTTTACTGAATCAAAAACTAAGAAAATTTTTGCTCGACTTTATACATTAGTTAAGTCTTATGATGGATTTAGACTAGCTGAAGCAGATCTGAGAATTAGAGGACCGGGAGAAATTTACGGTATGAGACAACATGGTATTCCAGACTTGAGAATGGCTTCTTTACAAGATGTAGATTTGATTAAAAAAGCAAGGGAAGAAGCAGAGAAATTATTAGGGGAGGACCCCCAACTTGAAAAACATCCAAAATTGATTTCAGAAATAGAAAAGTTTGTAACAATTAGGCATCTGGAATAGGAGGATATTTATGGTTAATTCAGAAAAAGGGGAAAGAATAGTTATCCCTTATGAAATTAAACAACAGATTTTTTCTCATTTAAGTCCAAAAATTAAAAACAATACAGTTTTAGATATTTACTCTGATGGATCATTAGGAATTGCCAGTTTAAATAAAGGAGCCCAAAAAGTAGAGTTTGTAGAGTCTGATCCTCAAAAGTGTAATTTAATTAGAAAAAAAATAAGTCAATTGAATTTTTTGGGAACATCCAGAGTTTTTGAAGTTACAGCCTATGAATTTTCTGAGGTTGTAACATCTAAATATGATTTAATATTTGCTTTTTTACCTAAAGGAGAGTTAAATTTAGATATAATTAAAAAATTAGCTAAGGTATTGAAGAAAAATGGGCTTTTGGTTTATAGCTGTTCTTTAGAAAGAAGTTTTCCAGATAATTTTGATCATACAAGAAGTATAAAAAAAATAAATTTTGGAAATATGAAAGTGATTTTTATCCATAAATATCAATAGTTACGAAAAACGTTTGACTTTATAGGAAATACGTTAGGATATAGGAAACTCATTTATCGTCTTTAGAAAAACATAAGGAAGCAGGAAACTGGAATGTGAATTTTTTCAAGTTTCTATGTACAATTATCTAAGTCGTTTTTTGTCAAACGGACAACGAGTTTCTTTTTTAAAAATCTGTTTTGTTGAATTACTACAATTGTATATTTGAAGGAATTTTTATGTATTTTATTCAAAAGTTTATCCAAAAATATCAAACTCAAATAGGAATTTTTTTGATAATCTTGATAGCAATAGGTGGGGGAATAATTTTATTTTCTTATCAAAGACCTGAACCTGTTGAGATTAAAGAAGCTGAAAGCAGTCAAGAAATTAAAGTAGATATAGAAGGAGCAGTGGAACATCCAGGTGTCTATACTTTCTATCAAGGAGATAGAGTAGAGGATGCTATCTTTGCTGCTGGTCCAAAAGAAGATGCTGATTTATCCAAAGTAGAGATGAGTTTAGCAGCAAAACTTATAGATGGGCAAAGGATAATTGTACCCAGTCGAGAAGAGGTAGCAGGTATTACAACAAGTTCTTCAGTAAGTTCCTCGGAAGGAAAAATTAATATTAATACTGCTTCTTTGGGTGAGTTAGATACTCTGCCTGGAATAGGGGAGAAGACAGCACAAAAGATTATTGACTGGCGGGATACTTATGGAGGATTTAGAACTATCGAGGATATTAAAGATGTTAAAGGAATAGGAGATAAGAAATTTGAAGATATGAAAGATTATATAACTGTGTATTAGCGATTAGCACATAGCGAATAGCAATTTTATTCTTCGGGGTGAAATTGGAAGCCAATGCGACATGGGCGGGTGGCGACAATTTTATAAATTGGATCGTAGCCGAAGGCGGAGATCAGTTTGGTAGACATGTCCCGAAGATGTGCGGGCGTGGCGGAATTTGGAAGACGCGCGTGGCTTAGGACCACGTTCCCATTTATGGGATTGGAGGTTCAAGTCCTCCCGCCCGCACCATTGGGATACCCAAAAGGCATAGAGGTTCAAATCCTCTCACCGGCACCATAAAAATATAATTTAAAATGACCTAAGCGGTCTTTTTTTATTCCTAAAATCCTTGACAAATAACCTATTTTAGGATATAATTAAGTAATTACATTTGAAAATATAATCAAAGATTACTTAATTACGCTTAAGCTGTGCGAAAGCACTAATTAGATAATTACATTTGAAAATATAATCAAAAATTACTTAATTACGCTGGATTAAAATGTAAGCACTAATTGGGTAATTAAGTTCAAATTGTTCAATCGCTCGTTTCACTTGTTGTTCAAAATGTTAACCAATAACATCAGCGCAAATCCGCGGCATAAAAATCCGCGTAAATCAGCTTTTTGTAATATCAGCGTAATCTGTGTTATACAAAAATAAACATCAAAAATAAAGGAAAAACAAAATGCCTTGGTATATATTTGGATTTTTATCTGCTTTATTTATAGGTTTGAGATTTGTAACAACAAAAAAAGTTCTCTTCCACGAACATTCTGCTGAATTTTTAGCGATTTTAGCTATTATAAATTTTATATTGGTTTCGCCTTTAGTTTTTGCTATCAAGTTAGTTTCGGTTAAAATATTAGGTTTAATTTTTATTGAAGCTTTAGTTTTAACGGCTGCTTTTTTATTTGAAATCAAATCATTTAGAGAATTTAGAATTTCTACTGTAGCCCCACTTTTGAATTTAAGTCCTTTATTTTTGGTTATCTTAGCTTATATCTTTTTGGGTGAACATCTTAATACTTTTCAATTTATAGGGATTATTATTTTAATAGGTGGAGCTTATCTCCTAGAACCAATAAGTTTAAATCATAACAATAATTATAGCAATAAGAAGAAAAAGAAGAATAATAATCATCCTTTGGCTAATTTATTTTCTTCCCGACACTCCTTTTATTTATTTTCTGCTTTGATACTTTTAAGTGTGGTAGCGCTTTTAGATAAAGTAATTTTAGGAATGATAGATGTTTTTAATCTTATTTTTTATTCCCGAATGTTTTTTGCTTTAGATTCTTTTATTTTTTTATGTATATTTTACGATGGAGCCAAGGGTGTAAAAAATGGGTTTTCCAAAGTAGGGATTTGGATTTTTATTGTAGCCCTTTTTATGGTTTTGGGAGATTTGAGTTTTTTTAAAGCGGTAAGTTTAACTTATGTTTCTTTGGTAATTCCTATAAGAAGACTTGCTACTTTATTTGCGGCTTTGGTAGGAGGAAAATTATTTAAAGAGGAGGGAATTTTTCGCAAGGCCATTGCCTGTATAATTATGATTGGTGGTGCAATACTAATTGTTTTGTAGAAAATATTTTTTAATTTTAATAATTTAAATAGAGAGCAGATATTGCTGCTCTTTTTGTAATTTTACTAATTACTAATAACTTATTACTCATAACTAACTATCATCTTGATAGCTGATTTTGAAAGTGGTAGAATAGAATTCAGTTAGGAATATTTTTATATTATGAAAGTAGAAAAAGAAAAATTACCTAAAAGTCAAATAAAATTAACCATTAAGGTTCCTGTACATGATGTGAATAATTTTTTAGACCAAGCTTATAGACGCTTGGCTGAAAAAGTGAAAATTCCTGGTTTTCGTCCTGGAAAAGCTCCTCGTTTTATGATAGATCAAGAGGTAGGTACAGACAAAGTTCAGGAACAGACTTTAGAAATTGCTGTATCTCAAACATATTTTCAAGCAGTATCTTCTGAGAAAATTGTTCCAATTGCCAAACCAGAAGTGAAAATTTTAAAATTTGCCAAAGGCAATTCCTTAGTATATGAGGCGATAGTTCCAATAATGCCTGAGGTTATCTTAGACGACTACAAGAAGAAAGTTGGTTCTTTATCTTTAAAACCTGAAAAAATTTCAGTTGGTCAAAAAGATATAGATGAGGCTCTTTTAGGTCTGCAAAAAAGTAAAGCAGAATTTATTTCAACATCTCGATCCGCTCGTAAAGGCGATAGAGTAGAGATTGATTTTGATGCTTCAATTAATAGGGTCCCTTTGGAAAAAGGCAAAAGCAGGAATCACCCACTTATAATTGGAGATGGAATGTTTGTTCCAGGATTTGAAGATAATTTAATTGGAATGAAAAAAAATGAGAAAAAAGAATTTTCCATTGTTTTTCCTAAAGATTATCTCAAGAGAGAATTGGCAGGTGAAAAAGTAGATTTTAAAGTTCTCCTAAAAGATATTCGAGAAGTTAAATTACCTCCTTTGAATGATAAGTTTGCAAAAGAAGTAACCAAAATAGATTCTCTTTCGGAACTTAAAGAAGATATTAAAAAAAGATTGCAAATAGAGAAAGAAAAAAGACAAAAAATAGAGTTTGAATCAAAAATAATAGAAGAAGTTGTGAATTGTGCCCGTACAGAGACACCGGAGATTTTAGTAGAAGAAGAAATTAAATCAATGATTTCCGAATTAAAAAATCGATTAGAAAATCAAGGATTAAAATTGGAACAATATTTAAAAAATATTAAAAAGAAGGAGGAAGATTTAAAACAAGAATATAAAAAAGAGGCGGAAAAAAGAATTAAAACTGCGTTAGTATTGAATAAAATAGCCCTTAAAGAGAAAATTAAAGTTACAGATAAAGATGTACAAAATGAGTTTGATAGGATGATTAAAGCTTATCCTCAAGAGGTAGATAAGATAAAAGAAAAACTTTCTTCTGATAAAGATAAGCAGTATGTAAGAAATATCTTGCGGAATCAAAAAACAATAAAAAGATTAATGGAATTAGCAAATAGAAATGACTAATGACCAATTACTAATTCTTAATCAAATCCTAATGATAAATAAAAATGTCAAATGACTAATTTTAAAATACCAAATAAAATCCAAATGGCTAATGACAAAATATTTAGAAATTTAATAATTTATTTATTGATTTGGCATTTGGATTTTGATATTAGACATTAATTAGACTTACTTTGACTTGCCGAAGGCGAGGCAGGCATTAGGTCAACCTGTGACTAATGCAAGCATAGTGTTGCAGGCGGGTTAGAAATTAGAAATTTTACATATATGCTATCAATTATTATTTGTATAAAGTTTAGCGTTATTTTGTGTTTAAAAGGAGGGAGATATGCAATCTAAAAAAATTAAACCAACAAATCAACTTATTCCATTAGTTGTTGAGAAGACACCAGTGGGGGAAAGAGCCTATGATATTTTTTCCAGGTTACTAAAAGAGAGAATTATATTTTTAGGAATGCCTATTACTGATGATATAGCTAATTTAATAATAGCTCAACTTTTGTTTTTAGAAAGCGAAGATGATAAAAAAGATATTTCCGTTTATATTAATACCCCTGGAGGAGTGGCAACTTCGGCTTTGGCTATTTATGATACTATACAATATATCAAACCTGATGTTTCTACAATTTGTGTGGGAATGGCTGCTTCAGCAGGAGCTGTACTCCTAGCTACTGGTGCCAAAGGCAAACGTTATGCCTTACCTACTGCCAGGATAATGCTTCACCAAGCAATGGGCGCCGCTGAAGGTCCAGCAAAGGATGTAGAAATTCGGACAAAGGAATTAGTAAGAATAAAAAATATTGTTGATAAAATTTTAGCCAAACATACAGGACAGTCTTTAGGTAGGATTCAAAAAGATACTGATCGAGATTTCTTTATGTCTACTGAGGAAGCTAAAAAATATGGTATTATTGATGATATAATCGTTTCCAAGAAATAATAATATATTTACGAGAAATTATTTTTATAAAAAAATGCACATGCTATAAAAACAAGGGGTTAAACATCATCAGGCCCTGCAATATTTATTTATATTTTACTTAATAAATAGGCAGTTATTATGTTTCTTACCGATTATACTTTTGAAGATGTGGAGAAATATCTTAAAAAACGACAAGATATTATTATTCCCTTTGGCTCAATAGAAGCCCATGGACCTCATTTGCCATTAGGTTGTGATACCTATATCATTGATGCTATATTAAAAGAAGTTTCTAAAAAATCAGAAATTATGATTGCTCCAACAACCCCTTTTACTTTGGTGCGAGTTTTAGATTATATGCCCGGGTCAGTAAATATGGATTTTTCTGCTTGCAAAAAATATTATAAAAGTATTTTTAATTCATTTATTGATAAAGGATTTAGAAAAATTATTATTGTTTCTTATCATGCAGATACTGTAAATATGGTTTCTACTCGAGAAGCTGCTTATGAGATTTTAAAAGTAAAAAAGGATACGCAGTTTAAAAGAATTAAAATTTGGGGATTAATAGAAAAGGCCGCTTGTAAGAAAAAAATTATTAAAGAGGAAGATCAAATTCATGCTGGAGAATCAGAGACTTCCTTGATGGTATATATAAATTCTAAATTAGTTAAGAAAAATAAAATTAAAGATTCAAAAGTTCAATATGATGAGTCATCTTTATTATATCCTTTAGGAAAGCCTAAATCCGGGGTTTTTGGCAGCCCTTCCTTGGCTTCTAAAGAAAAAGGAAAAAACTTATTTAAAATAGGGGTGGAAGAAATTTTGAAAATATTAAAATAATTTAAAAAAATTCATAATCTATTTATTTACTTGCGAAAATTTTCAATTTTCGCAAAAGAGGAGAAGTAAACTGAAAACGAAGGCAATTCTTTGTAAAAGGACTGCCGAAGTGGAAGGTTTACTTGGACGAATGAAAGCAATTGATATCTACAAATTAGCAATTAAAATGGGTATTGATACTGACCCTAGAGGCAAAAAAGAAATTGAAAAACAAACTAAGCGATTAAAGAATAAGTATAAGAAACTAGAAAAAGAACAAAAAGAAGAATTTGATAAAGAAAGATTTACTAATCCTTATTCTGACACTCGATTTCTAACCGGTAATTTAGGTAAAGAAGTTAAAACAGTTTTAGTAGGAATTGATATAAATCCTTCAGAGATTATTTTAGCTGACAGATTAGCTGAAAAAGGTAAAAAAATTGATTTAATTATTTCTCATCATCCTTCAGGAAAGGCCTTAGCTGGTTTGGATGAGGTTGTACATCTTCAAGAGGATTTAATGAATAAATATGGTGTTCCTATAAATGTGGCAGAAGACCTGTTGGCAAAAAGAATTGCGGAAGTATCAAGAACTATAGCCCCTGTGAATCATAATAGAACTTTAGATACAGCGAAGCTTTTAGGATATTCTTTAATGTGTATTCATACCCCAGCTGATAATTTAGTTTATGATTTTGTCCAGCTTTTTCTTGATAAGAAGAAACCAGGAAAAGTAGGTGAATTGGTGAAATTATTAAAAACTATTCCAGAATACAAAGAGGCCACAAAAATTAAAGCTGGACCAAGGATTTTTGTAGGAGACGAAGAAAGGAGAACAGGAAAAATTGCTGTAACGGAAATGACAGGTGGCACAGAAGGAGCTAAAGAAATATATGAGAAATTGTCCATTGCCGGAGTGGGAACTATTGTGGGTATGCATATGGCTGAAGAGAACAAAGAAGAAGCGGAGAAAAACCATATAAATGTTGTTATTGCAGGACATATCGCTTCTGATTCTTTAGGAATGAATTTATTTTTAGATAAACTAGAAGCAAAAGGTATTAAAATTATTCCTTGTGCTGGATTAATTAGAATAAATAGAGTCAAAAAGAAAAGATAAAAGTTACAGAAGAACAAAATAACAAGAGAACTGAAGAACCAAATAGCCAACAAACAAAAAATATAATTGTTATTCTGTTAGTGAGTTATTTAGTTATTAAGTTTATTGAAGCTTGACTTTTCTATTGGGTATGTTATTTTTAAATATCCCATTTTTTTGTTCTTTAAAAAGCAATATTGGAAGAGGATTTGTAAAGACAAAATCAAACCTTATTTAGGAGGTTGAGTGAAATGAGTAAAGAAAAACTTTCAAATAATGAAATAGCAGAGTAAGTAGGCAAGCGAGCTAGATTTGTTTTATAATGTCCATATACAGAAACTATTACTAACTGTGGTGGTTTGCCATTTTTTCCTTGTAATCATCCAAAGTCAGCATTATATTTTGGTAAAGATGAAGGTGAATCAATTTGTGTAATATATGAAATGGTTATGGGTAGTAATAGAGGCGATTTTGGAGTTGGACAATGTCGTATTAAAGATGACTAGTTTTTTTCTAGTCGCTACTGTTCAAGAAAGATATAGTTTGAGAATTTTATTTAGGAGGGATGAAATAATGAAAGCAGAAACCCGTATTCGTAAAGATGAAGTAATAGTAGAAAATGCTTGTAAAGCAGTATTAAATGGTTTGAGCTCTATAACTATATGGGATTTTCCCAGTAGTAATGTTCAAGAAGTTCATATTGATAGTTCTTTATGTTTTGGAATTACCTTAAAAAGTGGTTATAGAGTTTTCTTTAAACGAGAAAAAAGGTCCAGAAATTTTGTAGTATCGCGATGCGGTGCTTCAGATTCTGATTTTGCTTGGGCATGTCTTTCAAAAGACGAAAAATGGGTACCTATTAAACATTTCGATGACAAGATACCAAAGAATGCTCTAAGAATTCCAGTTTTTGGACTGGAAAGAGTAACAGAAGAGATAGCCAGCTGATATTTAGAATATAATTTAGGAGGGATGGAAATGAAGGCAAAGGTTCAAACAGGGTATTTTCATGGAAAAGTCTCAGTGAATCATAGCCAAGTAGGTGAAACTGAGATAAGCGGTGAGAGAAATTTTTACACTATATTTACTGATATTGGAAGCAAAACAGGTGAGATAATTAAAGAAGTCCAAGTTGATCTTGATGATCCTGTGAAGTTCGCAATTGAAAGAAAAGATGGATATATTATTTATATTGAACAAGAAATCAGTAATAGCAATCCAGAAAATATCATTATTACGAGATGTCGCAGCAAAAAAGATGGAAGCCTAGATTTGGATAGTGCTGAATATCTATCACAGCGAAGAGAATGGATCAAGAAACCAGAAGGCTATGGTCGGTTGCCAGACAATACTTTGAGGATTCCGTTGTTATTATTGGAAAAAGTGCCAGAAGAAGTGAAAAATTAGTTTAAAAATTTCAGGGTCAATTCGGTGAGATTTTGTTTATATATGTTGAAATAAGCTGAAATCTTGCAGTCTTGACCCTCTTTTTTATATTAATTCTATTTACAAATATACGCGATCGCGGTATATTGTTAATGATTATTAATAAGAAATGTTATTTTTGTTGCCTTTGTTACTTTTGTTACATCTGTTATTTCACCCCTTGCATTGCTTTTTCTTTTTGTGTATAGTAAAATATGTTATAATAAAGATAGTTCAAATTGTTCAATCGTTTGTTTTACTCACTTATTCAGAATGTTCAAATTGTTGTCATGAATTTCTCTCGAATTATATCGAATTAAATCCCGAATTTGAACACGAATAGAATATTCGAGTATTATTTGTGTAGATATTCGCATACTATTGGAGAATGATTCGTGAAATTTCCTTAATTGACATTATTTTTAGATATATGTTAGACTAAAAAAGGTGGGTTTTATTCTAAGAGACAAGTAATTGAATATTTTTATATAACCTCGTTTTTTCTTTGATTATAAGGGAAGAGAAGGAGGGATATTTTCTATTTGTTAGTTAGATTAATATTAATATTGAAAAGTAAAGTGTAACCAATTTATAAAACAATAAATGAGGGAAATAAATTATGAGAAAGGATTTTACCAAGACTAAAGAAATTTTTCCTTTACCTAACTTAATTTCCATTCAGATTAACTCTTATAATTGGTTTTTATCTGAAGGTCTTCGTGAATTATTTGACGAAGTTACTCCTATAAAAGATGCTAAAGATAATTTAGAGTTACATATTTTGGACTATTTTTTACAAGAACCTGAATTTGACGATGAGACAGCGCGCAGACGGAATATAACCTATGAAGCTCCTTTAAAGGTAAAGGTACGTCTTATAAATAAAAGGACTAAGGAGACCAAGGAACAGGAGGTATTTTTTGGTGATTTTCCCAAAATGACTTCCAAAGGAACTTTTGTAATTAATGGAATAGAAAGATTGGTGGTTTCTCAATTAGTTCGTTCTCCAGGAGTATTTTTTACTTCTGAACCAGGACCTTTAAGAGAACTATTTGGAGCTAAAATTATCCCTATTCGAGGAGATTGGTTTGAGATAGATACTAATTCCAAAGGGGTTATTTCAGCAAGAATAAATAGAGGCCGAAAAATTCCTATAACGACATTATTAAGAGCTTTAGGTTTTAGTACAGACCAACAAATTTTTGACCTCTTTCGTGATGTGAATACAGATCCAGAAAGAGATTATATCAAAGCAACTATAGAAAAAGATCCTGCTAAATCAGTTGATGAAGGATTAGTGGAAGTATATAAGCGAATTCGTCCTGGTGAGTTAGCTACCCCTGATAATGCTCGTCAACTTATCCAATCTAGATTTTTTAATTTTAGACAGTATGATTTAGGAAAGGTGGGTCGATATAAAATCAACAAAAGACTTGGACTTTCATTTCCTTGCGATTTTAAACACAGGCTATTACAGAAAGAAGATTTAGTTGCTATAATTTCCGAACTTATTCAATTAAATAATGGTATAGGTGAAGCTGATGATATTGATCATTTGGGTAACAGAAGAGTGAGAACAGTGGGAGAACTTATTCAGAAAAATTTCAGAGTGGGGATTCTAAGAATAGAGCGGATTATTAAAGATAGAATGAGTGTTTCTGACCTAGAGACTGTAACCCCCGCTCAGCTTATTAATGTTCGTCCTATTATTGCTGCAATACAAGAGTTTTTTGCTTCTTCTCAACTTTCTCAATTTATGGATCAGACTAATCCTTTATCGGAATTAGGGCATAAAAGACGATTGTCAGCTATGGGCCCTGGAGGGCTTTCGCGAGAGCGAGCTAGTTTTGAAGTCCGAGATGTACATCGTTCTCACTATGGTCGTATTTGTCCTATTGAAACTCCAGAAGGTCCTAATATTGGATTAGTAAATTCTTTAGCTTGTTATGCCAAAATTAATGAATATGGATTCATTGAAACCCCTTATAGAAAAGTTTTAAATAAAGTTAAAAATGATTCCAAACATACAACAGGTCATATAGCTTGGAAGTCAATTTCCGATCCTAAAACTGGAAAGGGAATATTAAAAGCAGGGCAGAAAATAACTACTCAAATAGCTAAAAGAATAGCCAAACTCCCTATTCCCGAAATTCTTATAAAGACCAAGGTTACTTCAGAAGTAGTTTATTTAGACGCTGATGAAGAAGACAAAGTAATTATTGCTCAAGCTAATGCTCGATTAGACTCAGAAGGATACTTTTTGGATGATAAGGTTTCAGTAAGAAGATATGGGCAGCCAGATATAGAATCAGTGGGAAGGATAGATTATATGGATGTTTCTTCTAAACAAATTGCTTCTATAACTACAGCCATGATTCCTTTCTTGGGGCATGATGACGGATCAAGAGCTCAGATGGGTTCTAATATGATGAGGCAAGCAGTGCCACTGGTAAAATCTGAATCTCCTCTTGTTGGAACTGGTATAGAAAAAAGAGTTGCTTTAGATTCAGGACAAGTAGTTATTTGCAAACGGGATGGTAAAGTCCAAGATGCTAATACTTTACAGATTGTAGTTTCTAAAAAAGGTAAAAAAGATATTTATTCTCTTTCTAAATTTGTTAGATCCAATCAAGGTACTTGTATTAATCAAAATCCAATAGTTTCTGAAGGTCAAAAAGTGAAGAAAGGAGATATATTAGCAGACAGTTTTTCCACCGATTGTGGAGAAATTGCTTTAGGGAAAAATATTTTTGTAGCCTTTATGCCTTGGGGTGGAGGTAATTTTGAAGATGCTATTTTAATTTCTGAGAGATTAGTAAAAGAAGACTTATATACCTCTATTCACATTGAAAGATTTTCTATAGAGGTTAGAGATACTAAATTAGGACCTGAGGTTATAACTTGTGATATTCCTAATGTAGGTGAAGAAAGTCTTAAAGATTTAGATTCAGAAGGTATAATCCGTATTGGTGCAGAAGTTAACCCTAATGATATATTAGTAGGTAAAATTACCCCGAAGGGGGAGACCGAACTTACTGCTGAGGAAAGATTACTCCGGGCTATTTTTGGAGAAAAAGCTCGAGATGTGAAAGATACTTCCCTACGTCTTCCTCATGGAGAAAGGGGTAAGGTAGTAGACATTAAGATTTTTTCTAAAGATAAAGGTGATAATCTTCCGGTAGGAGTTAGTAAGTTAATTGAAGTTTCTGTGGCCCAAATGCGAAAAATTACTGTTGGTGATAAAATGGCTGGTCGTCATGGGAATAAAGGGGTTATTTCTAGAATTTTACCTGAGGAAGATATGCCATATTTAGAAGACGGAACCCCTGTGGATATTATTTTAAATCCTTTAGGAGTAACTTCTCGAATGAACATTGGACAAATTTTAGAAACCCATCTGGGATGGGCAGCTAAATTATTAGGATATAAAGTTGCTATTCCTACTTTAGGTGGATTGAAAGAAGATTTTGTTAAAGGTGAGCTTGAAAAAGCTAATTTACCTTCTTCTGGCAAAGTACAACTTTATGATGGAAGAACAGGAGATCCTTTTGATCAAAAGACTACTGTGGGTTACATTTATATGATGAAACTTCACCATTTAGTGGAGGATAAAGTTCATGCTCGATCAATAGGTCCTTATTCTTTGGTTACTCAGCAACCATTAGGAGGAAAAGCTCAATTTGGCGGTCAGCGTTTTGGAGAAATGGAAGTTTGGGCATTAGAAGCTTATGGAGTAGCTAATACTTTACAAGAAATGTTAACTGTAAAATCTGATGATGTTGTGGGGAGGTCTAAAACTTATGAAGCAATTATAAAAGGTGAGAAGATTAAAAAACCTCATACTCCAGAATCATTTAATGTTTTAGTAAAAGAGCTACAGAGTTTAGGTTTAAAGGTAGATTTAATTTCTAAATTAGAAGATAGGAAAAAAGAAACAAAAGAAGTTGTAGAAGTATCAAAAAAGATTTCTGAGAAGCTGGGAGTTAAGAAGTAAGCAGCTTCGTCTGTTCAGATTGTTTAATCTTTCGTTTCACTCACTTGTTCAAATTGTTCAAATTGAACAAGCGACTCCGATAAATATCGGAGGAGCGATTGAACAAACGAAGTCTCGCTGAGCGAGACGAAGTGATTGAACATATTAACGTAACTAAAAGGAGCAAATTGAATGGAAAGTATAATAAAAACTACAGATTTTGATGCTATAAGAATTTCTATAGCCTCACCAGAGGAGATTCTTTCCTGGTCGAATGGAGAAGTTTTAAAACCAGAGACAATCAATTATAGAACTCAAAAACCAGAAAAAGATGGACTTTTCTGTGAAAGAATTTTTGGTCCAACCAAAGATTGGGAATGTTATTGTGGAAAATATAAACGTATTCGATATAAAGGTATTATTTGTGATAAATGTGGTGTAGAAGTAACTCGTTCTATTGTTAGGCGAGAAAGAATGGGGCATATAAAATTAGCCACCCCTGTTTCTCATATTTGGTACTTAAGGAGTACTCCTTCAAGAATAGGTCTTCTTTTGGATATATCCCAGAGGGATTTAGAGAGGGTGATTTATTTTGCTAATTTTATTATTATTTCTGTAGATGATAAAGCTAAGCAAAAATTAATTGCTGATTTAAAAAAGGAATTTCAAAAAAAATCTGATGATAAAAAAGAAGAACTTAATAAAAAATTACAACAAATTAAAAAAGAAAGAACAGCAGGTCTTAAATCAAAAAAAGCTAAAGATAAAAAAGAAATAATTAAGAAATATGATCAAGAGATTTCAGCATTTAATCAACAATTAGATATAGAACTGGAAGAGTTAGAAAGTGCAAAAGAAATTGCTCTTGAAGAATTAAATTATATTCAACCTTTGAAAATTATTTCTGAAAATCAGTATAGAGAATGGAAACAAAAATATGGGAAAGTATTTTATGCTGGAATTGGAACAGAAGCTATTTATGAAATTGCTAAAAAAATTGATTTACAGAAATTGTCTTCTGATATTAAAAAGAAGGCAAATGAATTCTCTGGTCAGAAAAGAAGAAAGGCTTTAACTCGTCTGAGATTAGTTTCTAGTTTTATAAAAGCTAAAATTAAACCGGAATGGATGTTACCAACTGTTATTCCTGTTATTCCTCCTGATCTTCGTCCTATGGTTCAATTAGATGGAGGAAGATTTGCCACCTCAGATTTAAATGATCTTTATCGTAGAGTAATTAATAGAAATAATCGCCTAAAAAGATTAATTAATATAGGAGCTCCAGAAGTAATCTGTCGAAATGAAAAAAGAATGTTACAAGAAGCAGTAGATGCTCTGATTGATAATGAAGCTCGACGAGGAAAAGCAATAACTGTAAGCATCAGTAGAAGAAAACCCAAGTCTTTATCCGATATATTAAGAGGTAAGCAAGGAAGATTTAGACAAAATCTCCTAGGTAAGAGGGTAGATTATTCAGGTAGATCAGTTATTGTAATAGGTCCAGACCTAAAATTACATCAGTGTGGACTCCCTAAGAAGATGGCTTTAGAATTGTTCAAGCCTTTTGTAATCAGTAGATTAATTCAAGAAGGATATGCTCATAATGTTAAAATTGCTGGTCGTATGATAGAAAAAGCACTACCTGAGGTTTGGGATATGTTAGAAAAAGTAATTTCCCAATATTATGTTCTTTTAAATCGAGCTCCTACTTTACATAGATTGGGAATTCAAGCTTTCCAGCCTGTATTAATTGAAGGAGATGCTATACAGATTCATCCTTTAGTTTGTGCAGCATTTAATGCTGATTTTGATGGAGATCAAATGGCAGTGCATGTGCCACTTTCAATTTTAGCTCAAAAAGAAGCAAAAGAAGTTATGCTTTCTTCAAAAAATCTCCTAAAACCTGGTAGTGGTGACCCAGTTGTTATTCCTACGCAGGATATGATTTTAGGATGTTATTATATTACTTTAATTCGACAAGGTACCCCTGGAGAAGGCAAGATATTTTCCAATCCTGATGAAGCTATTTTAGCTTATCAAATAGGTGATTTACATATTCAAGCTAAGATTAAAGTAAAAGTTAAAAATAAAATACTAGAAACTACTGTAGGAAGAATCATTTTTAATGAGGCATTGCCTTCTGGAATAGAATTTCAAAATAAAGTTATGGATAATAAGGCTTTGAAGGAATTAATAGGAGAATGTTTCCGCAGGTTAGGTACTTTAAAAACAGCTAAATTTGTAGATAGAATTAAAGAAATAGGTTTTGATTTTGCCACTAAATCAGGAATGAGTATTTCTATAGATGATATCCAAATACCTTCCAAAAAGCAAGAATTGATTAAAGATACTGAACAAAAGGGCCAGGAAATTAGAACTCAATATAGAAAAGGATTAATTACTGATTATGAAAGATATACCAAAATTGTAGAATTGTGGACTCGGGTCAAAGATGAGATAGAGGATGAGATGATGGAAGGATTGAATAAATATGGTTCTATATTTTCTATGGTTTCTTCTGGAGCTCGAGGAAATAGAAAACAGATAGTACAGCTAGGAGGGATGAAAGGATTAGTAGTAAACCCTGCCGGCCAAACTATTGAACTTCCTATTAAAGCTAATTTTAGAGAAGGTTTTTCAGTATTGGAATATTTTATTTCTACTCACGGAGCTCGCAAAGGAAAATCAGATACTGCTTTAAAAACCTCTGATTCAGGCTATCTAACTCGCAGGTTAGTAGATGTAGCTCAAGATATAATTGTTTCTCAAGAAGATTGTGGTGACCATGAAGGTATTTCTATAACTCGGCAAGAGAGTAAAGAATTAGGTTTACCTTTTAGTGATCTTATTGTTGGTAGATTCACGACGGAAAATATAATAAATCCAAAAAATAAAAAAATTTTTATAAAAGCCAACTGTGAGATTACTGAAGATTTAGCTTTTGAAATAGAAAATTCAGAAATACAATCTGTTAATGTTCGATCTGTAATTTCTTGCAGGAGTTCCTGGGGAGTTTGTCAAAAATGTTATGGGAGAGATCTAGGTCGAGGTAAAGTGGTAGATTTAGGAGAAGCAGTGGGAGTGATAGCTGCACAATCAATTGGAGAGCCAGGAACCCAGTTAACTATGCGGACATTTCACACTGGAGGAATAGCTGAAGAAGATATTACTCAAGGACTTCCTAGAGTGGAGGAGCTTTTTGAAGCCAGAAGCCCCAGAGGAGAGGCAGTAATATCAGAAATTTCCGGTAAAGCAAGTATTAGTCAAAAAGATAATAAAAAGATTGTAACTGTTACTCCAGAAGATATAAATGTTAAAGAATATTCAATAAAAAGAGGATATAAAGTAAAAGTTAAAAATGGACAGAAAGTATCGGCAAAGAAAGAGATTATGAAAGCTTATGGTAAATCTATTAAAGCAGGAATTGAAGGAATTGTGCAGGTTAAAAAAGATAAAGTTATAATATCTCAAAGTAAACAAAAACAACAAGAGTATGAAATTCCTGCTCATTTGATGCTTAGAGTAAGACCTCAAGAGAAAGTAGGTGCTGGTCAGCCTCTTACTGAAGGTAATCTTAATTTACAAAAAATGTTTAGAATATTAGGAGAAAGGTCAGTTCAAAAATATATAGTTTCTGAAGTACAAAAAATTTATGCTTCTCAAGGACAAAGTATAAATAATAAACATATTGAGGTAATTGTGAGACAGATGTTTTCCAAAGTAAGAGTAAAAGAAACAGGTGATACTGATTTTCTTCCAGGAGAGATAGTAGATAAGACAGTATTTGTTGAAACGAATAAAAAAATAAAAAAGAAGGGTAAAAAGTGTGCTTTATGCGAACCTCTTCTTTTAGGTATTACTAAATCTTCTTTGGAAACTTCTAGCTTTCTGTCAGCTGCTTCTTTCCAAGAGACTACTCGAGTTTTAGTGCAGGCAGCAGTTACAGGGAGCATAGATCACCTAAGAGGTTTGAAAGAGAATGTGATAATTGGCCGATTAATCCCAGCAGGAACAGGATTTAAGGAAGAATGGAAGGAGTAAAAAAGAAGTAAAATACTAAATACTAAATTCGAAATACTAAACAATATCAAATGATCAAAATCCAAAATTCAAAATTATGTTTTGAACATTATAACTTTAGAATTTTGAATTTGTTTAGATATTAGAAATTAGATATTAGAAATTGAAATCCGGAGGATTTTATTATGCCTACTATTAATCAATTAGTAAAATATGGAAGAAAGAAAATAAAAAGGAAAAGCAAGGTTCCTGCCTTGGGTAAGACTTTTAATTCTTTAAAACAAAAATCAATGAAATTAAAAAAAGGATCGCCTCAAAAAAGAGGTGTATGTATAAAAGTTTCTACAACTACACCTAAAAAACCAAATTCCGCTTTAAGGAAAATTGCTCGGGTACGCTTAACTTCAGGAATGGAAGTGACTGCCTATATCCCAGGTATTGGGCATAATCTGCAAGAACATTCAGTTGTTTTGATTCGTGGTGGAAGAGTTAAAGATCTTCCTGGTGTTCGATATCATGTGGTTAGAGGTATATTAGATACTTCTGGCGTGTCAGATAGGAAGAAAGGCAGAAGTAAGTATGGGAGTAAAAGATAATAAATACTAAGCACTAAATTTGAAATACTAAACAATATCAAATGATCAAAATTCCAAATCCAAAACTGTTTAGAAAATTGGAAAATTAGAATTTCGGATTTGTTTAGAATTTAAAAATTAGATATTAGAAATTGAAATCCGGAGGATTTTATGCGTGGTAAGACAAAATATAAAAAAAGAGAGATTCAGCCTGATGTAAAATATAATAGTATTTTGGTATCTAGATTTATAAATAAAATTTTAAGATGTGGGGGAAAAGATATAGCCCGCTACATTGTCTATGGAGCTTTTGATATAATAGCTAAAAAAACTCAGAGAAAGCCTTTGGATATTTTTGAACAAGCAGTAAAAAATGCCTCTCCCGTCGTTGAAACAATATCAAGGAGAATTGGCGGAGCTACTTATCAAATTCCTGTAGAAGTAAAAGGAGATAGAAGAAGTACATTAGGAATGAGGTGGATTATAGAAGCGGCTAAAGCTAAATCTGGAAAATTAATGACTAGGAGATTAGCAAAAGAAATTTTGGATGCTTCCAATAATACCGGTGGCGCAGTAAAGAAGAAGGAAGATACTCACCGTATGGCTGAAGCTAATAAGGCATTTGCCCATTTGGCACGATTCTAAAATGCCAATGATTACGAATTGCTAATACGAATTTGTTATGAATATTATATTTGTAACTATTGACCATTTTTTAAAAAATGTTAAAATTGGAATACGATATAAATAAAAGGACCAATTTTGGTCATTTTTTAAATAAATTGGAGGTATTTTGGCAAGAGAATATTCACTTGAAAAAACCCGAAATATTGGAATTATAGCTCATATTGATGCTGGTAAAACAACTGTTACCGAGCGGATTTTGTATTATACTGGAAAAACTTATAAAATTGGTGAAGTTCATAAAGGAGAGGCAACAATGGATTGGATGGCTCAAGAAAAAGAGCGGGGGATTACTATTACTTCGGCAGCCACCACTTGTTTTTGGGGAAAAGGTGCAACAAAAGATAAAGAAAAATTACATAGAATAAATATCATTGATACCCCCGGGCATATTGATTTTACTGTAGAGGTGCAGAGATCTTTGCGAGTTTTAGATGGAGCAGTTGTAGTTTTTGATGGAGTTGCCGGAGTGGAACCGCAATCAGAGACTGTTTGGCATCAAGCTGATAAATTTAATGTTCCCAGAATATGTTTTATAAATAAATTAGATCGAACCGGGGCTGATTTTTACAAATCTTTTGATTCTATAGGTGAGAGATTAGGTACTAAAGCGATATCTTTACAACTACCTGTAGGAATTGAAGCTAAATTTGCTGGCGTTATAGACTTAATTAAAAACAAAACTTTAATTTATAAAGATGAATTAGGAACTAAATACCAAGAAGGCGAAATTCCTGATGATCTAAAAGAGAAAGCTTCGAAATGGAGAGAAAAGGTTTTGGAAGCAGCAGCAGAAGCTGATGACAAGCTAATGGAAAAATATTTGGAAGATCACCAATTATCTCCTGAAGAGATTAAAGATGCTTTACGAAAAGCTCTCCTGAAGAATGAAATAACTTTGGTTTTATGTGGCTCAGCTTTAAAAAACAAAGGAGTTCAACCTCTCCTAGACGCTGTTGTTGAATATCTTCCCTCACCCTTGGATGTCCCTCCAGTTTCTGGAATTCATCCAAAAACAGACAAAGAGGAACAAAGAAAGACTGATGATCGGGAACCTTTTGCTGCTTTAGCATTTAAAGTAGCTTCTGATCCTTATGTGGGAACATTAGTTTTCTTTAGAGTATATTCTGGCAAACTTACAGCTGGTTCTTATATTATAAATTCTACAACCTCAACAAAAGAAAGAATTGGTCGAATTGTAAGAATGCATGCTAACCACCGAGAGGAAGTAAAAGAGGTTTTTTCAGGCGATATTGCCGCAGCAGTAGGATTAAAAAATACAAAGACAGGAGATACCCTTTGTGATCTGCAAAATCCTATTATTTTAGAATCTATTACTTTTCCTGAGCCAGTTATTTCTGTGGCTTGCGAACCAAAAACAAAAGCTGATCAGGAAAAAATGAGCCTTGCTTTAAGTCGTCTATCTGATGAAGATCCTACATTTACGATAAAAACTGATGAGGAAACTGGCCAAACTATAATTTCTGGAATGGGAGAGTTACATCTTGAAGTTATTGTGGATAGAATGTTAAGAGAATTTAAAGTGGGAGCACAAGTAGGTAAGCCCCAGGTAGCTTATAAAGAAACAATTTTAAAATTAGTAAAGCAAGAAGCAAAATATATTCGACAAACAGGTGGAAGAGGACAATATGGTCATGTTTGGTTAGAATTGGAACCTAAAGGCCGAGGAGAAGGTTTTGAATTTGTAGATAAAATTGCAGGGGGGAGGATACCCAAGGAATTTATTCCGGCAGTGGAAAAGGGGGTAAAAGAAGCTATGGAGAACGGGGTTCTAGCTGGATATCCAATTGTTGACCTGAAAGCCACTTTGTTTGATGGTTCATTTCATGAAGTAGATTCTTCAGAAGTTGCCTTTAAAATTGCTGGATCTATGGCACTTCAGGATGGAGTAAAAAAAGCTGATGTTTGTCTTCTGGAGCCTATTATGAAACTGGAAGTAATTGTTCCGGAAGAATTTATGGGTGATGTAGTGGGAGATTTAAATTCTAGGAGAGCAAAAATTGAGAAATTAGGTGATAAAGGAAAGATGAAGGTAATAGATGCCCATGTTCCTCTGGCAGAAATGTTCGGTTATGCTACTTCTCTAAGGTCTATGACTCAAGGAAGAGGGACTTTTACAATGGAACCAGATTACTATGAACAAGTTCCCAAGAATGTAGCTGATAAAATTATTGGTAAAGAAGAGAAAAAAGAGAAAAAGAAATAATTTTTATATATTAATTAGTACTTTTAAAATTGATGAGAGGTATTTAAAATAAGGGGTGATTTAAGTGATTGACCACTTACCGCTTGAACAGCAGATATTGATAACGACTTTACTGTTATTAATAGTTGGATTTGTATTAAAAAAGTTAGGATTTGAACTAAAAAGTAATCCAGTTTTAGAAAAAGATAGAGATGAAAGTTAAGGGGGAAAATTGTGATGTATAAAAGACTGTTTTGGTGGACACCATGGTTTTTGTTGCATTTGATGATTTTTATGATTGTTACTTATTATAAACAATTTAATTTTTTACCGCTTTTTTGTCCCTTTATAAATACTATTAGTTTCATTTGTATGATTAGTTGGCTTATAGCTGTAATGGCTTATGGTTATAGAAATAGTTACAAAAATAGGAGGTGAGTTGAAGTGAATAAAGCTAGGAGTGAAAGAGTGAATACTTATGGATTTGAATCCCCGGTTCATAAACTGAGTTGGCAAAAAATCAGAACAGATATTATTCGACAACTATGTGCTGCTAAAACATCTGTTAAGCAACTCAGCGGAGAACTCGACCCAAGAATTTATAACCATCCTTGTGTAGTGGCTGCTTACGAGAGTGCCGCCAAACGGGGAGTGAAAATCGAAATTATAGCCGGACCAGTAATAGCAGTAGATAAAGCACCCAAATCAAATCCAGTTATAAACACATTAGCTTATCTTATCAAGAGAATGAATTTAGCTAAGAGAAGAGTTACAATTCTTGTTGCAGGAGGCGCTAATCTCTCAGTATTTCGGAGCCCCTATTTTCGTGCAGCTATAGAGGGTTTATCTGAAAGAGGTGTTAAAATAAATATAAAACACGGTCCTCCAATTGTTGCGGCTGATGAAAAGATAAAAAAACTTCACTCACAGATACTCTATGGTAGGGGATTTAGAGGTGTTTCATTCTAGAAAGTTACTCAAGGGAAGTGAATTGAGGTGAAAGGTGAAACAAAAATGATTATAGGACGAAATAGAAAATGTTCTGGTTCTGTTGACTCCCCGAGTAGATACACAATGGTGTTAGAGTTTGAACAAGGAATTTAAAGATGCTATAAATGGTGCTGAGTTTAAAAAAGACCATCATGGCGGTCTTTGTTAAGAAAAAATTAGAGGAACTGAAGAAAAGGTTATTAAAAACTGAATATCTTGGCGGGAGTCTTCTTTTTTTCTTGAAAAAGAAGGGTCAAAAAATAATCCTCCATAGGACCCAAAGAAGACTCCCACCATTTTTTTTATCTGTTTTTACAGAAAACCTAAACTATTTATCTTTGAGAGTATTAAAGAAAATGGATAAAAGTATAAATAGATGTAAACAGATAACCCTTCCGTAGCTCGAAGAACGAAGAAGTGTATACTTAATAGAGACTGTTAGAGATTTGTTAGGCATCCGACCTCGTACATTTTTTTATAACTAGATATAATAACTTAACACTTTTTAACCGATCGGCTGAGAAGTGTTAACTAGACTTTTTTGTATAAATTGTTATTTTATTTGCAATTGTTTTGTGTTTTATATATAATTAAACACCCAGCACATTTATAAAGGAATAATAATATAAGGAGTGAGAGTAATGATTAGAGATTTATTGAAAAAGATAGATGAAAATTGGTCTTTTTATAAGGCTTTCCTGTTTGTATCATTTATAGGTTTGGTGGTAATAGGAATTGCCTATTTGTTTGTTATTTGGAAAATTTTACCTTTACAATATGAAAAATATCTTGTGTCGGCAGCCCGCATAACATTTTGGCTTATTTGTTATAGTTTAGTATTACTCTATTTTAAAAGTCAGAAAGAGAAAAGAAAGAGGTGAGTTTAGTGAATATATTATTAGGATCTTTGATTTTTTTTTGCACCTAAAGATTTCAAAGTGATTGGAGCTTCTATGATATTTACCGGAAATTTTGTAGTTAGTTTTATTCCAGACATTGGATATAATTCGGAGGTGAGGTGAGATGGGGGATATCTACATAGAAACTGTATTTTTAATTATTTTTTTGTTTGTCTTTTTTTTGAGTATGAAGAGAGAAAAAATACGACAGCCTGTAAAGATTATAATTTCCAAAGATTCAGATGTTAAATTTGAATTCACTCCCGCAGTTAGTCTTTGGGATCATTTAAAAAGTAATCTATCAAGGAAGAAGCCATAGAAAAAGTAGGTGATAGGAGATGGAAGAGATGATTGAAAAAATAAAAGATAAAGAAAGCAAAACCTTATTGGATATATCTACAAAGCTTTTTAAACCAAAAGAAAAACTCATAAAAGCAATTCAAGATGAAATAGAGAAGGATATAGAGACAATAGATGATATGGTATCCGAATTTCGAACATCACTGGATGATTTTACAGAAGAAATTATTAATCGAGTAATTGATAAAATTGAAAAAGAGCATGGAAAGTTTAATGGCTTTATAGACAAAGAATGCTCGCTTCTCCAAAAAATAGTTCACAAAATGTGTCTTGACAGGGTAAAAGAACGTGAGTTATTAGAGAAGATGTAGCTTTAGTAATACTTTTTGTTACAGGAGATGAGGTGAGATGGGAGTTCCAGAATTGGTTTCAGAAGAATTGGATAGTGAAGAATTTGATAAGTCATTAGAAGAATCATTATGTCCTTACGAAAAATATAAGGGCAAACGCGGAATTATTAATTGGATCAAGTATTGGTATTGGAGGATCAGAAGTTTTCCATTGTAAAAAGGAAGAGGAGATAGATATGGATGAGAAGAAATATGAAGAGGTAATGTAGCGTTTGAAAAAACAATACCCTCTTGGGTCTTCACTCGATCTCTCTAACCTTTCTGAACTTAGAGAATTTCACAGAAGATTAAGTGAAGCTAATGAACCAGAAATAGAGGAAATAGAGCGTCAAGTAAGAGAATCATTAGCTCAAGCACATACAATAGTAATTCACAACTGAATATTTTGGCAGGGTGTCTATAAACTAGTTACACCTATATAGATACCCTGTTTTTTTTGTTATTTTTTTCCAAACTCAATTACTCATAACTCATAACTCATTACTTTTAAATGTAACTATTGCATTAATTTAGGAATTAATTTAAAATAAAAAAGCACTAAAATAGCCTTGACTCTTGACAAAATCTTCTTTACAATTAAAATAAATTAATAGTAAAATAAATAAAGCTAAATTTAATCGCTGATTATACAATTTTATTTAGGATTATACTGATAAAATCAGCACAATCAGTGGTTTCAGAAAGGAGTTAAATATGGCTACTAAACAAAAA
The DNA here is from genome assembly GCA_964345445.1 of uncultured Candidatus Saccharibacteria bacterium. Lineage (GTDB taxonomy): Bacteria > Patescibacteriota > CPR2_A > CAYFQT01 > CAYFQT01 > CAYFQT01. Next base: position 77,117 of record CAYFQT010000026.1, read on the forward strand.
TTTGAAAGGACAAAACCACACCTGAATGTAGGAACCATTGGTCATGTTGACCATGGTAAAACAATGTTAACAGCAGCAATGACTAAATGTCTTAAAGCATCAGGAGAAAAAGTAGAGGAGAGAACATTTGAATCTATTGATAATGCACCAGAAGAAAAGGAAAGGGGCATTACTATTGCTGTGTCTCATGTAGAATATGAGACTAAAAATCGTCATTATGCACATATTGATTGTCCTGGGCATGCTGATTATGTAAAGAATATGATTACTGGAGCAGCCCAAATGGATGCAGCGATTTTAGTAGTTTCAGCGTCTGACGGCCCTATGCCTCAAACCAGGGAACATATTCTCCTAGCTCGCCAGGTAGAAGTTCCTTCTGTTGTAGTGTTTTTAAATAAGATTGACCAAGTTGATGACCCTGAACTTTTGGATTTAGTAGAAGAAGAAATTAAAGATCTTCTTAAAAAATATGAGTTTCCTGGAGATAAAATCCCTATAATTCGAGGAAGCGCCCTAAAAGCCTATGAATGTGGTTGTGGCAAAAAAGATTGTAAAAATTGTGGTCCAATTTTAGAATTAGTGGAGAAATTAGATACTTATGTCAAAGAACCAAAAAGAGATGTGGATAAACCATTTTTAATGCCTATTGAAGATATATTTTCTATTAAAGGAAGAGGAACTGTGGCTACTGGTCGAGTTGAACGAGGCAAAGTTAAAGTTAATGAAGAAGTGGAAATAGTAGGAATTAAACCTACTCGTAAAGTAACAGTTACTGGGGTGGAGATGTTTAGAAAAATGCTTGATGAAGGTCAGGCAGGAGACAACATTGGAGTTCTTTTAAGAGGAATAGAAAAAAATGATATAGAAAGAGGGCAGGTTTTAGCAAAAAAAGGTAGTATTACTCCCCATACAGAATTTGAAGCAGAAGTCTATGTGTTAACTAAAGAAGAAGGCGGAAGACATACACCATTCTTAACTGGTTATAAACCACAGTTTTACATTAGAACTACTGATGTAACTGGTGAAGTAACTTTACCTGGAAAGACAGAAATGGTTATGCCTGGGGATACAACAAAACTGAAAATTAAACTTATTGTTCCAGTAGCCCTAGAAGAAGGATTGCATTTTGCCATTCGAGAAGGTGGACACACAGTAGGTGCTGGAATAGTAACTAAGATTGCTAAATAGTAAAAATAAAAGATATTTATTTTATTGTTATATGTGTTAGGGAAATTTTAAAAAGGAATACAAATGCCAAAAGGTAAAGAGAAAGTTACCCAAAGAATAAGAATTAAACTTAAAGCTTATGATCACAAAGTAATTGATCAATCAGCTAAGCAGATTATTGAAAAGGCAGAACGGACAGGCGCTTTAGTATCTGGGCCTATTCCTTTGCCTACAGAAAAAAGCAAATATAGTGTGATTCGTTCTCCTCATATTCATAAAACTTCTCAAGAACAATTTGAGATGCGTGTTCATAAAAGACTTATTGATATTACTGAACCTACGTCTAAAACTATTGATGCTTTAATGAGTTTGAGTATGCCTTCTGGGGTAGATATTGAGATAAAAATGTGAAGACGAAATCACACAAAAAATAGCACAAAATTACGCGAAAATAAAAAGGCGACTGCTGTGCAGCCGCCTTTTAAAATTATTTTTTCTATTTTGTAAAATATCAAAAAATGTAAAAATGTATTTATTATACTCTATCAAAAATCCCCATTTTCCTTGACAAATAGGGGATTTTATGATACAATAAACTAATTAATCTACAATTACAGAAGTTAAATTAATGGATTATTTTTTGCTTATAAATTTGTTTATAAAAAGGAGTTCTATGGCTGAAAATATAGGAATTTACAAGAAAAATCTGCCAATTGTAAAGTATTTTTGGCTATTTATCACCTGGTGGTACATTGAAGTGCCAATTTCTATTTTAAAAATGGCAAAAACACCTTTTATTTTGATTTCTGATTTTTTCTCTATCCCAATTTTGCTGCGTACTTTTTTTCAGCCTTGGCACAGGGATTATATACCTTTAAGCACCCGCCAAAGTTTGCAAGATATAGGAAGAATTTTAGCCCTGAATTTAATCAGCCGATTTTTTGGAATGATAATAAGGGCTTTTTTTATTATCTTTGGTTTAATTTTAGAAATATTGGCTTTTTGTAGCGTTGTTTTCTTTTTTATACTTTGGTTAGTTTTTCCAATTTTGTCTATTTTAGGAATATTTTATGGTATTATTCTTTTAAGTTAGGGGAGATAAGTTATGGATTTAAAACAAAACCTCTCCTACGCTAAAGCTACGGAGGGCAGGCCTCTGAACCAGAAGTCGGTTCAGGACAGACAAATAAATTTTGATCCTCAAAAACTAACTTCTTTTAATATGGTAAAAATGGAGAGATTTTTATCTTCTCCTCCTTTTAAATTTTTAAGGGGACTGATTTTACCTGTTTTTATAATCTCTCTATTTTTATTATTTGTTCAGTGGATGAAAATTGCTGTTTTTAGGGAAGTTTTACCTCGTAAATTTACTGGTTTACTTATGATAATTTTTTTTATGTTTTCTTTATCATGTAG
>CAYFQT010000027.1:0-6693 GCA_964345445.1 uncultured Candidatus Saccharibacteria bacterium
TTTGAATTTATTTAGAATTTAGATATTAGAAATTAGAATTTATTCTCTCAATTAGGCATTTTGATATTTCCGCCAGAGGCGGATCAGCCTTTGGCTGAAGACATTGATTAGACATTAGGCCAATTAGTAATTAGAAATTTATATAATATTCGTAACTTTTAGGAAGGAGAAATCTATGTCTAATTCCCAAAATGGTTTTATGTCTATTTTGACTATTGTAGTTATTGCTATTTTGATTGCCGCTTTAAGTGGGGAAGGAGTATATCTTTGGCAATCTAGAAAAGCCAAAACTCAAACACAAGAATTAACAGTGGAAAAGCAAGATTTAGAGAAACAGGTAGAAGAATTGAAGGAAGAAAAAAATGAGTTAGAAAAAACATTAAGTGGAAAAGTTGAGGAAGAAGAGGAAGGAGGGACAACACAAGATAAAGAAGAACAAACTGAAACTTCTTCTTCTAAAGGTTATATTGTTCTTACCTCTCCTAAATCTGGAGATACTATTGCTTCCCCAGTTAAAATTACTGGTCGAGCAAGTGTATATGAAGGAACTTTGAACTTAAGAGTTAAAGACGCAACAGGAAATGTGATAGCCGAAGATTTTACCACAGCAACCTTAGGCGCTCCAGAATGGGGAGACTTTAATACAAGTTTAAATTTTTCAGTACCTTCACCGCAGCAAGGGACTATTGAGGTTTATAGCACAAGCGCTAAAGATGGAAGTATTGATGACATAGTTTCTATATCGGTTAATTTGAAGTAAATTAGGATTTAAAAATTATGATCAAGAGAATTACAATTGAAGTTTCCGCTAGGCATGTGCATTTGTCCAAGGAGGATTTATATAAACTATTTGGGGGTGGATACGAATTAACTAAAAGAAATAATCTTTCTCAGCCTGGGCAATTTGCAGCTTGTGAAACAGTGACTTTAGTTGGGGCTAAAGACAAAATAGAAAAAGTGAGAATTTTGGGTCCTGTTCGCAATCAGACCCAGGTGGAGATTTCTAAAACAGATGGATATAAATTAGGAGTTTCTGCTCCAATTAGAGATTCTGGGGAACTGGGAAATTCTGCCAGCGGAATATTAGTAGGCCTTCAAGGAAAAGTAGAATTGGGGGAAGGAATTATCTATGCCTGGCGGCATATTCATGTCTCAGTTGATGATGCCCAAAAATTAAAATTAAAAGATAAAGATATAGTTTCAGTGAAAACAAAAGGAGAAAGAATGCTAACTTTTGGTAATATTCTAGTGCGTGTTGATCCAAATTTCAAATTGGCTTTTCATATTGATACTGATGAAGCCAATGCTGCGGGAGTTGTAACAGGGGATAAAGGGGAGATTATTTTATGAGACAAATTTTAGTTATAAATTCAGGAAGTACATCTTTAAAATATAAACTGTTTAATGGTCAAAATTTTAAAGTCTTAAAAAAAGGCTATATTGAAAATATTGGAGAGAGCAAAATTAAAAATCATCATCAGGCTATGACCAAAGCCATAGAGGAAGTTGGGGAGACTAAAGATATTATAGCTTGTGGACATAGAGTAGTTCATGGCGGTTTGAAATTTGTAAAACCTACAAAAGTGACTCTTCAAGTTTTAAAAGAATTGAAAAAATATAACCAACTTGCCCCACTTCATAATCCTCCGAATTTAGCTGGAATTTCTGCTTGTATGAAATTATTGCCTAAAGTCCCTAATATTGCTATTTTTGATACTGCTTTTTATAGTACTTTGCCTAAAAAAGCTTATATCTATGGTTTGCCCTATAAATATTTTCAAAAATATATAATTCGGCGCTTTGGATTTCATGGAACTTCTCATCAATATGTAGCCCAGAAAGCAGCAGAAAAAATAAAAAAGCCTTTGAGTAAATTAAATTTAATTACCTGTCATTTAGGTGGAGGAGCTTCTATCACGGCTATAAAAAATGGCAAACCAATTGATACCAGCATGGGATTTACTCCAACAGAAGGCGTTATGATGATGACTAGACCTGGAGATACAGATTGTGGAGCACTTTTATATTTAGCAAAGAAAGAAAATTTTTCACTTTCTCGCCTAGATAATATCTTAAATCATCAAAGCGGAGTTTTAGGTATATCTGGTGTATCTTCTGATATGAGAGAAGTAAGAAGGGCAGCAAAAAAAGGTGACAGAAGAGCTAAATTAGCTTTGGAGATTTTTTGTTATAGAATTCAAAAATATATTGGTGCTTATTATGGAATCTTAGGTAGAATAGATGCTTTAGTATTTACAGGAGCTATTGGTTTTAGAAGTAAAGCAATAAGGAATAAAATAATAAAGAATTTAAATATCTTAAAAAATGTTGAAATTTTAGCTATTCTCACTAATGAAGAACTTCAAATTGTTCAGAAAGTGACAGAATATTTGAAAAAGAGTTAAAATATAGTTGTAAAACTGTAAATTTTTAATATTTTATTTATTTTATTTGTATTTCGTTCAAGATATTTTGTAACAATTTTCCGCTATCGCGTTTTTTTGTTACATGGTGTAATGAGTTTATATAATGGGTTTAGAAATATTAAAATGGAAAATGAAAGTAAGATAAAAATATCACCAGCTACTAAACAATTACTTCTTTATCTTCTAATTGGAGGAGGAATTTTAACATTATCTGTTTTAGCACCACAATTTCCTTACCAATTTCTTCGAGCATATTTTAAAAAGAAAAAATTTGATAGAAGAAAATTTAATCAGACAGTTAAAAGATTAGAAGATCAGGGGATGATTACTATTTCTCAAGAAAGAGAAGAGACAGTGATTAGATTAACTAAAAAAGGTAAAACAAGGGCTTTAAAATATAAACTGGAAGATATGGAGATTAAAGAGCCTAAAAAATGGGATGGGAAATGGCAAATAGTAATTTTTGATATTCCTGAGGAAAAGAAATCAGCCAGAGATATTTTAAGGGACAAATTAAAAGAACTGGGTTTTGTAAAACTTCAAAAAAGTGTCTTTGTTTATCCTTATCCTTGCCGTGATGAGATTGATTTTATTAAAGAAATCTATGAAGTTTCACCTTATGTTCAATTAATTACTGCTGAATCTTTTGATGGTGAAGAAAGGGTTAAAAGGAAATTCTTTATGGATAGTTCTTAAAAGAGGAGAAATAATCTTTATTATTTTATTTATTTTTTGTTTTATTATTTTGTAAATTTTGTAACAATTTTCCGCTATCGCGTTTTTTTGTTACAAAATTTTAGTACTAGTTTAATGTTAAAATGTTAATAAAATGAAATAGGTTTTATAGTTGAATAATTACCGAATAATTTTGAAGTTAGATGATTTTGTGCTACAATAGGATTGAATTTGTGATAGTTTTAAGGGAAAATTAATATGACTCTTGGAGATTTTATTACTAAAATAATTATTTCAGTTGGATTATCTTTAATAATTGGTCTTATATGGATAGGCTATTGGATTTTCTATCAAGATAAAAAATCTCAACGCACTAATAGAATTTTTTATTGGGTATTGTTTATTTTTTCTTTTTTAGGATCTTTCGCATTGTATTATTTATCTCTGTGTATGTGTGAACCCCCATTAGTTTTGGAAAATTTATTAGATCTTTTATTATTTCTTGTCTTGCCTGTTTTGTCATTGGCGCTTGCTGTTAAAAATTTTATTTTTGAGATTAAATCTGAATCTTTGTTAGGAAAATTAATTAGAATGATATTGATTATAGTAATGTCTTATTTTATAGTAAAAATCATAAATGTTGCTATATATTCTTATAGATTTGAGCTTTGATCATTAGGGGAATTTTTTATGGCTAAAACAGAGTTTATGATGGGAAATGAAGTGATAGTTAAAGCTGCTTTGGCTGCTGGAGCAGAGATGCTTTGTGGTTATCCCATTACTCCAGCCACGGAGATTCTGACTTTCTGGACTTGTGAGCAAAAGAAGAATAGAAAGCTTCTTTTTCATCAATCAGAAGATGAAATGTCTGCAGGTTTTGGAGCCATTGGTGGGATTTTGGCTGGTAAAAAAACTTTTACAACAACCGGGGGTCCTGGCACTGTTTTGATGCAGGATCCTCTTTCTATGGCTGAAGCAATGCGCCTGCCCATTGTGGCTGTTATATGTCAGAGGGGAGGACCTTCAACCGGCACTGTAATTTATTCCCAACAGGAGGTTACTTTAGTTGGCTTTGGAGGAAATGGAGAAGGGCTGAGGATTGTTTTTTCTCCTTCTTCGCTTCAGGAGCTTTATGATTATATAATTTTGGCCTTTAATACTGCTTGGAAATATAGATTTCCCACTTTTGTTTTGACTAATGGATATCTTTCCAAACAAAAAGGGCAAGTTCAACTTAAAAAATCAAAGAAGTTGGTTAAAACCAAAAATCTTCTGGGTTATCCTTCCAAATTTGTAAATTTAAGAAATTGTTTTGATTTGGAAGAAGAACTGAATGAATCTTTAGAAAATGATATTGCTCAGTTTGAAAAAATGGCTAAAGAAGTTGCTTCATCAGAGGATTATAAACTTCGTGATGCAGAGATAGCTATTTTTGCCCACGGTATTGTTTCTGCCGCTGCTAAAGTAGCTGTAGATGAATTACGAGAACAACATATTAAAGCAGGAGTTTTCCGACCAATAACCCTAAGACCATTGGATTGGGTACAGGCTCAAAATGCCGCCCACTATACTGAGAAAATTTTAATTGTGGAATCAGCCTATAATCAATTTAGCCGGTTAATAAAAGATGCTATCTATGGCTCAAAAAAACCAGTTTTTACCTATCAAAGACCGGCTTTAGGAATTACTCCTCAAATGATTATAGATAAAGTAAAGGAGATTGCATAATGCCTCAGGTTTTACCTCCAATGCCAAAATGTTGGAAAAAATCTACCAAGCCTTCCAAGTTTTGTCCGGGATGCGGAGAGGCAATGATTTTGAAATTGCTGGGGGAAGTAATTGATGAATTGAAAATAGCCCAGAAGACTTTGTATGGCTGTGACATTGGTTGTATGCTTTTGTCTTGGGACTTTTTTGATGTAGATACTATCCAGACTCATCATGGTCGCACTGGGCCAGTTTTGACAGGATTTAAAAAAGCTCGGCCAGATATCATTTGTATTGCTTTTATGGGCGATGGGGGAGCCTATGCTATCGGAGCCCAGCATCTTGTGGCTTCTGTGATGCGTAATGATCCCATTACTATCATTGTGGCTAATAATACCAATTATGCCATGACAGGAGGACAGGAGGCTCCTACAACCCTTCCAGGGCAAATTACCACCACCACACCTTTCGGAGCTGACAAAGCTTATATAAAAGGGCCTGAGATGGTTGCTGCCTATGCTGCATCTGGTTCTTATATTGCCCGGGGAACAGTTTTGAATCCAATTAAGGCTAAAGAATATATCAAAAAGTCTATTTTAAACCAGAAGAAAGGTGGAGGATTTTCTTTTGTGGAAATTTTATCTGGTTGTCCAACCAACTGGAGAACAGATGCGAAAGGCACAGAGAGATTTTTAAAGAAAATGGAAAGATATTTCCCCTGCGGGGAAATATCACGGAAAGCCACAGATTGATTACAGATGGCCGCGGATCGTGGATTTTAGGAGATATTATGTTATTAGAAGAAAAGTTAACTTATAAATTAAGAGGATGTTTTTATAATATCAGGAATAAATATGGAAAGCATCATAATGAGAGAGTATATGATCGGGTACTGGATGAACAATTTATCTCTAAAAACATTTCTTTTATTTCTAAACCTAAAATTGATATTTATTCTTTAGATAGTGGTAAGAAAATAGCAATCTATATTCCTGATAAAATTGTTGAAGATTTGATTATTATTGAAATTAAAGCTAAGCCTTTTACTTCCAAGGATGATGAAATGCAACTAATTGAATATTTAAAAGCTTCAAAATATGAGATTGGTTACTTAGTAAATTTTGGAGAGTCTGAATTTAATCCTAAAAGATTTATTTATACAAATGATCGGAAGCCATTTTTACTCAATCAGTGATCAGTGGTTATCCGTTTTAAATCAGTGGAGATCTGTATGCGTGAGCTTAAATTACTTATTGCAGGTGAAGGGGGGCAGGGAGTGCAGACAATTGCAGAGGTTTTTGCACAAGCCTGTCATCATGAAGGAGATTCAGCAACATATATCCCTAATTTTGGCGTGGAGCAAAGAGGAGGAGTTTCCCTGGCTTTTGTTTGTATTTCAGAATTAAAACCAGTAGTTTATCCTAAGTTTGAAAAAGCAGATATCCTGGTTGTTTTATGTGAACGGGCAATTCCCAGGACCATTGGTTATATTGGTCCGGATACTGTTTATGTTTATGACAGTTCACAGATTAGAAAAAGAAAAGTGCCTATTAGGGTATGTAAAGAAGGTGCCTGCCCTCATCCATATCTCTCTTGTCAATATAATAAAATATTTGCTATTCCAGCTTTAGAAGTTGCCAAGAAAAAATTATCTTCCCGGGTTTTCAATGTCCTGATTTTAGGAGTTGTTTTGGCTTTTGCCCATATTGTAGCTGAAAAAGAAGTGGAAGAAGCTTTGGAATATAAATTGAGGGATAAGATTAAAAAACATCCTCAACTTCGCAGGCTAAACAAAAAAGCCCTGCATTTGGGTATAGATTTGGTTAAAGATTTATACAAGAAAAAAATTGATCATTGTGAAAGATATTATTATGTGCAGAGGTGA
>CAYFQT010000028.1:0-15421 GCA_964345445.1 uncultured Candidatus Saccharibacteria bacterium
TCACTCCAGCGTAATTGAATAATTTCCTATTATATTTTTTATTGTAATTATTCAATTATACCGCAAAAAAATGCCTTTGTCAAGACTTTTTAAAGAACCAAAAAGAAAAATATAAGAAACTTTAAAATGGATATTTAAAAAAAGAAAAATTTGTCAAAGTTATAAAACTTTTGTATAATTGTGTCAAGACTGCATAAAGTATTAGCAATAGCAATAGTTGCTGGGAATTAAGAATAAGGAATATGCTGCCTTAGGAATTATAGAATATTCAAAATGAAATAGTAAATAGTTGGAGGTTATGGGTCTGGGCAGCTGGAATAGTTATTAGTTTATAGGTTTTGGGTATAAATAAGAAACCAGTAACTACTTACTATAAACCAAACTGACTGTCTGACCCAAGAACCACAAACCAATAATTTGTAGAAATTCGCATTAGAAATAATCCATATATTTTATTTGTAATTAATTTGTAACTTTAAAGGAGGAATAAACTATGGCCAAAAAGAAATCAATAAAAATATTTGGCAAACCTCAAAAAAAAGAAGAAAGCACTATTATGCCTAAAACTGAAGAATGGGAGGAAAACTACGAAGGGCAGCTGGCTGTTGATGTTTATCAAACAGATTCCAAAGTGATAGTCAAGGCGCCGGTAGCTGGAGTTAAACCAGAAGAATTGGATATTACTGTAACTGATGATATGGTTACTATTCGAGGGGAAAGAAAAGAAGAAAAAAAAGTAGAAAAAGAAGATTATCTTTGCCAAGAATGTTATTGGGGGGCTTTTTCTCGCTCTGTCGTTCTACCAATTCCAGTAGCTTCAGAAAAAGCTAAAGCCACTTTTAAAGATGGAATTTTAACTATAACTGCCCCTAAAGCAACCAAAGCCCGAACTAAGAAAGTGAGAGTTAGAAAAATATCCTAAAAAGAATTACTAATGCCCGATTACTAATGATTAATCAAACCCCAATGACTAAAAAACAAAATACTAAATCCGAAATCCTAAATACTAAACAATATCAAAATTCAAATGCTCAAATTTTCTAAATATTTGTTTTGGTCATTTTAATTTACCCTGAACTGCTTGGAGTTCAGGGTGCTCTGAACCGAACTTCGTTCTGTTTTAGAGTAGGCATTAGAATTTGTTTAGAAATTAGAAATTAATTTAAGGTTTCGTGTATGAAAATAACTAAAGCAGTGTTCCCAGTAGCTGGTTTGGGGACCAGATTTCTCCCAGCTACCATCGCCTCCCCCAAAGAAATGTTGCCTTTGGTTGATAAACCAGTGATTCAATATTTAGTGGAAGAAGCAACATCCTCTGGAATTTCGGAAATAATTTTAGTTACTGGGCGAGGTAAAAGAGCTATTGAAGATCATTTTGATTATTCTTTTGAATTGGAACATAATCTAAAAGCTAAAGGCAAATTAGATCTGCTTACTGAAATTAAAAAAACCTCTGAGTTAGCCCAGTTTGTTTATATTCGTCAAAGAGAGCCTTTGGGCGATGGGCATGCTGTATTGTGTGCTAAAGATGTGGTAGCAAATGAACCCTTTGCTGTCTTATTTGGTGATGATATTGTAGATTCAGAGACCTGCTGTTTAAAACAAATGATAAAAATATATGAAAAATATCAAGATCCTGTTATTGCTATATATGAAGTGCCTAAAGATCAAGTTTCCCAATATGGAGTCATCAAAGGAAAATATTTAGAAGATAGCACTTATCAAGTCTTTGATATGGTGGAAAAACCAAAACCAAAAGATGCTCCTTCTAATTTAGCTATTGTAGGAAAATATATTGTCACTCCTGATATTTTTCCAGCTTTAGAAGAAGCTGCCCCTTCTGTAGGGGGAGAAATTCGTCTCATTGATGGACTTTTAAAATTAATTAAAAAAAGACCTATTTATGCTTGCAAATTTGAAGGAACAAGATATGATATGGGTAATAAAACAGAGTTCTTAAAAGCACAAGTAGTTTTTGCTTTAAAAAGAAAAGATCTAGCCCCGGAATTTAAAAAATTTTTGAAAGAACTAAAGCTATAATAATATCAAAGTTTAAAAATCAAAATGCAAAATGACAGTGCAAAATTAAAAATTTATTGATTTTATATTTTAATATGTAATTTTGCTTACTGCGAAGCAATTTCTACGTAGTAGCTATTTGATATTTGATTTTTAATCTTAAGGGCTTTATTTATGAAATCTTACATTTGGAAAATTGCAATTGGTTTTATAATCTTATTTTTAATTGTAGGAGTGGTTTTTTTAATTCGACGAAGAGCAAGCAAATCTACATCTGATAAAGATATCAATCTCACCTGCTGGCGGCTTTGGGATGACGAAGATATTTTTGAACCTATAATTTCTGAATATGAAAAAAAACATTCTAATGTAAAAATTCATTATAAGAAATTAGAATATGAAAATTATGAAGAAGAGATAACCAATGCTTTAGCTGAAGGACGAGGACCAGATATTTGGATGATTAAAAATGACTGGTTGCCTTTCCATTATAAAAAATTGGCTCCCCTGCCTGAAGGTGTAATGTCCCAGCAAGAATTCAAAGATGCTTTTGCTGATATTGCTCTTCAAGAGCTTACTTATGATGGCCAAATTTACGGTATTCCTTTAAGTTGTGATACTTTGGCTGTTTTTTTTAATAAGCATTTGTTTCAACAAAGCCTTGCTAAAGAACCTCAATCTGATTGGACTTGGGATGAGTTTATACAAAAAGTTCAGCAATTAACCAAAAGAGATGGAGATAATATTATTCAAGCAGGAGTATCATTAGGCACAGCCGATAATGTAGATCATTCTTTTGATATTCTTTCTCTTCTAATGCTTCAAAACAATACTCCAATGGTTTCTGATGATAGGACTACCGCCTATTTTAATCTCATAGAAAAACAAGAAGAAGGAGACTATTACCCAGGGACAACTGCTTTAGATTTTTATACTGCTTTTGCTTCCCCTGGCAAGCAAGTGAAACTTACAGATGGTTCTCAAACAGAAGTCTATAGTTGGAACAACAGTATGCCTTCTTCCCAAGAAGCCTTTGTAAAAGGACAAGTAGCTATGATTTTTGGCTATGCTTATCAAATTCCTGATATCCAAAATCAAAGCGATATATCTTTTGGCACGGTGCCTGTACCTCAAATCCAAAAAGGAGTAAATGAAATAACTTATCCTAATTTCTGGGCAGAGGTGGTATCCAAGGACTGTCAGCACCAAGAGGAGGCTTGGAAATTTATTGAATTTTGTGCTCAAAAACAGACTCTTAGAAAATATTATAAAGCCAAAGGAGATGAGATCCCCTCTTCCAGATTAGATATGATAGAATATCAAAAAATGAAAACTTTCCTGGGTCCTTTTGTTCAACAAATAGAAAAAGCAAAAAGCTGGTATAAAGGAAATGCTATTGAAGTAGAAACAATTTTCAAAAATATGATAAATCAAGTTTTAGCTGGTCACTCCTCACAAACCGCAATTGACTCCGCCGCCAAAGAGACAACAGAGATTTTAAAGAAATTAAAGGAGTAGTCAATTTATTACACCTCCGAGGTGTAAAACAACTCGGAGGTGAAGGATTAAATAATATGAAAAGAAAATTAGTTATTATTTGGACGGTCTTGACTATAACAATTATATTGCCCAATTTTACAATAGCACAATGTCCGCCCGAAGGATGTCCTGAAGGTCAAGTTTGTACAATATTTAATGAATGTATGAATCTTTATCAATTTATTGATGAAGCTGTTATTTGGGGAGCAGGAATTATCGCCACTCTTTGCGTACTTATGATAATATTAGCTGGTTATCAATATATTACTTCTTCAGGAAATCCCGAAGGGATAGACAAAGCTAAAAAAACAATAGAATATGCTATTGGAGGTCTTATCTTGTTGGCTGTAGCATATATAATAATAAGTATACTCGTGCCTAGTAGATAGTTAAAAGTAATTTTAAAAGGTTAAAAAATGCTAAAAAAAATTATCTGTCTATTATTAATCTCTATAATATTAACAGCTTTTTCTTTTCCCGTTGTATATGCACAAAACATCTGGAAAGATGTTAATTGGACTGATATTAATACCATTAAAACTCTTATTGTAAATATTATTAATTTACTATTGTCTATTGTTGCTACTGTTGCTGTTTTGTTTATGGTTATTGGCGGAATCAAATATATTACTTCTGCAGGGAATCCAGAAGGAATTGAAAGCGCTAAAAACACTATTTTATATTCTGTGATTGGCACCCTGCTTTCTATTATGGCTTTTGCTATTGTAACATTTATTAGTAATAGACTGCCTACGCCTACACCGATGGGCCCTCAACTTCCTATAAAACAAGTAGTTACAAGTCTTACAAATGGTCTGTTGGCAATAGCAGGAACAATTGCTGTTCTGTTTATCATTATTGGGGGGTTTCAATATATTACCTCTGCAGGGGACCCAGATGCTATAGAAAAAGCAAAGAATACAATATTATATGCTGTAATAGGGCTCCTAGCCTGCATTTTATCTTATGCAGTAATAAATTTTGTTGTTACACGAATAACATAAACTAATTTAATGCCCTATCATTCACTTCCAGTTACGATAGGGCTTCAGTCTCTGTAATGAATGGATAACAGAGACCTCAGAAGGAAAACTATGAAAAAAAATTCTAAAATGCTTCCAGTTATAATCCTGATCTTATTAGTTTCAGTTATTGCCACACCAGTTTTAGCTATTGACCCACCAGCAGATGTTAGTGGCGTTCCTGAAAATCTGCTAGGCAAAGGAGGTGTACTTGCAAAAATTACTAATGCTATTTTAGCTGTAATAGCAACAGTTGCTGTTTTGTTTTTGATAATCGGCGGATTTCAATATATTACTTCAGCAGGCAATCCTGATGCTTTAGAGAAAGCTAAAAATACAATTTTGTATGCTATTATTGGTATACTTGCTGCTCTCCTAGCTTATGCAATAGTTAAATTTATTATCAGTGAAATAAAATAATTAATAAAAATAAATTGTAATAATGCCCTATCATTTACCTCCGGTTCTTGACTCTGAATCAGAAATCGGTTCAGGGCAGGTAGGGCCTCAGCCTCTATAAAGAATGCTAAGCTCCTTGTAAGGAGAAAAGAGTAATTAAAAAACATAACCGTCAAAATGGCACAGACCATTTTGACAGAGAGGAGAAATAAGCGAAGACCGAGAAAGATTGCGGGAACAATCCTTGAAAGGTTATAGCTTGTTTCGACAAGGGAGAAAAAAATGAAAAAAAATTCTAAAATGTTTTCAGTTATAATCCTAATTTTATTAGTTTCAATTATTGCCACGCCAGCACTAGCTATTAAAGATCCAGAAAAACCTGAAGGCGTACCTTCAGGATTACTTAATATTATAAACTCAATCAGTGAAGCTATTTTGTATGTGGTGGGAACAATCGCTGTTTTGTTTATCATTATTGGCGGATTTCAGTATATCACTTCAGCAGGAAATCCTGATGCTATAGAGAAAGCAAAGAATACAATATTATATGCTGTAATAGGTATAATCATTGCTTTGTTAGCCTATGCCATAGTTAAATATATTGTTGGCGAATTTTAAAAAAATAATATTTCTGTTCAAGTTAAGCAATAATCTATTTTAATAATAAAGATTTAAGAAAGGGAGAAATTATGAATCTTAATCCCGATTTATTAAGTCTTATTGAAAAAATCACTAATGCTATTTTGGGACTGGTTGGCGTCGTTGCTGTTTTGTTTTTGATTATTGGGGGATTTCAGTATATTGTCTCTGCTGGCAATCCTGAGGCAATAGAAAAGGCAAAAAACACAATCCTATATGCCATAATAGGAATAGTGGTCTGCCTGCTCTCTTATGCTCTCGTAAGCTTCATTATTGCCCAATTACAATAGATTAAAGAAAATACCAAATCCCAAATCCGAAATACTAAACAATATCAAATGACCAAAAAACAAAATTCAAAACTATTTGATTTAGAAGAAAGAACTTTTAAGTTTGCCAAAAGAGTAAATGCCTATGTAAATAAACTACCAAGAACTATATCTAATATTGAAAATGGTAAACAATTAGTAAAAGCAGTAGGGTCGGTTGGAGCAAATTATATAGAGGCCAATGAATCTTTAAGTAAAAAAGATTTTGTAATGAGAATTAAAATATGTCGTAAAGAGTCTAAAGAAAGTAGGTGTTGGTTAAAGTTGACTGAGCCCCATCAAGAAGATATTAAAGAAAAAGAAGCTTTAATTCAAGAAGCAACTGAATTAATGAAGATTTTTGGTTCAATCCTAGAGAAAAGTAAATAGTTTTGAACATTAGAATTTAGAATTTGTTTAGAATTTAGATATTAGAAATTAGGATTTAAAAACCTAGGGATTAAAAACTTGTTTATTGGTTATATAGAATTTCTCCTTGACTTCGTCAGATATCTTATTATAATGTAGGTAAAGGTCGTAAATTTATAGCAATTCATTTAATTTTTAGTAAAAAGGTATTATTATGAATAAATTCTTAAAAATTGGCCTTGTTTTGTCAATATGTTTTGCATTAACAGCAATAATGATTGCTCCTGCTTTTGCTCAAATTCCTGTGCTTTGGCCAGGCCTAGGGCCACCAGAAGGAGCCGATTTAACTCATCTTATTGCTTATATTGCTAGAGTAATTCTTTATCTAATTGGGGTTATTGCTGTCCTATTCTTAATCATTGGTGGATTTCAATATATTACCTCAGCAGGAAATCCCGATTCTATAGAAAAGGCCAAGACTACAATATTATATGCTATAGTCGGTATAATTGCCTGTCTTTTAGCCTATGCAGTAGTCACTTACATCGTCAAGGCTTTAGAAACAGGTCCATAAAGAAAAATTGTTTCCATTTTAAAAACACCTACACTTCTGTGGGTGTTTTTTATTTTGTTAATACTCCAAATACCTTATTAGGACCTAAATAATAACTTAACAAAATATCACGATCGAGATTATTTGTTAAGTAGATTTATTTAAAAAATTTAAATAATTTGCTGAAAAATCACATTTGGTCTTGACAATATCTTTTTCTATGCTATCATTATATCTTAATCACCAACAAAGAACTTTAACAAATTGAATGAAAAAATTGATTAAAAAGGAGGAAAGATTTAACAGAATTTTTGGAACTGGAAGAATCCAGAGCAATTTAAAGGAGATGACTTGAAATGTATTTTAAGAAATGGTTGATTGGGCTATTTGTAGTTTTGTTAATGATTTTTATAGCTTCTTGTGGTTCAAAAGAAAAAAAGAGTGTCTCAAAAACAGAAAAGAAACAACCAATAACACCGATCCAGAAACCTTCGATGACAAAAACAGAAAAGGAAATATTATTTATTGTAAAAGAAAAACAATCCCCTACAGGCACATATTCAGATGAATTAAATCTGAGCTTTCAAGAGATAAAAACCGATGGCACAGGAATGTCAGAAATCCCCTGCCCTGTTGGATTTCGCGGCAACTGCTCACACAAAAATATAAAAGATTCTAAACTTAAATCATCTACAACCAGCTACTCTTCTTGGAAAACCGTAGAAGAAAGTAATGGGATAGTAACTGTTGGATCTTTCCAGACAGGAGAATCTCATAATCTAAATTGGAAGCCTGATGAATTTTCTGATGCTCCAAAGTTTAAAAATCCTATCATCTCGCCAGACGGCTCCAAAGTAATAATGTATTCTGAAAAGGATAACACACTATATCTTACGGATGCTGATGGAGATGGAAAAGATCTGAAAAAAGTTCTAAGCAAAACCAAAGGAAAAATGGCTAAAGAAGGAACTATAGATGCCCACCCTCTAATTTTAGATATTGAGGTATTATGGCTTGCAGATTCTTCAAAATTTATATCTTATGAACTTCTTGTTCATTATTTGGAAAGAATACCAGGGGGAATTGTCGGCAAAGAAATAATAGAAGGACATAAATTTTATGTTTTTGATAATTCCGGCAATGAATTAAACAGTAATACTATCTCAGTTCCAAATTCAGATTTTTGGGTAAAAGAAAAATATCCTGACTCCAGTGGTTATCTGTGTATTTTGTCAAAAAGAACAAAAGAGGGATATACATCGTGGCATGAAATAGAGTATGTAAAACTAACTGCTGAAGGCAAGATAGAGACTTTAAATTTAACTATAAACATTGAAGATTTAAAAATAGAAACACTATCCCCTGACTGTTCAAAGATAATACTTTCTGATAATCAGAATATTTGGACAGTTGGCTTAGATGGCTCAGAACCTGTAAATCTTACAGATACAAAAGAAGACAGGAAAAATTATACACCTCTATGGTCTCCTGATGGCAAAAAGATTGCTTTCGCTTCTGATGTAAAAGATGAAAAAGGATATAGCACAAAAACAGAAATCTGGATAATGGATGCTGACGGGGGAAATAAAGAAAAACTTGCCTCTGAAGTTCCCAATTTCATCCTCTTGGCTTGGGGCAAGATTAAGGTGGAAAATTAAAATTTCTAACAACCAACAGGCCTTGTCAGGCTAAAAAAATCACAATTAGTCTTGACAAGGCCCTCTTTTTATGATACAATAAGGCAATCTAATGGAAAAAAGCAACACTAATAAATCAGTACGAATATAACACAAATAATTAAGATGTTCAAATTGTTCAATCGACCTTCGGCCTTGTTCAAAATGTTTATCACAAATCCTTCTCCAATGATATCAAATCCTTCCCGAATATTGTTCGAGCGAGGAACGTAAGTGACGAGTCGAGAACTACATTTGAAAATATAATATTGTACACTTCTCCATGCGCTCCCTTTGGTCGCTTGGTCGAAGAATAAATAATTATTCGTATTCGCGATTGATTAGTGAGCAGGAACCAATAAACCTAATAAGCCAAAAGTTCACTTTTAAATAAAAACCCCAAACCAGATCAAAGCTCGGTCCAGGGCAAGTCCTAGAACCAGATATCGGTTCAGGGCAAGCAAAAATAAATATAAAATTCGTTTATCCTGAGAGAAATTGAAGGATGAAAATTCGCGAGGACATTATGAAACCAAAACAAAAATCAAAACCAAAAAGTATAAACCTAAGAAAAATTATTGCATTTACACTAATTGCTGTAATCGGCATTAGTGTATTTTTATTACAAAATCCAAAACCCGCATATGCAGCCACTGAATATTATGGACATTCAGGAGACGACTTTTCGGGAAATAATATTAAATATGAAGCAAAATCAGGAGAACCTGATGTAATTATTATCTATAAAAATGGTGAGCGATTCCCTAATGAAGCTGGTTCTGAATTTAAATATATTGGCCGGGGGGATACTTATGCAAGAACAACAAACTCTGATAACAAATGCTATTTCGTTTTCCAAAGCCAAAGTGCTCCAAACTACTATTTAACAGTTAAAGCGGGCGAATTTGGCGAAGGCGCATTAATATGTCCGCCTGGGGATGAAACAACAGGATATGTCTATCAGCTAATGTGGAATGAGGATGGGAAAATGGGTCCAGGAGAAGCATATGTAATAGCTAATATAGGAAAATACATCGACAATGTTAGTGACTTTTCAGATTGGGGGAACTATTTAATGGGGGAAAAATCAGATAAAAATACTTATAGTATTTCTGGGAGAGTAGTTTTGCCTGAAGATTTCCTTTTTGAAACTGGGACTCTAGACGTTCACCTAGAAGATGAGGAAACAGGCAAAGAAATTGCAAAAAATACTGTTTCTTTTATTTTGGGGCAAGGGACTGGGGGATTTCAATTCACAAATGTTAAGCCAGGCAAATATAGACTTTGGGTAAACGAAAGTGGCCTTGTAGGGGAAAAACGTGTGGAGGTTAATAAAAATTTAGAAAACATAGAAATAAAGCTAAAGGTTACTAGTAGCGCACTATTAGATTTTGCTTTAAAATGGATGGTTGGTAGAATCAACGAAATTCTTTCAGGTATGATGCAATGGAGCCAAGATGTTATAAACTCAGTTGTAGAAATCCCTTCCCAACAACTAGCAAAAATGGGTGATAAAAATAGTGATGGCAGAGATGATAATCCTATTGTAGACATATGGAATGCCATTCGTATTATATGTAATTCTTTATTTATTATTGGTCTTTTGATTATTGCTTTTGCTAATGTCCTGCAACTTCAAATTGATATGTATGCCATTAAAGCTATTCTCCCTCGGTTTATAGCTGCTGTTATATTAGTTAATTTTAGTTTGGTCCTCTGCCGAGTAATACTTGATTTTGCTAATCTTTTAAGTAAAGAAGTAATTACTATAAGCAATGTTGGCGAAATTGAAGGAATAAGTTCATATTTATTCAAAGAAATGAAAACAGGGATTGAGGAGTTTGGACAAGGTGTTGGTCTTTACTTAACCTCTATTATTTTTGCTATAATTGCTGGAATTGCTAGTCTTCTTTTGGCTGGAATGCTTTTGATAAGAGTTCTAATGGTCTGGTTTTTGGTAATTGTTGCTCCAGTAGCTTTTCTTTTGATGGTTTTGCCTTTTACCCGAGGAATTTACAGTACTTGGTGGAAATGGTATGCTCGATTTATATTTATGGGACCTGTGGCTGCGTTAATTTTAGCAATTGGCTCAAGAATGGCCCAAGGATTTAGTACACTCCCCGGAGATTTTTCAGGTTCAGCTTGGTTAATTCCATTTTTCTGTATAGCAATGGTTCTGGCTGCTTTTGCCGTTCCCACTATGCTTGGGGGAGCAATAATGGGTGCAGCAGTAAGCATGGCTAGGAGAGCAGGGGGGCTTGCCTGGGGAGCTACAGGGAAACCTTATTATGAAGGATTTAAAAAACAATTTACAAAACCAAGAGAGGCCAAGGCAGAGGCAAGAGTGGCTGGAGCACTCCATGCTATAAGTGGAGGGAGATTAGGAAAACCAGGGGCCTTACTCGCTGAACAAGCAAAAGAGGCAAAAGAAGCTTACCAGCCTTCAACCAATAATGAACTGATCCGACAGATTCAAAGCCATGCTCATTCGCCATCAGATGAACTTGGCATGTTGGAACAACTTGCAGGAAGGGGCATTGATTTAGATCGTGACTTGGGCTCAAATGAAGTAAGGCGAATTTTCCGAAGAACAGGGGTACATGGATTAGGGCATTTTGCTGAATCTGTCAAAAAGGAGCTTCCTTCACAACTTGCTGCAACAACCACTGTAGGACAATTAATTGCTGCTAGCCCTGAAGCTCCATCTTCATGGACTGAAAGAGGGGCTGTCTCAAGAATAACTGAACCGGGCAAATTAGATGTTGGGGAATTTGGTATTGGAGGAATAAGCAGAGCAAATAAAGCATATGTTAATATAACAAGAGAAGGAGCCCAAACATTAAGTCGAGAGCATATTTTAAGGATGTTAGGAGGAGTGGCTAACCCAAATGCTCCAGAAACACAGGCTGCTGAGAGATTATATCGAAGGGCAGAACAAATGCTACGACAAGGGAAAGATCCTAGAGGGGTAGCAACATATGCAGCAAGACACAGTCGACAGCAAAATTTTGGAACCTTCAGTCCTGACGCTCAAGCTCATGTAATTGAAGCAATTGCAGATAAAATAGGGGTGTATGAGAGACAACCAAAATATAGATCTACCCATGGAAAAGCAGCATAATACGAGGAGAATAAATGCTTCAATATAAGGTCCCTCAAAATGTTGATGTAGAAGATAAAATAATTGGACCATTGACTGCCAAGCAGTTTATTCAAAGTCTGATAGGTTTCTCTATAGTATATATTCTCTATGTTACCTTGGCTTCTATTTCTTTTACTTTGTTTTTCGTTGTTGCCTTGCCTGTAGCCCTTTTGTTTGTTGCTCTGGCTGTCTATAAAGTAAATGACCAGCCTTTTGAAAAATTTCTAATTGCTTTAATTCAATATGCTAGGCGACCAAATATGAGAATATGGCAAAAAGAAACAGAAATAGCTGATATTAAAGTAATTCATACTCAAAAAAGGGATAAAAAAGAGGAAGAAAAAGAAGAAATTACTAAAAGCCAACTTGATCAATTGGCTTATATCTTAGACACTCGGGGCTGGGTAGAAGAACACAAAGAGAGACAAGAGTTAATACAAGAGATTCCTCCAGCAGAAACTTCTGAAACACCAGAGGCTGTTAAAGAAGCCCCTTTTAATGCAGAAACCAAAGAACCCCCCAAAGAAAAAACTCGCATCCCCTCTTCTTTCGAAGACGTGCTTCCTGAAGAACCTGAGGATATGTATGAACACTACAGTCATAAAATGTAAAAATTAAAGTGTAAAATTAAAAATGATAATGTAAAGTTAAAAAAATTTTAAGGTTTAATTATTTTAAATTTTGATATGTAATTTTAATCTTTGATATTTGATTTTTGATTTAAAAAAGAAATTTTATGGCAAAAGAAAATAAAGAACCAACAAAAGAAGAGCAGAAACAAAAGGCTTCTAGCCAAGCCTTTTTAGATATTGCTGAAGTCAAAGATGGAATTGTGGTTTTAAAAAACGGAGGCTTGCGGGCTGTTTTGATGGCCAGATCAACAAACTTTGCTTTAAAATCGGAAAAAGAAAAAAATGCTATAATTTATGCCTATCAAGGCTTCCTAAATTCTCTAAATTTCCCCCTTCAAATTGTCATCCGCTCCAAAAGATTAGACTTAGATGCCTATATAAACCGTTTGGAAGAATTAAGAAAGAAACAAGGCAACGAATTGCTGGCCATGCAAACAACTCAATATATTGAATTCATCAAAGGTCTTTTGGAAGTATGCAATATTATGACCAAAGCTTTTTATATCATAGTCCCCCAAACTCCTTCTATAATCGAAAAAGGAGGTTTTCTAACCAAAATATTCAGTTCTTTATCCAAAGGATTTGCCTCAAAACAAAAACAATCCAATTTTGAAATCAACAAAGTTAAACTTCTTCAGAGAGTGGATTTAGTCACTGCTGGATTAGGTTCAGTGGGGATTCGTTCCACTCAATTAAATACCCAAGAACTAGTGGAATTATTTTATAATATCTATAATCCTGGACTTGCCTACCGAGAAAAATTATATGATATCAGCAATCTAAGCCCTGTGGTTGTGGGGAGAGGAGAGTAAAAATAAATTCTAAATCCGAAATACTAAGCACTAAATCATGCCTTCGGCAGATCAGCCGTAGGCTGACAATATCAAATGACCAAAATGACACTTTCTGTGTCATCCTGAGTCCGCCCAAGGCGGACGAAGGATCTCTACAAAATATAAGTGGCTTATATCAATTAAGAAAGATTCTTCGTCGCCCCGTAGGGGCTTCTCAGAATGACAGTTTTACTGTCGGTTTTGAACATTAGAATTTAGAATTTTGAATTTGTTTAGAAATTAGATATTAGAAATTTAAAAGGAACATTATGGGTATTTTTAAAAGCAAAGCTCAAAAACAACAAGAGGCTATAGAACGAGAAAAAACAGCCAAAGCTCAAGAGGTTTTTGAAAAAGGTATAGCTTCTGTAAAAGACATAATTGCTCCATCAGCAGTGCAGATAAATTATGATTTCTTGAGAATCGGGGGTAAATATGTAAAGACTTTGTTTGTATATGCCTATCCTCGCTATCTGCACACTGAATGGCTTTCCCCAATCATTGGTTTTGAAGAAACAATGGATGTTGCTATGTATGTATATCCAGTAGAAAGCCGAACAGTTATGGAGAATCTAAGAAAAAGAGTGGGGCAGATGGAATCTTCTATAATGATTACTCGAGAAAAAGGAGCTATCAGAGATCCTGGTTTGGAAACTGCTTTGTCTGATGCCGAGGAACTGCGAGATAAACTACAAAGAGGAGAAGAAAGATTCTTCCGCTATGCTTTGTATTTCACTTTTTATGCTCAAAGCCAAGAAAAATTAGAAGAAGTGGCTAAAAAAATAGAATCAATTTTAGGAGGAAAATTAATTTACACCAAACCTGCTCATTTTCAAATGGAACAAGCTTTTAATGCCGTCCTGCCTTTGTGTAATGACCAGCTATATATCACCAGAAATATGGATACTTCTTCTTTGTCCACTACCTTCCCTTTTATTTCCTCAGAGCTCACTTTAAATGAAGGAATTCTTTATGGATTAAACCGTCATAATAATACTTTAATTTTATTTGATCGATTTAAATTAGAAAATGCCAATTCTGTAATTTTTGCCAAGGCTGGAGCTGGAAAAAGCTATGCAGTGAAATTAGAAGCTTTAAGATATTTAATGTTGGGCACAGATATTATAGTTATTGATCCGGAAAATGAATATAAAACATTATGTGATGCGGCTGGAGGAAGTTATGTAGATATATCATTAAAATCTAATTACCGACTTAATCCTTTTGATCTTCCTAAAGTCACTGAAGAAGAGAGCAAAGAAGATCCTCTAAAAAGCAACATTATTATGCTTCACGGACTTTTTAATTTAATGCTAGAAGGCCTATCTCCTGAAGAAGATGCTATCCTAGACAAAGCCCTGGTGGAAACCTATGCTGTCTCCGATATAACTTCTGACCCCCAAACTCATTTAAATCCTCCGCCAACTATAGAGAATTTATATAATGTTTTAAGCAATATAGAAGGTTCAAAAAGTATTCTGGTTCGACTTAAAAAATATGTTGGTCAAGGAACTTTTTCTGGACTTTTCAGCCAACCAACTAATGTAAGCTTGGACAATAAATTTATAGTTTTTGGAATTAAAAATTTAGAAGATCAACTACGGCCTGTTGCTATGTATATCATTTTAGACTATGTATGGAACCGAATTAGAACTCAGCTTAAAAAAAGAATTATGATTGTAGATGAGGCTTGGAACCTGATGCAATATGAAGATTCTGCTCGTTTTCTTTATAGCTTAGCCAAAAGAGCAAGGAAATACTACTTGGGATTTACAACAATTACTCAAGATGTGGAAGATTTTTTAGGCTCTTCCTATGGAAAAGCTATTGTCACCAACTCTTCTTTGCAGCTTTTGATGCGACAATCCCCTGCCTCTATTGATGTCATTGCTGATGTGTTTAAATTAACTGAGGGAGAAAAATATATGCTCTTGGAATGCGAGGTGGGAGATGGATTGTTTTTCGCTGGCTTAAACCATGTGGCAATTAAAGTTATGGCTTCTTATTCAGAACACCAGTTGATTACTACCTCTCCTAAAGAAATTCTGGAAATCCAAGAAGCTAAAAGAGCTTTGGGGGCAAAAGGCAAAGAAACTCCTTTGAAAACCAAATAATTAAAGAACAATAAACTTAATGATCAATTACTAATTTCTAATGACGAATCAAATCCCAATAACTAATAACCAAACTAAATTCGAAATTCTAATATCTAAATCCTAAACAAATCCAAAATTCTAATGTTCTAATGTTCAAAACAGTGTTTAGTATTTTGGTCATTTGTGCTTTGAAT
>CAYFQT010000029.1:0-16309 GCA_964345445.1 uncultured Candidatus Saccharibacteria bacterium
TTCTGATTTAGCTCAACAATTGAATATAAAAGAGGATGAGCTCCTTAAATTTATTTCGGAGTTAGGTTTAACTGTAAATAAAAATAAAAAGATTTCTGATAAAAAAGCAGAAGAAATAAGAAAAGCTGCAAACGCCCCAAAAAAAACGAACCAGTCAAAAATGCCCTCCTCCGCTTCTGCCTCCACTGAATCTGCCTGCCGTCAAGGCAGGGCTACGGCGGACAAGGAAGCTACGGAAGGCGAACAAAAATCTCACCCCGAAAAAAATGGGTCAAGCCCCAAAACCAAAAATCGGTTTGGGGCAAGCAAAGATACAAAAGAAAAAGAGCAAAAATTAATTAAGATTCCTTCGGTTATTTCAGTAAAAGAATTTGCCAATATTTTAGGAGTTTTAGTATCAGAAGTAATTACTGTTCTTATGAAAAATGGGGTCCTAGCTACTATTAATGAGGAGATTGATTTTGATACCGCTACTATTGTAGCTTTAGAATTAGGATTTGATAATATAAAAGAGGTGAAGACTGAAAATAAAGAAATAAAAGAAAAAATAGAATTCGATTTATATTCAATTTTACAAAAAGAAGATAAGAAAAATTTAAAACCACGCCCTCCTGTCGTCACAATAATGGGGCATGTTGATCATGGTAAAACTTCTCTCCTAGATACTATATTAAAATCTAGTATTACTTCCTCAGAAGCAGGAGGAATAACTCAACATATAGGAGCTTATCAAGTAGAAATTAGTCTGAAAGAAAAAAAGAAAAAATCTTCCTACATAAGGAAAAAAATTACTTTCCTAGATACTCCTGGGCATGAAGCTTTTACTGAAATGCGTGCCCGAGGAGCTCACATAGCTGATGTTATCATTTTATTAATAGATGCTACAGACGGTGTTAGACCTCAGACATTAGAAGTTTTAGATTATATTAAAAGTGCTAAAATTCCCTTTATTGTAGCTTTGAATAAAATTGATAGACCAGAAGCTGATCCAGAGAGAGTCAAAAAGCAACTTTCTGATTTAGGTTTGGTTGTTGAAGAATGGGGAGGTGATGTTTTATGTACTCTTATATCAGCTAAAAAAGGGCAAGGGATAGATGATTTATTAGAATTGGTATTATTGGTTGCTGATATGAAAGAATTTAAAGCCAATCCGAATTCTTCTGCCTTAGGGATTGTTATTGAATCACGCATAGATTATGGTAAGGGGCCGCAAGCAACAGTTTTAGTCCAAAATGGAACATTAAGACAATCTGATTATATAGTTATAGGGAAAACTGTAGGTAAGATTCGAGTAATGGAAAATTTTTTAGGAAAGCGTATAAAAGAAGCTTTGCCTTCAACTCCAGTAAAAATTGCCGGTTTGTCTTCTGTCCCGCATGTAGGTGATATTTTGCAGGTAGTGAGTGATGAAAAAGAAGCTAAACAAGTTGTTTCCAAAATTGATCGTCAAGAACATATTAAAAGTATAAAAAGATTAAAGAAGATTAAAAGTGATGAGATTCAAAAAATAGCCAAGGATAGTCAAATTAAAGAGTTAAAATTAATAATAAAAGCAGATGTTAAAGGATCTTTAGAAACAATACATTCTAGTCTTACAAAACTGGCAACTGATGAAGTTATAGTAGATATTATTTCTGAAGGAATAGGAGATATATCAGAGTCAGATGTAATGATGGCTCGTGCTTCTTCTGCTTTGATTGTTGGATTTAATGTTCGGATAGATCCAGTAGCTCGATCAAAGGCTCGCTCAGAAAAAGTTAAGATTTCTATTTATAATGTAATTTATGAACTTATTGATGATGTAAAAAAGGGTTTGAGTGATTTATTGGAACCAGAGATAATTCATATAAAATTAGGCAGGGTTAAAGTATTAGAAATATTTTTAACTGGTAAAAAACAGATGATAGTAGGAGGGAAGATAACTAGCGGAAAAATAGAAAAAGGAGCAAAAATTAAAGTTTTAAGAAATGATCTGAAGGTTTGTGAAGGCACTGTGTCTGATTTACATATTCAGAAAAAAAGTGTACAAGAAGTGCCAAAAGGGCATGAATGTGGAATCAAATTTGAAGGTGATTGTACAATTGAAAAAGGAGATATATTAGAGGCTTATATAGTTGAAAAGAGAAAAAGAACACTATAATAAGTATCAAAAGTGTCACTAAGAAAGTATCAGAGGTATCAGATGTATCAAATGTGTCAAATGTTATTATATCCTATGACACCTGTGATACTTGTGATACCTTATATTGACACCTTGTGACTGAAAGGAGCAAATGATGTCTTCTTTAAGATTAGCCAAGGTTAATCAATTAATAAAAAAAGAAGTGAGCAAACTCTTAGAAAATGAAATGGAAAAAGAACTAGGGCTCATAACAGTAATGGATGTAGAAGTATCTCCTGATTTAAAACAAGCTTATATTTGGATAAGTATATTTGATAAGAATAAAATTTCTCAGATTACCAAAAGGTTAGAAGAGATTACCCCTTATTTGCAAAAAATTCTTAATAAAAAATTGACTTTAAAATATGTTCCTAAAATTATTTTTAGAATAGATAAATCACAAGATTATGTACAGAAGATTGATAAATTGTTTAAAAATATTAAAAATAATTCTAAAAGCTAAACCTACTTATTAGATAAAAAAGGAGAAAAGATGAGATGTCCAAGCTGTCAGACAAAGAAAATTATTTGAAGACTTTAGATTTAATTTTCCAACATGAAAATATCCTTTTAATTACTCACAAGAATCCTGATGGTGATGCTATAGGTACTACTCTGGGATTATATTTAGCACTGGTGAAATTAGGTAAAAATCCAGAGCCTTTTTGTGTTGATCCTGTTCCTTCTAATTTCTTATTTCTTCCGGAGAGTTCTCAATTTATAAATCAATTTAATATAAAAAATTTTGATATGATTGTTGTATTAGACTGTGGGTCTATATCTCAGATGGGGTTAGGGGATAAAAAAGAAAAAGAAATTTTAAATTCAAATCTGCCTTTAATTAATATTGATCACCATATTTCCAATCCTAAATTTGCTAGTATTAATATTGTTGAATCTAAAACAGCAGCTTGTGCTCAGATTATTTATTATTTAATTTCAGAGGCAAAAGTTAAAATTAATAAATATATTGCCACTTGTCTTTTAACTGGACTTTATACTGATACAGGAGGTTTTATGCATGATAACACTACCCCAGAAGTTTTAAAAATAGCCTCTAGACTTTTGGTTTTAGGAGGAAGATATAATAAAATATCTTCTAATATTAGATTAAAAACAATCCCTGCATTAAGACTTTGGGGCAGGGCTTTGTCTAGAATTCAAAAAGATAGACAGTTAGGAATTGCTACTTCTATAATTACTAAGAAAGATCTTTCCGAATGTGAAGCTTCCTATGATGATTTATCTGGCGTGGTTAGTCTAATTAATACCATTCCTAATATAAAAGCCACTCTCCTGTTATCTGAAAGAGAAGGAGGTGAGATAAAAGGAAGTTTGCGTTCTGAAGCAGGAGGGCTAGATGTTTCTAAAGTAGCTGCTGTTTTAGGTGGAGGAGGTCATCCCCGAGCTTCTGGTTTTTCAGTTAAAGGTAGACTAAAAAAAGAAAAAGATGGTTGGGTAATAGAAGGCTAATAGTTTCAAAAAAATGGACCTACCCTTATTGTGATTGATAATTAATGTAAGGAGAGGTTCATTTTAATATTGTTCCAATAATTTTACTATTTCCTTTTAAAAATTCACCAGCTGGCATTGCTTGTTTGCCTTCCAATTGGAGTTTTTTTATAATTAGGAAACCACGACTGCAAGCTATAGCTAATTCTTTTTTAGGGGTTAAGAAAACTGTTCCCACATCCAGTTTTGAGTTCCAAGTCTTGAACTTTGAGATTTTTACTTCTAATATTTTAACCATTTTCTCATATCTCATATCTCTTTTCTCATATCTCCAAAAAGTATAACTTCCAGGCCAAGGAAAGTATGCTTTTATTTTTCTTTCAATTTCAGAAGCAGATTCTTGCCAGTCTATTTTACCATCTTCTTTTTTTATTATTTTAGTATATATTGTTTGTGAATTATTTTGAGGGATTGGTTTAATATTACCAGATAAGTATTTTGGTAAAATTTCAATTAATAACTGAGCCCCTAATTTTGAAAGTTTATTAGTTAAACTTTTTGTTGTCTCTTGTTTTTTTATATTTATTTCTTTCTGAGCAATTATGTCACCAGCATCCATTTTTTCATTCATTTTTATGATAGTTATTCCAGTTTTTTTGTCGCCATTTAAAATTGCAAAGACAATAGGTGATGGACCTCGATATTTAGGTAAAAGCGATGGATGAATATTTAAACACCCATATTTGGGAATTTCTAAAATCTCTTTAGGTAAAAATTGACCATATTCAGCCACAATAATTAAATCAGGACGGAGATTTGAAATTTGAGATTTGAAATTTGAGAGAGTTTTGGGTTGAAGAATTGGAATACTATATCTTTGGATAGCAACTTTAACTGGTGGAGGAGTTAATTTTTGTCCTCGACCAGTTTTCTTATCTGGTTGTGTGATGACAGTAGTCAGTAGACAGTAGTCAGTAGACAGTAGTTTTTCTAGTATTGGTACAGCAAATTCTGAAGTACCCATAAAGACCAGTTTATAGTTTTTTGTTGGTTGTTTGTTGGTTTTCATAAAAATTACCATTTCTAATTAATTAATAAATAGAATCCTAAACCCGAAATTCTAAACAATATATTTAATAAATGTCCAATGTCAAAATCTCAATATTAAATTAATGTCTAATTTCAAATTAAAAAATGTCAAATTATTTTTAGCATTTGTCATTTGAGCTTTGTCATTAGGATTTATCTTTTTTTTCGTGACTATATTTTTGGAAGTTCTATTTTAACTATTTCTCCATTAGGATCTATCTTATGTAAGGTAGATAAATCTTCTATTCTTTGAGTAAATAAAATTCCATTTAGATGATCAATCTCATGCTGTAGGACCTTGCTTAATAGACCAGAGGCTTTGATTTTTACTTTTTTACCATCTCTATCTAATCCTCTAACGGTTATCTTTTTATATCTAGGAACTATTCCCCATATATTAGGTAAAGATAAACAACCTTCCTCATCCTTTTCTTTTTCCTCAGAGTGTTTTACAATTTCTGGATTGATTAAGATTGTTAAAGGGATAGTTGTTTTTTTCTCCTGATTATTTTTTTTGTCTTCACTTTTTGATTCAATAATAATTATTCTAATTGATTTTCCAACTTGAGGAGCAGCTAAACCAGCACCTCCAACTTTTCTTAGTGTTGAGACCATATCACCAATAATTTCTTTGATTGAATTATCAATCAAGCTAACTTTCTTAGCTTTTTTCTTTAATATAGGATTGGGGATGGTTAAAATAGACAAAATCATATTTGCCTCCGGCAAATTATAATAGACTTACAGGGTCTACATCTACAGTCCAAGTTGAGGGAATAAAATTTAGTAATGAATGTAAATTTTTTCCTTTTATAATAATTTGTTGTTGATATTTACCTTTAATTTTGGGAATAAAACAAGGAGTAGGACCTAAAATTAAGACTTGAGATATGAGACTTGAGATTTGAGATTTATTATTTAATAAATTATATAATCTCTGTGCTTCTTGTTGACTTTTTTTTGCATCTTTATGAGAATATACTAATTTTATAATTTGGGCAAAAGGAGGATATTGAAGTTTCTTTCTTTTTTCAATCTCTTGATTATAAAATCCTTTAAAATCATATTTTGAAGCTTTTTGTATAGCAAGATTTAAAGGAGAGTAAGTTTGTAGAATAATTTTTCTTTTAGCAATTGTACTTAATTCTATAATTTGACCGAAAGTTTTTTCTTCTGATCTAAAATCAGGAAAATTTAAAAGGGTATCTAGGGAAATAATTCCTATAAGTTCTGCCTTAGACAATTTAAATCCAGAAATTAAAATTTGAGTACCTACTAAAATGTCGATTTGATGTTTCATAAATTTATTATATACCCGCTCGTAATCTTTTTTAGTTTTAATAGTATCACTATCAGCCTGGGCAACACGAGCTTTAGGAAATATTTTTTTTACTTCTTGTGTAACTTTTTGAGTACCTACGCCAAAGTATCTAATTTTATGTCCTTTGCAATGAGGACATACATCTGGAGGTTTGATTTTATATCCACAATGATGACAAACTAGAAAATTAAAAGAAGATTGTATATGGAATGTAAGAGGAACATCACAATTTTTACATTTTAATAGAAAACCACATTCTTGGCAAATTATAAAAGTAGATTTCCCTCTTCTGTTTAAAAATAAAATAATTTTTTGATTTCTGCCTAATGTATTTTCAATTTCTTTTTGTAATTTTTTACTTAAAATATTTCTATTTTCTTTTTTAATTTCTGAAACCAAATCAACAATCTGAAATTCAGGCATTTTATTTTTTTCTATAATAGGCAAATACTTATTTCCTTTTTTTGCTTTATAGTACGATTCTATAGAAGGGTTGGAACTTTGCAAGATAATTGGGATTTTATTCAACTCGCTTAATTTTAAAGCTACTTCTTTTAGATTATAAAAAGGACTTTTTTTAAATTTATAATTTGAGTTGTGTTCACGATCTACAATAATAATACCTAATTTTTTTATAGGAGCAAACAAGGCAGAAAAAGAACCAATTATAATATTAATTTTTCCTTCTTCTATTTCTTGCCATTTTTTAAATTGTAAGTTATAAGGTATTTTACTATGAAAGGTAGCAACTTGACTACCAAATTGTTTTTCAATTTTATTTGAGATTTTAGAAATCGCAGCAATTTCTGGTGCAATTATAATAGCTTGTTTTTTAAGTTTTAAGATTTTTTGAAGAATCTTTAAATAAATTTTTATTTTTTCATCATAATCTGTAGTATGTAGTAAAAAAACATTTTTTGTTTTTTTATTTAATGATTTGCCTATTATATCTATTATTTTTTTTTCATCAGAATTTAAAAAAAGTGGTTGAAATATAGGTATTGATGGTTTATAATATTTTTCTTGAATTTTTTTATCTTGGATTTTGATTAGTTCTTTTTCTTCCAACCTTTTAATTACTGAAACAGATGTTTTAAACTTTGAAATAATATCTTTTAATTTTTGAGGTTTTCTTCTTTGCAAAAGATACCAAATTATTTGTTTCTGTTTAGGACTTTTTTCTAATTTAGCTAATATTTTAATAGCCTTTTGTGAAGGCAAAATAGGTTCTATTATTTTTTCTGTCTTTATTTTACCTTCAGGGGCTAACATTGTTTTTATTGCAAGACCAACGGGAGTATGATAATGCCAAGATATCCAAAAAGAAAGTTTAATTAGATTTTTTCTTAAAGGAAAAGGATTAAGGATTTTTAAAATAGGTTTTGTTCTGCCAACAGGAGAGGTTTGGCTTTTTTTAACAACTAACCCTTTAATTTTTCGAGGTCCAAAAGGAACTAAGACTATTTGCCCGATTTTAATTTTTTCTTTAAGATTTTCAGGCAAAGAATAAAAAAAAGTCCCTAAATTTTTTTGAGTTTTTGTTAAAACAATAATCTCTGCATACATATAAAAATCCTTTGGATTTTAATTTCTAATTTCTAAGCACTAATATCTAAACAAATTCAAAATTCAAATGTCCAAAACAGTGTTTAGTATTTTGGTCATTCGTGCTTTGATATTGTTTAGTATTTAGAATTTCGGATTTAGGATTTTATTTTGTCATTAGTCATTAGGATTTGATTATTTTTTATGTCTTTCTACCTCAAATCTAAAAATAGAAATTTTTTCTTCTTTGGGGTTAATGCCAGCTTTAGTGCAAGCAATGGCTAATTGTTTTTCTGTTGTATCTACCCCTTCTAAATCGGGGAGCAGGAGTCCTGTCTTTCCATTTTCACTTTTTACTAATATGCCATATTTTTGAGGATGTAAATCCTCTGACCTAGAAACTGGCTCTGGTTTTGTCAGGATATCTATTGAATAAGATAAATATTTTAATTCTTTCTCTTCAATTGGGGTAAAACGGGTATCTTTTGAAGCAGCAGAGATAGCATTGGAGATAATTTCATAGGCTATATTTTCTTTTGTTGGCAAGAAAGTGCCAATGCAGCCCCGTAGTTGGTCTACAGTCGACTGACCACGGTCTACAGCCGTAGTCCGTAGCCGGTGGTTTGTAGACTTTTTGTGTATGGACACAAAAACCCCCGCTTTTTTTAAAAGCATTTCTTTGGGTAACTCTTTTGGCGGTTCGATAGTTTTACCTAACCTAACATAATTTTCTACAGTTTTTTTAGCTAAGGAAATGTAAGAATCCATATTTGCCTCCGGCATATCACTATTACTTACTTTGATAAACAATTAGCTCACTGTTTTAAATTCAGCTACTAAATAACCCACACCAAACGGTCCTTCGTAAGAAAGTACAGAGACTTGAGACTGGAGACTTGAGAGAGCACCAAGTAAAATTATAATTGATCGCAAACCGCATTCACCAGCCTCTTCTATTAAGACAGGATCTAAATTTAAAATTTCTTTTGTCTTATTTTTCTTAAGTAACTCAATTAATTTTTTATCAAATTCTTTCCCTTTTTTAGAATAACCAGCAGGCGCCTCTGGTGTTAACCGATGTGATAAATCACCAGAAGCAACAATGGCTAAGTTTTGAGATTGGAGACTTGAGATTTGAGATATTAGCTGACCGAATTTAAAATGGGTTTGAAGATCTAACATAGAAAATCCCACACCGACGATAGGAATATTATCCAATTTTCCAGAGGTGAGATAATATAGGGGAACAAGCATTCCATGATCAAGCCAGTCCTCGTCAATTATTGATAAAGGAATTTTTACTTTTTGAGCCTCTTTTTCAATTTTTTTAACTAAATTCAAATCATTTTGAAAACTAAATTCATCTTGAGAATCTCCAAATTGACCAAAATTTCCATATAATTCCTCTTTTCCTAAAATACAAAATCTATCTTGGGCTATAGGTCCATGAGGGGAAATTACTAAAATACTATCTGGTTTTGCTTGATATAATTTTTCTGCCAGATTATCCAAAGCAGAAATTGTTTTTTGCACATCTTTTAAATTTTCTTGACCAATTTTGGGAATGATAATTGGAGGGTGAGGAGATATACAGGCAAAAACTATCATAATTGTCTCCTATAGAAAAACGAAATTCGGTTAACGTTTTTGGAAATACAACTTAGAAAAACGAAACACAATTATCGTATTACAAAAAAATAAATAGGAATACAAAATACAAATTTTTTCGAGTTTCCATAAACGATTTTCAATGTTTTCTTTCTATAAACGAACAAAGAGTTTCTATTTTCAATTATTACATTTACTATTTTGTAATTATATCTATTTTTTTCCCACAATGTTTACATTTGCCCCACGCACCAATCCGCCTCTGGTGTACGGTGCGGGGCTTCGCATCTTTTGTCAAATTATTTGTTTCGATATTAAAACCAAATCTTCCCAAAACTAATTTTTTACATTTTGGACAATAAGTGGATTCGGTAGCTATACCATCAATATTATTGCCGGGGATATTTCCAGCATAAACATATAAAAGACCTGTCTTTTTTCCAATATTATATGCTTTATGGATTGTAGAAGTTGGGGTGGGAGGAACATCAGACATTTTATAAGCTGGAAAAAAACGAGAAATATGCCAAGGGGTCTCTTTTCCTAATTCACTGGCAATAAAGGAAGCAATTTGTTTAAGCTCTTTGTCTGAGTCATTATATCCAGGGACAATCAAAGTAGTTACTTCTAGCCAAATTTTTAATTTTTTCATTGATTTTAAATTTTCCAACACAGGTTTAAGACGAGCTCCACAAATTTTATCATAGTAATTCTCAGAAAATGATTTTAAATCTACATTAGCCGCATCCAAATAGGGTGAAATTAATTTCAATGTTTTCTCAGAGAAGAATCCATTAGTAACCCAGACGTTTTTGAGTCTGCAGTCTGAGTCTGCAGTCTGAGTCTGAGTTTTATAAGCCAATTTCATTGTATCTAAAGCATATTCTAAAAATATAGCTGGTTCAGTATAAGTATAAGCAATACTTTGACAACCTGTCTTTTTAGCTTGTTTTACAATTTCTTCTGGCGGTAAATTTTCGCCTAGAATTGGAGAATTTTGTACTTTGCCCTTGCCCTGTACCAAGCTTGCTTTGGTACAGGGTTTGGGTCCTTGGGAAATATCCCAATTTTGACAAAAATCACAGCGTAGATTACACCCTGAAGTTGCTATAGAAAATGAATGACTTCCAGGTAAAAAATGAAAAAATGGCTTTTTTTCAATAGGATCAATATTTACTGCAATTGCTTTACCGTAGTTTAAAGCAAAAAGTTTACCATTTTTATTTTCTCTAACGCCACATTTTCCTCTTTGGTCAGGTTTTAAACTGCAGAAATGATTGCAGGTTTGACACTGCACTAAATCTCCTTTGATTTTTTTATATAAATAACTTTCCTTCATACATTTATATTTTAACATATTTTTGTGATATTATGTATTTAGATATGATAATTGTCTCTTAATGACAGAATGATCCTTAGATGTTATTCTGAGGAAAACTCTACGAGGCGACGAAGAGTCTCTCTTAGACACCTCGTTTAGCTCTCGGGATGACATTCTGTTATTATCTCTTAATCCAAAGTGTAAAATT
Organism: uncultured Candidatus Saccharibacteria bacterium; assembly: GCA_964345445.1. Taxonomy (GTDB): domain Bacteria; phylum Patescibacteriota; class CPR2_A; order CAYFQT01; family CAYFQT01; genus CAYFQT01. The sequence goes on from CAYFQT010000029.1 coordinate 10,706, forward strand.
TAGTGTTTAATTTTAGTGGCTTTTAATGTGTGGAGTATTTATGTCTAGATTTTTTATTGCCATAAATTTGCCAAATGAAATTAGAAATAAATTAGCTGATTTACAAAATCAATTAGCTGAATTTGATTTGCCAATTCGTTGGGCAAAACCAAAAAATATTCATTTAACCTTGGTTTTTTTGGGAGAAATAAAAAAGGAGAGGGTAGATAAGGTAGTTAGGGCGTGTAAGTCTATGAAGGATTATGAAAGGTTTAAATTAAGTGTTAAAAATTTAGGATTTTTTCCTAACTTCAAGAATCCTCGGGTAATATGGATAGGGATAGAGAATGGTGAGAATTTAATTAATTTACAAAAAGAATTAGCTAATAAGTTAATAGAAGAAAGATTTGAGATAGAGAAGAGAGAGTTTTCTCCTCATTTGACTTTAGGGAGAACAAAAAAAAGAATTAAAAATTTTGAAGGTTTAATTACTAAATTAGACTCAGTTGATTTAGGAAACTTTGAGGTTAAATCAATTGAAATTATGGAAAGTAAACTTACACCTGAGGGTCCAAAATATAGGTTAATTAAGAACATTCAATTAACCTAACCTTGTCAAAAAATAATTTTTATGATACCTTACTTTTAGTTATATAACCTATTGTTAAAACGATTATATTTTTTAATTAGGGAGAAACAATTGCCATGCGAAAAAAACATTGGATTATATTTGCAGCAATTATGGCAGTTACAATTTTGGCAGGTATTGTTGATTGGCCTGAAACCCCTGATATTGATTTAAGAAGATTTAAAATAAATTATACAAAAGAACTAAAAGTTCATTTAGGTTTAGACCTCCAAGGTGGTACCCATTTAGTTTATGAATATGATTTATCTCAAACTCCTCCAGAGCGAATAGATCAGGCAGTAGTTGGGGTTAGGAAAGTAATTGAGAAGCGAATTAATGCTTTTGGGGTTTCTGAAGCAACAATTCAGACTGACAAGTCAGGAGGGGAACATAGAATAATTATAGAACTTCCCGGAGTAAAAGATATTCATCAAGCTTTAGATTTGATTGGTAAGACTGCCCAGTTGGAATTTATGGAGGGGGTTGAAGGTAAAAGTATTATGAGTTCTACTATTGGAGCACAGGGAGGAACAGCTCCTACAACTCCCCAAACCATGGTTATTTCTCAAAAGAAAGAAGATTGGAAATCAGTAGAATTAAAAGGGGATAAATTTGTAAGAGCTGATGCAGGTTTTGATGAAAATGGAGATGTTGAGGTTAATATTGAATTTAATAATGATGGTAAAAAGATATTTGAGGAAGTAACTAAACGTAACCTGCAAAAACCAGTAGCTATTTTTTTAGACGAGGAGATGCTTTCTGCTCCTACAGTGCAGGCAGCTATTGAAGAAGGTAAAGCGAGAATTACAGGATTGGAAGATATTAATGTTGCTAAAAATTTAGCTATTCAATTAAATGCTGGTGCTTTACCTGTGCCCATTAATTTAGTAGAACAAAGGGATATTGGGGCAACATTAGGCAAAGAATCTATTATAAAAAGTTTAATTGCTGGAGTAGTAGGTCTCCTGTTATTATTTTTATTTTTAATTCTTTATTATCGATTTTTAGGATTTTTAGCAGGAGTATCTCTGTTAATTTATGGACTTATAATTTTAGCTATTTTTAAATTAGGTGTTTCTCCAGGAATATTATTAATTATAGCTCCTCTTTTGTTTTTAGCTTTGTCAGTACATTGGACTTTTGGAATCGTAGCATTTTTAATTTATATTATATTTCTTTTTCTTAATTTATTAGATCCGGTTGTTTTGACACTATCTGGAATAGCTGGTTTTATATTATCTTTAGGAATGGCTGTAGATGCTAATGTACTTATTTTTGAAAGAATTAAGGAAGAGCTTAAAACTGGTAAGCCTTTTTCGGCGGCTTGCAATTCTGGATTTTTGCGGGCTTGGCCTTCTATATGGGATGGTAATTTAACCACATTAATTATTTGTGTAATTTTATATTGGTTTGGTACAGGATTTATAAGAGGTTTCGCTTTAGTTTTATTTATTGGTGTGCTGGCAAGTATGTTTACAGCTGTTATTGTTACTAGAAATTTCTTAAATTTATTAATTGGTACAAAATTAATCAAAAGTAAAAGATTATTAGGGATGAAGGTAGAGAAAGAAACAAAATAATAGGTATCACATGTGTCATAGGTGTCACGGGTGTCAAAGGATATATAATAACCTCTGATACTTCTGATACATTTGACACCTTACGACCGTAGGGAGTAATTAATGGACATTATTGGCAAGAGAAAAATTTGGTTTTTAATTTCTTCAATAGTAGTTTTTTTAGCAATACTTTCTTTAATTTTCTTTAGTCTTAAGCTAGGCATTGATTTTAAAGGAGGTACACTTTTTGAATTAGAATTTGCTTCCAATCCAGATACAGAAAAAGTTAAGGAAGTTTTAGCTCCGTTTGATTTAGGAAATTTAATTATTCAACCTTCTGGAGAAAAAAGATTAATAGTTAAATTTTCTCATATTGATCAACAGACGCATGAGAAAATTCAAAACTCCCTAAAAGAAAAATTTGCTAGGGATTACAATCAAGAAGAGATTCAGAAAGATCCAAATCAAGAAAATAGTCCTGAAGAAGGAGTTGAGGAACCTAAAGAAGAATCTCAAGAAGAAAAACCAGAGGAAGAAAAAAAAGAAGAACAGGAAATTCTTGGTGTGAAAGAAATTCGTTACGAAAATGTAGGACCTACAGTAGGCAAAGATTTGACTAAAAAAGCTATTATTTCTTTAATTATTGCTGTTATTTGTATTATTTTATATATTGCCTGGGCTTTTAGGAAAATATCCAGCTTTACAGCCTCCTGGAAGTTTGGTATTTGTGCTATTTTGGCTTTAGTTCATGATGTATTAATTACATTAGGAGTTTTTTCTATTCTAGGTAAATTTTTAAATATAGAAGTGGGAAGCTTTTTTGTTGTTGCTCTTTTGACTATTATTGGTTATTCAGTTAATGATACTGTTGTGGTTTTTGATAGAGTTAGAGAAAATTTACGTAAAAAACCGGATATACCTTTTGAAAAAAATATAAACAATAGTGTGATTGAAAGTATTACTCGTTCTTTAAATACTTCTTTAACTACTTTGTTTGTTCTTTTTGCTTTATTTCTTTTTGGAGGAGAAACAATTCGCTTTTTTGTTTTAGCTTTGATTGTTGGATTTATAGCTGGAGCTTATTCTTCTATTTTTATTGCCAGCCCACTTTTGGTGGTATGGAGAAACTTGGGGAGAAGATTTGTAAAAGCAAAAACATCATAAAGAAATAAAATACTAAATTTTATCCTGAGTTTGTCGAAGGGCCTAAAAATCAAACGTATTTAGAAATATCAAAATTCAAAAATTAAAGTTCAAAATAACAAATTAAAATTTAAAAAGAATATTGTTCGAGCGAATGGAGTAAGTCGACCTGCCCGCCACCGTGCCCGCCAATACCTTCGGCATAGCCGGATGACAGGCAGGTTGGCTCCGCCGAAGGCGATGATAGGCGGGGAACTACATAATTATAATATTATACTTTTTGATTTGGGCTTTGCCCTCACTCGAAGAATACTTTAATTAATACACTTTCTTGGTCACTTAATCGAATAAATAACCAACACCCGGTGATGACTTTGTCAACACTGGGTGTTTATAAGTGCGTTGATATCGATTGTCAAAAGTAGTATTCTAAAAATAGAAAGGAATATTAGAATAAATCAAAGGGGCAGATTGTGAGATTAGATTACGATTGGCAAATAGCGAAGAAACTTCCTCAGAAAATTATAAATCAGTTTGCAGAATATTCCCCCATTGTTCTGCAGTTACTTTATAATCGGAATATAATAAGTCCAAAAGGTTGCGAAAATCAAAGATTTTACAAAGTTGAAAGTCAAAAGTCCAAAGTTGAAAAATTTCTCAATCCTAATTATGACAAGGACTTATATGATCCTTTTTTAATAAAAGGGATGGACAAAGCAGTTTATAGAATTCAAGAAGCTATAAAAGACAAACAAAAAATAGCTGTATTTGGTGATTATGATGCTGATGGAGTTTGTGCCAGTGCTTTATTGTATGAAGTTTTCAAATTTTTAGGATTAGATCCTTATGTTTATATTCCTCATCGAGAAAAAGAAGGTTATGGTTTAAATATTAAAGCCATAGAAAAATTAGCCAAAAATAATATAGACTTAATTATAACTTGTGATTGTGGAGTTCGGGATATAAAAGAAATTAAAAAGGCTAATAATTTAGGTATTGATGTAATTGTTACTGATCATCATATACCTGAAAACAAGGAACAAGGAATAAGGAATAAGGAACAAGTTTTGCCGAGGGCTTATGCTGTATTGGATCCTAAAAGATCTAGTTGTAGGTATCCATTTAAGCAATTGGCTGGGGTAGGAGTAGCCTATAAATTAGCCTGTGCTCTTTTGTCCCGTTCTCAAATCTCACCTCATAAATCTCGAGTTTTTCTAAAATGGCTTTTAGATTTAGTAGCTATTGGAACAGTAGCTGATATAGTCCCTTTGGTTTCTGAAAATAGAACTTTAGTAAAATATGGACTTATTGTTTTAAATAAAACTAAAAGGCAAGGGCTTTTAAGTTTGATTGAGCAATCTGATTTAAAACCAGGAGAAATTGATACTTATAGTATAGGTTATATATTAGGTCCTCGTTTAAATGCTTCAGGAAGATTGGAACATGCCCAAAAGACTTTTAAATTATTAGTTTGCAATCTGAAAGATAAAACTTCTAAAATTACTTGTGATATTGATGCTATAAATAGACAAAGACAAGATTTAACTGATAGAATTGTTGAACAAGCTAGAGAAGAATTGGAAGGATTAACTTCAGATCAAAAAATAATAATGTTGGCTTCTGAAGAATGGTCAGCTTCAGTTGCTGGGATTGTAGCGGGAAAATTAAGAGACGAATTTTACAGACCAACTTTAATTATTCAGAAAAAGAAAGATATTTCTCGTGGATCAGCACGTAGTATTCCTAAGTTTAATATAATCACTGCTTTGGAAAAGTGTTTAGATTTATTGGAGGAGGTAGGGGGGCATTCACAAGCTGCTGGATTTACTTATAAAACTAAAAATCACAATCTTATCTTAGATAAACTTTCTGAAATTGCTCAAAACGAACTTACTTCAGGTGATATTAAAAAAAGAATAAATATTGATATAAAAATAGATTTACAAGATGTTAATTGGGAGCTTTTTGAAAATTTACAGAAATTTGAACCTCTCGGTGAAGGAAATCCTCGACCTGTATTTTTAATTAGAAATGCAGAGATTGTTGATATATATAAAGTAGGTAATGATGGACAGCATTTAAAGCTAGGAATTCGGAATGGGGAATGGGGAATTGGTGAATTGGGAATTAGTTTTGAGGCTATTGGGTTTAATCTTACAGGAGATAATTGTCACTTAAAAGTTGGAGATAATATAGATATTGTTTTTAATTTAATTTGTAACCATTGGAATGGTGAAGAACAGTTGCAGTTGAAAATTGTAGACATTAAGTTAAATCAAAAATCAAAAATCAAAA
>CAYFQT010000030.1:0-2872 GCA_964345445.1 uncultured Candidatus Saccharibacteria bacterium
GCCAAGATTGGGAAATTGACTTTTGTATTCTCCCCACCATAGATTGACCTGATGACGGATTTTAGGATCTTGGATCTCAATTGAATCCTGAAAATCTTTTTCCATAATTTCCCAAGCTTCTTTTTTACTAATCCCCTGTTGTTTAGCTAGAGGAGGAAGAGCATTTTTTATTAATTCACTATTCTCTAAATTCACAAAAACCATCTCCTTTCACTCAGTAGGGTATTTTTATTTCAAAAAATATTCTGATTTTAATGTGCCAGATAAAAATTCTCAACAGGGTAAAATTGTAACCTAAATTAATATAAAAGTCAAGGAGTTGTTAAAAGTTAGGAATTCTCACCAATTTTGCATTCTTGATAACTACTAATTATTACAAATAAAATGTATATTATTTCTAATGCGAATTTCTACGAATATTATATTATTATATTTGTAACGAATTCATATACACATTTGTAGTCATTCGTAATTTTGGTTCCTGCTCACTAATCATTACAAATATTATATTTTAGAATGTAAATTTTTGAGTTATAATAGCAAGTGTAGTTATAATAAGTAATAAGGAATAAGTAATAAGGAATAAGGATGGATATACTATATGGTCTTAATACAAAACAAAAAGAGGCTGTTACAAAAACAGCTGGCCCTGTTTTAATTTTTGCTGGACCAGGCTCAGGAAAGACAAGGGTTATTGCCCATCGTATTGCCTATTTAATTTGTGAAAAGAAAATTAGCCCTTATAATATTTTGGCAGTTACTTTCACCAACAAAGCATCTGAGGAGATGAAAAGGCGCGTTGTGCGTTTAGTTCAAACTGTTCAAAATGTTCAACTTGAGCAAGCGAAGCGATTGAGCAACTTGAACAAGCGAAGCGATAGAACATCAATTTTGCCTCAAATGGGTACTTTTCATTCTATTTGCGCGCGGATTTTAAGAAGAGAAATTGACAGGTTAGGCTATAAAAACAACTTTATAATTTATGATGAGAAAGATAAATTAAATCTTATTAAAAAAATAATGAAAGAAAATAATATTGATTCAGAACAGGTCAATCCTCAAGCAGTTGCTGCCACTATTTCTTCTGCCAAGACAGAGTTGGTTGGTCCCAGAAAATACAAGAATTTAGCAGGTGATACATTTGGCGAAAAAGTGGCACATGTTTATAAAATATATCAGAGAGAATTGAAGAAGATTAATGCCTTGGATTTTGATGACTTGATTTTTATTTGTGTTCAACTTTTTCAAAAATATCCAAAAATATTGCGAAAATATCAGATGCGATTTAAATATATTTTGGTTGATGAATATCAGGATACTAATTACTCCCAATATTTATTTGTTAAACTTTTGGCAAAAAAATATAAAAATATCTGTGTAGTGGGGGACGACTGGCAAGCTATTTATGGCTTTAGAGGAGCTGATTTTCGTAATATTTTAAACTTTGAAAATGACTATCCCAAGTCCCATATTGTAAAATTGGAGCAAAACTATCGCTCTACAAAAAAAATACTTTTTGCCGCCCAAAATATTATTGATCAAAATACTTCAAGAAGCCAGAAAAATCTCTGGACAGAAAATGAAGAAGGAGAACAGATTATTATATATAAAACTGAGGATGAAATAGAAGAAGGTCGATTTGTAATAGGCGAAATAGAAAGATTGATAAAAAAAGGATATAGATTAAGTGATTTTGTTATTTTATATAGAATTAATGCCCAATCCCGGGCTTTGGAAGAAGTATTTTTGCAATATGATTTTCCTTATAAAATTATAGGCGGGATAAAATTTTATCAAAGAAAGGAAATTAAAGATGTTTTGGCTTACCTACAAGTTATTTTTAACCCCAAAGATATAGTAAGTATCAGGAGAATTATTAATATTCCTCCCAGAGGGATAGGCAAAAAAACTCTTTTTGCCTTAGAGAAACAAGCTAGAAAATCAAAAATTGATTTAATCCAGGCAGCGACAAGAGCTTCAAGTTTTGATTATTTTTCTAAAAAATATACTCAATCTTTGGAAGAATTTGCTTCAATTCTCAAAAAAGCAAAAACCAAAAGCAAACAGTTGAATGTAAAAGATTTAATTGATTATGTTTTGCAAAAATCAAAATATAAAAATTTTGTCTGTGATGGAACAGAACAAGGAGAGACTCGTTGGGAAAATATTTGTGAACTTTATTCAGTGGCAAAAGAATTTTCTCATCTGAAACCTCGAAAAAGCCTCGAATCTTTTTTGGAAAAAGTGGCTTTGTTTTCCGAAAGTGATGAATATTCTCAAGATCAGGAAAATTTAACTTTAATGACTTTACATAATGCCAAAGGATTGGAATTTCCTGTGGTGTTTATTGTGGGTATGGAAGAAGGTCTTTTGCCTCATCAAAGAAGCCTCATGCAGCCCGCAGATTTAGAGGAAGAAAGAAGGCTTTGTTATGTTGGAGTAACCCGTGCTAAAAAAAGATTGTATTTAGTTCATACTAACGCCCGGACTTTCTATGGCACAAAACAACCTAATCTTCCCTCTCGATTTTTGGACGATGTTCCAGAGCACTTGATAGAATATCAAGATAATTCCAGTGGTATAGATTTTGATATGAAAAACGATTTAGATAATTTACAATCAGGGGATAGGATATATCATCGGGATTTTGGGGAAGGAATTATTGTAAACATAAATAAAGAAAAAATTACAGTGATTTTTTCAGAAGCAGGGGTGAAAAATATAGCTTTAGATAGAGATTTTTTGGAAAAAATAAATTAAGATTGAAATTTAAAATATATATTAATAAATCCCTTTTTAAAATAAGGGATTTTTTGTATTTTTTTCAATTTACTAATCAAAGGATAAAATAGCCTCAAACTGGAAATTCAGC
>CAYFQT010000031.1:0-2043 GCA_964345445.1 uncultured Candidatus Saccharibacteria bacterium
CCTGACTTCTTACTTCTTATCTCTGACTTCAGTCGCTCTGCAATTTGTCCTGTTCCATCTGGGGAATTGTCATCAACAATGATGATGTTCAGACCTTTGATTTTTAAGTCTAAAATCTGCCTTATGACATCCTCAATATTATCCTTTTCATTGTAGGTGGGAATTACAACTGTAATTTTAAGATTTTTGTTTTTTCTTGCCTGCTTGTCTCGTATTAAAATAGACTGACTAGGCAAGGTTTTTTTGCCTGCCCTTCGTAGCTCGTAGAGCAAAGAAGGGTGTTTTTCTTTTTTGTTTTTCATATTAAACTCCTTTTGTTTTTGTACCCCGTACCGAACGACCAAAGGGAGTTCTGGTACTAGGGTTATTTTTATTTATTTTATTTATTAGTGTTTATTAGTGTTTTATTAGTGGTGTTTTCGCGTTCTTTAGGCGTAAGCACATATGCATAGGAAAACCACCAAAACAATAAAAGCCAAATAATAATCATAATAGTACCGATATAATTATGATAGACAAGCACTGGCAACTCTCCAAAGAAATATCCTACAACAAAAACACTAGATATACGCAAAATATTCACTAAAAAAGTACCTAGGAATCCAATTACAACACATTCAATTTTACTGCTTATACGATATGAACCTTGCAGCCCTACAAACAAAGTAATAATATACAAAATCATACTCTCCCAGCCAATGCAACTCCAGATAATCATGGCTCGAAAAACCTCTTGTCCTTCTCTGAAAAGATATACGGTATCTATAGAGCCTGTTGCTTTAATACCTAGAGTTTTTAGGACAGCAACCACCATTTTAACTTCATAAGGAACAATATTCTTTTCAATGGCTGTATACCACCTGAGATTGGAAACTATCCGAGTTAAAAATTCATTAAAAGTGGTCAAGAAAGGCAAGAATACCAACAAAATAGCCAAGAAAAGGAATATGATACGGAAAGTGTATTTTTCTAAACCAAACCTTGTTTTTGTATTTTTTACTGATTGTTTTTTGTTTTTGTTTACTCTGAGTGAAATCGAGGAGTTTTTCATAGTATTATCCTTTTGTTTTTACTTGCCCTGAACCTAAGCATATTGTATGGTTTGGGGTTTTTGTTTTTTTATCTTCTTTATTATTTCTAATTTGTAATTTGTCATTTGTAATTTTACTTACGTCGGTCCTCTGGGCCAAAATTGCTTTAATTTATTTTTCATCTTATCTATCAAACCAGACTTATTTATAATAATTTTTTTCTTTTTTTTCTTCATTCTTTTTCTAACAATCCTAGGCAGAAAAGGTATAAAAGGAATTAAGTATAATACACCTTCTGGAACAGCAAAAGTTGTTGTTATAATTCGAGGTTGGTCTGCTCCGGCCAATTCTGATCCTTCAGCAATAAATTTAACTGAACTATTTTTCGCTCCAGCAGTTACACACTCCCAATAATAATGGACATAAAGATAATCCTCCCAAACCAAATCTACTAAATTAACACTAGCTGTCCAATTATAAGTGGCTATTCCACTATTAGCAGAAATTGTGGCTGAAGCTACATCAGAAACAGAAGTATAGGAAGAACCATCATAAGAATAGACATGAGCATGGACTTTACCTGAACCTGAAGAACTAGTAAAATCTAATCTCACATAGAAAGTCCAATCCCCTGATGGGTATTGTCCGGATTGAGCCTGATAAAACCAGCCATAGCCAGTAGTTTCTCCAGTGCCTGTTCGGTTAGTTATATTAGGCCAAAATTGAATAATAGTTCCAGCACCATAATCTTTATATTTAATGGAGGTGGCTGTATTGGAAGTTGCATCAGGACTGCTGGTTTGAAGCTGCCAAGAGTTGGCATTATTGGGATAACTGCCGCCAGCGCATACATCTGCATGAAGATAATAAAGATCTGGATCAGCCAAAGCAGTAGGCACATTCCAGGCAAAAACTCCTAAACTTATGGTAACAATCAATAAAACAGCAATTATACCTTTGGCTAAAAAAGGAATGCTGCGTCTTTTAATGCCAAAAGAGTTGAAGGTATTGT
>CAYFQT010000032.1:0-6658 GCA_964345445.1 uncultured Candidatus Saccharibacteria bacterium
AATGACCAAAATGCTGCCACAGCCCCACCCAACCACCCTTTTATTGTATAGATTCTATAACAAAACAATATAAGTTTAGAACATTGGAAAATTTGAATTTTGAATTTATTTAGAATTTACATATTAGAAATTAAAATTTATTCTCTCACTTAGACATTTTGATATTAGACATTAATTAGAAATTAGATCAATTAGAAATTAGAAATTTTAATAAGTTTGTTTAGATATTAGTGCTTAGAAATTAGGATTTATCTCTTTAATTAGGTCAATTAGAAATTATAATTAATATTAGTGTCTTTTGTACAAAGTTCTGTGATGTTTAGCGTATAGGGGTTTAATGTATGAAGGTTTCAGTAACTATAATTACTAAAAATGAGGAAAAAAATATCAAAAAATGCATTGAAAGTGTACAGTTTGCTGATGAGATTATTTTAGTTGATTGTGGGAGTATAGATAGAACAATATCTATTGCTCAACAATTTGGTGAAAAAGTGAAAATTTTTCAAAAAAAATGGATGGGATATGCTGCCCAAAAGAATTTTGCTTTAAGCCAGACAAAAAATGATTGGGTTTTATCTTTAGATGCTGATGAACAAATCACTTCTTTTTTAGCCCAAGAGATTCAAAAAAGATTAAAATTAGATGTAGGAAATTTTGATGGATATTATATTCCTAGAAAAAATTATTTCCTAGGGCGATGGATTGTTCATTGCGGATGGTACCCTGATTACCAGCTGAGGCTATTTCTAAAAAATAAAGCCCATTTTAATGATAAGGCTGTTCATGAAAAAGTAATTCCGCCACCAAAAACAGATAAATTAAAAAATTCTTTAGAACATTATTCATATCAAAATTTAGGAGAGTATTTCTCAAGATTAAATGATTATACGAACTTGCAGAGCAAGGCAAAAGAAGATAATTCTTTGTATAGAATTTTTTTTGTTTTAGGCATAAAACCAATCCATCGCTTTTTTTATATGTATTTTTTTAAACTAGGAATATTAGATGGATGGCGAGGTTTTTTACTTTCGGTTTTAAGTGGCTACTATGAATTATTAGTATTTATCAAAGTAATTAGATTAAAAATTAAAGGGTAAAGATGCGAATAGGAATTGATACTCAAACAATTATTGCTCAAAAAACTGGTTTTGGAAGCTATGTTCAGAATTTAATTTCTGTTTTAAGAGAAATAGATTCAAAAAATGAATATGTTTTTTTAAACCCTAATAAGAAAGGTGATCTTTCAACTCCGGCAAGAATTTGGTGGGATCAGGTGGCATTTCCTTTTAGATTGCTTTCTAAAAAAGTAGATATTGTCCATAAACCTGCTTTTTCTGCTCCTATTTTTTATCCTTTTAAAACAGTTGTAACCGCCCCTGATTTAATAGGGAAACTATATCCTGAAAATTTTTCTACAACTTCCAAATTTTATTGGGTTCAACTTTTACCTTTTTCTTTAAAAAAAGCAAATAAGATTGTCGCTATTTCCAAAAATACCAAGCAAGATATTATCAAGCTCCTTAATATTCCAGAGGAAAAAATAAAAGTAATTTACTTAGGGAAACATTCTCAATTTAAACCAATTGAAAATTTGCATTTTTTAGATAAGGTTAGACAAAAATATTCCCAAGGCAAACCTTTTATTTTATATGTGAGCACATTAGAGCCTAGAAAAAACCACTTAAATTTACTTAAAGTTTTTAATATAATAGTTAAAGAACATAAAATTAAACATAATTTAGTTCTAACTGGCAAAAGGGGTTGGTATTACAAAGAATTGTTTGAATTTGTAGAAAAAAATAATTTACAGGACAGGGTTTTATTTGTTGGTTATATTCCAGACAGCGATTTACCTTCGCTATATAACGCTGCTGATCTTTTCGTCTTTCCTTCTTTATACGAAGGATTCGGCCTGCCTATTTTAGAGTCTATGTCTTGTGGCTTGCCTGTTATTTCTTCCAATGCTTCTTCTATGCCTGAAATTGTAGAGGGAGCAGGAATATTACTTGATCCTAAAGATACCAAGGCTTGGGCTGATGCCATATATAAAGTATTAACAAATAAAAATTTACAAAAAGAGATGGGAGAAAAGAGTTTACAACAGGCTAAAAAATTCACTTGGGAGAAATGCGCTCAAGAAACCCTGGGAGTTTATGAAGAAGTATATCAAAAAAATAAATAACCAATTACTAATGAAAAACAAAATCCTAAATCCGAAATTCTAAATACTAAACAATATCAAATGAACAAAACCTAAAACAATATAAATTTAGAACATTGGAAAATTTGAATTTTGAATTTGTTTAGGGTTTAGAAATTAGATATTAGAAATTTTTAAATAATATTAGTGTCATTTAGTTTAAGTTTAGTGAGGATTAGTGTCTATGAAAATAGGAATTGATACAAGAGAAATAAGTGGCCAAAAAGCCGGCAAGGGCCATTATGCAAAACAACTTATTTTGCATTTAGCTGAAATAGATAAAGAAAATCAATATTTTTTATATTCTGACTCTGATTTTGATATAGACGAATTACCTTTCAATTTTAAGAAATTAATAATTTCTGCCCCTTCTTATCTTTGGCATTTTTTTGTATTTTTAAATCTTCTATTTTCCAATAAAGTTGATGTATACTTAGCTCCTACAAGTTTTATTATTCCTGCCTTATCCCCTGTAAAATGTGTACCATTTGTTCCTGATTTAGTGGCTTTTTTGCCTTTTTTAAAAAAACATAAATTAAAATCAAAAATTTTAGAAAAATTGACTTTGAAAAGAGCTTTGAAAAAAGCCTCAAAGGCCATTGCTATATCTTATAATACTAAAAAAGATTTAATTAATCATTTTAGGATTTCTGGTGATAAAATTGCAGTTATTTATGGGGCAGTAAGCGAAAGTTTTATACCTATAGAAAATAAGCAAATAATTTCTGAGGTTTTAAAAAAATATAATTTACCTCCAAAATTTATTCTTTTTGTGGGGACTTTAGAGCCCAGAAAAAACATTACTAGATTAATTGAAGCTTATTTTTTGTTAGATGAGACAATTCGCAAGGAATGTAAATTGGTTATTGTGGGTAAAAAGGGTTGGTATTATAAAGAAATTTTTGATGTTGTAAAAGAAGTAAATTTGGAGAAGGACGTTATATTTCCAGGTTACATCCCAGATTGTGATTTGCCAATAATTTATAATGCTGCTGAGGTTTTTGTCTTTCCTTCTTTGTATGAAGGATTTGGCCTGCCTCCATTAGAGGCTTTAGCCTGTGGTACTCCCACTATTGTCTCTAATATTTCTTCTTTGCCCGAAGTGGTTGGTGATGCGGCTGTATTGGTTAGCCCTTATAAAAAAGAAGAAATTAAAAATGCTATACAGGAAGTCTTATTTTCTCCTTCTCTTGTTCAAAAACTTAGAAAAGCTGGTCCTATTCAAGCTACTCAATTTTCTTGGACTAAAACTGCTCGGGAAACTTTAATAGTTTTAGAAGAGGTGGGTAAGGAAGTAAGGAGGATATGATAAATTTCTGATAAAATAAATTTAAATGGCTATTTGTTTTAATGAGATTGATTTATGAAAGATTCTTTGCCCCGACGTTCGTCGGGATGACGCCCCAGCTATAAACATAGGAGAAATAATGTATCATAAAAAGTGGTATCACGCGTTTACTCGTGGGACCCCACAAGAAGTGATAAAAGAAAATTGGTTAAAATATATTCAATATATAGCTTTTTTGATTTTGGCAGTAGGTTTAGGTATTTTTATTGCATTTTATCCTTACCTAGCTCCAGCTGTATTATTAGGGTTAGTTACATTTATTTTTGTTTTGATGAACTTTCATTTTGGAATGGTTTTAGTAATTTTGTCTATTTTGGCTGGACAACTGATTCGAATACCATTGCCCATAGGAGAAAGAGGAGCTTTAGTGGCCTCTGATGTAATTATCCCTATGGTTTTAATAGGGTGGTTTTTAAGCAAGTTAAAGAAAGGATTTAAATTTAAAAAAACTCCTTTGAATATTCCTATTTTGATTTTTATATTTATTGCTTTTATATCTTTGATAAATAGTATTCGTTTCTGGTCAACAAGTGAAGTATTGGTGGGCTCTTTTTATCTCCTGCGATGGGTTGAATATGTTTTTATATTTTTTATTGCAGTAGATATTATTAAAAATAAAAAACAGGCAGTAGGCTATGTTAAATTACTTCTTTTAGTAGGATTGGCAATAGCTGTCTTAGGCCTTTTACAATTGATTTTTATGCCTAGTTTTGAAACTATGGCTGAATTTGGTTGGGATCCTCATATAGGCCGTGTTTTATCTGTATTTTTTGATCCTAATTTTACCGGAGGGTTTTTAACAGTAATATTATCTGTGGTAATTGGAATTTTTATTTTTACTAAATCAAAAAAAAACAAATATTTCCTTTTATTTTTATCTTTGCCTATTTTTTTAGCTATTATTTTTACATTTTCCCGAAGCACTTATCTAGCTTTGGGAGTAGTTTTTTTTACAATTGGTATTTTAAAATATCGGAGATTGTTATTTTTGAGTATTCTGATATCAATAATTCTTTTTTTAAACATTCCCAGAATCCAACAAAGAGTTATGGGGGGATTAGAGATAGACCCTACAGCTCAAGCTAGAATTAAATCTTGGCAGGATGCAGTAGAGATAATTGCCGATTATCCCCTTTTAGGAATAGGATATAATACTTATCAATATGCTCAAGTAAAATATGGCACAATAAAGGATATCAAAGGAGAACATTCAATAGCAGGTTCAGACAGCAGCCTTTTAACTATTTGGGCTACATGTGGTATTTTGGGATTTTTAGCTTATCTTTGGATATATGGACAAATTCTTTTTCAATCATGGAAAACTTGGCGTAATAAAAAGTTTTCTTCTAACTTTCGAGGATTTTCTTTAGGATTATTTTCAGGAGTTTTAGCTCTTCTTGCCCATTCTCAATTTGCTAATAGTTTGTTATATCCTTATATTATGGGGTTAGTTTGGATTTTAGCTAGTATTTTGATGGTAATGTTGAAATTTGAACTCGATGTACATTGGGAGAAAAATAAAGCTTAAAAATATAGGGAATATTTTTAAAGCATTAGTTTAAAGGAAGACTTAAATGGTTTTTTTGTGGATAACAAGTTTAATAATTTTTGCTTTGATTTGTTGGAGAAAGATGAGTTGGGGTATAAGTTTAATTGCTTTTTTTCTGCCCAGCTATCTTATAAGAACAACAATTTTTGGTATACCTACTACATTTTTAGAACTTTTAATTTATACAGCTACTATAATTTGTTTTTTTAAATTTATAATTAAAAGAGAAAAAACACAGTTTAAATTTAATCTTGTCTTACCTATTTTTTTATTTATAGCGGCCGCAGTAACTAGTGTTGTTATTTCTCCTGATAAAAAAGTCAGTTTAGGGATTTTAAAAGGTTGGATTTTAGATCCGATAATTTTGTATTTTCTGATAGTTTACAATATTAATAAAAAAAAGGAAGCTTTGCTGGTTTTAACAAGTTTAGGAATTTCCGCAATATTTTTGTCAACTATTGGAATTTATCAATTTTTAACAAGTAGTCTTCTTCCTGATGGAAGAATAGGAGCTTTCTGGGGATCAGCTAATTATTTATCTATGTTCATAGGGCCAATTTTGTGTTTTAGCTTAGGTTTATTTCTACTAAGCGAAGAAAAGAATCAAAGGTTATTTTTTGGCATTGTTTCAATAATTTCTTTAGTGGCTGTTTTTTTAACCAAATCATATGGAGCTTTTTTGGGCATATTAGCTGCTTTTTTGTTTTTAGTTATTTGGGGGATGAAAGAAAAGAAAAAAAAGTGGTTTTATTTAGGAATAGTTTTTTTAGTACTTGCAGCTTTTATTTTATTGCAAATTTCTACTCCTAAGTTTGCTGAACTTTTTAATATTTCTGGCAGGACTTCTTTTGCTGCCCGAATAGAGATTTGGAGGGCATCTGGGTTAATGATAAAAGAGAATCCTATCTTGGGGGCAGGATTAGGCACCTTTGAGCAAATTTATGCTCAATATATTCCTAAGGTGGCTTGGCCTCCACAAGAATGGGCAGTCCCCCAGCCTCATAATATCTTTCTAGCTTTTTGGCTTAATATGGGAATTTTGGGCCTGATTGCCTTTATTTGGATTGTAATAGAATTTTTTACATTGAAAGTTGACTATGTGCTAAGTGCTATGCGTTATGCGCTAATTGCTGCTATGATTTTTATTTTGGCCCATGGTTTAGTAGATACGCCTTATTGGAAAAATGATCTTTCTTGTCTTTTTTGGATAATTGTAGGGATAATGGTAGTAGTTAGTAATATGAGAATAGAGGAGTCAAATAACCAAGTAACTAAATAACTAAAGAACAGTAAACCGTGAAAAAATGACTAATGACCGATTACTAATTTCTAATCAAATTTCTCACTTAGTGAGTAAATTAATCAATGACTAATGACAAAATAAAATCCTAAATCCGAAATCCTAAATACTAAATCCTAAATCCCAGCGGGATCCCTTCGGGACAATATCAAATGACCAAAATGCTGCCACAGCCCCACCCAACCACCCTTTTATTGTATAGATTCTATAACAAAACAATATAAGTTTAGAACATTGGAAAATTTGAATTTTGAATTTATT
>CAYFQT010000033.1:0-30142 GCA_964345445.1 uncultured Candidatus Saccharibacteria bacterium
AAATAAAGTTCAACGTTCAAAGTTCAAAGTACAAAGTCAAAATTGATTTGCCAGTATTTACCACTCGCCCAGACACTCTTTTTGGAACAACTTATATGGTTTTGGCTCCTGAACATCCATTCGTCGCTTCTCTCCTAAAATCAAAAATTAAAATTCAAAATGCAAAATTAATTAAAAAATATATTGAGAAAACTAAAAAGGAGTCTGAAATTCAAAGATTATCTTTAGAGAAAGAAAAAACAGGGGTAGAGCTTTTAGGTATAAAAGCAATAAATCCAGTAAATGACCAAAAAATCCCTGTTTGGATTTCTGATTATGTACTCCTCTCTTATGGAACAGGAGCAATTATGTGTGTCCCTGCTCATGATGAACGAGATTTTGATTTTGCTCAGAAATTTAAATTGCCAATTATTGAAGTAATTAGTCCTACGGGAAAATCCAGTGCTAAATTAAAACAAGCCTATATTGAAGAAGGAATAATGATTAATTCGGGAAAGTTTAATGGTATGAAATCTGAGAAGGCCAAGAAAGAAATTACTAATTGGTTGGCCAAAAAGAAGTTAGCCAAAAAGAAAACAGAATATCGATTGCGAGATTGGTTAATTTCCCGACAGCGATATTGGGGAGCACCTATACCTATCATTTACTGTCGTAAATGTTGGGAAATCAAAAATCAAAAAGGTGCGAAAATCAAAGATTTTACAAAAATCAAAAATATGAAAGAGAATAATTATATTGTTATTGATGGAAAAGAGTATGTAATTGTACCGGTACCAGAGAAAGATTTGCCAGTTAAATTACCTTTGGATGTTGATTTTAGACCTACTGGAGAATCTCCTTTGGCTCGTTGCAAAAAATTTGTAAATACCAAATGTCCAAAATGCAAAGGTCCTGCCAGGCGAGAAACTGATACAATGGATACATTTGTTTGTTCTTCTTGGTATTATTTGCGTTATGCGTCGCCCCAATATCAAAAAAGCCCTTTTGACAAAAAAGAAATAGAATATTGGCTGCCAGTAGATCAATATGTTGGGGGAGTGGAACATGCTATTATGCATCTTTTATATGCTCGATTTTTCAGCAAATTCTTACATTCAATTGGCTGGCTGGGTTTTAAAGAACCTTTCCTGAGGCTTTTCAATCAAGGAATGGTTGTTTATAAAGGGGCAAAAATGAGTAAATCCAAGGGGAATGTCGTTTCACCAGATGAAATGATCAAGAAATACGGCACTGATACTGTTAGAGCATATGAGTTATTTATGGGACCACCTTCCCAGGATGTTGTGTGGTCAGATCAGGGGATTGCTGGGTGTTTTCGCTTTTTAAACAAAGTTTGGCAGCTGTCCTCAGAGATTTTAGAAGTAAAAAATACAAAACCTGCTTTAACTTCTGATTCTAGTCAAGAAGTTACGGAAATTAAGATTACCCAAACTACACATAAGGTTATTAAAAAAGTAACAGAAGATTTGGAAAGATTTCATTTTAATACTGTTATTTCCAGTTTAATGGAATTTACCAATACTCTATCTGATTTGAATAAAAAATTACCTTACAGGCAAGCTCCTCAGGCTTATATGAAAGCTTTAGAAACTTTGGTGATTTTACTTTCTCCAATTGCTCCTCATCTTGCTGAAGAAATTTGGAATAGGCTAGGCAATAAAGAAAGCGTTTTCCAGACATCTTGGCCAAAATATGATCTGAAATTAATAAAAGAAGAAATTATAACCTTAATTATTCAAGTTAATGGAAAAGTAAGGGATAAGATTGAGGTAGAGTCAGGGATTTCAGAAAATGAAGCCAAGAATGCTGCTTTAGAATCTGAACGAGTGCAGAAATTTGTCCAAGGTGCGAAAATTAAAAAAACTATTTATGTTCCCGGAAAATTAGTAAGCATCGCTACTGAGAAATAATAATTTGACGCAAGGCATATATTAGAATATAATACCTTTGTTACATAAAATTTGTTACATTAAAATCGTCCTATCTTAGGACAAAAAACTATGCAAATTGATGTTTCTAAATTATTACAGTCGGATATAGGAACTACATCTAGTTTAAAAATATCTGAGAAAGTAGAAGATCTGGATAAAGAGATAAAGGTAATTTCCCCAGCCTCTGGGGAAGTGGAAATTTTACGTACAGATGAAGGAATTTTAGCTAAAGGAGAGATTAGAACAACATTAAAAATTACCTGCAGCAGATGCTTGGGTAGATTTAAAAAGAAGATTAAAATCAAATTTGAACAGGAATATGTACCTTGTTGGAAAAGAAATAATGATAAAATACGGGAGGAAGAAAGACAAGAAGGTTTTGTCATAGATAAAAATAATAAAATAGATATTTTTAAAGCAATAAGAGAAGATATTTTAGTTAATTTGCCTATGAAATTGATTTGTAGGTCTTCATGTAAAGGTCTTTGTGATCAATGTGGTCAAAATCTGAATATCAAAAAATGTAAGTGTAAGAAAGTAAAAATTACAGATGGGAAAAAGTTGGGAGATTTTTTAAAATAATCCTTAATATAAGCTAATCAATAACCAATTAACCAATTAAGAAATAAAATCCTAAATCCGAAATACTAAATACTAAACAATATCAAAACACAAATGACCAAAATACAAAACAGTGTTTTGAACATTTGAATTTATAATTTAGAATTTATTTCTTAATTAGGATTTGATCATTGGCAATTTGTCCAACCGGAGGTTGTAATATGGCTGTTCCCAAACAAAAAACTCCTAAATCTAAAAGAGGGAAAAGACGAAGTCATAATGCTCTAAAAGTAACTAATTTAGCTTTATGCCCACAGTGTAAAAGTCTTATAATACCACATACTGTGTGCAAAGTTTGTGGCACTTACAAAGGCAAAGAAGTTATAGATGTAGATAGACGTAAAAGGAGAAAAGAAGCAAAAGAGAAAAGGGAGAAAGAAAAAGAAATGCCGGGGCAAAAATAGAAACCCAAGGTCTTTTAAATAGCAATGGTATAAATTTTAAAAGGAGATATAAAAAATCTCCTTTTTATTGATATATTGTAAAATTAATAATTTTTAGGTATACTTTTTTTAGTATTAAATAAAATTATTTTGAGGTACTTATGGGTAGCCGACACTTATGCAGAACAGTAGCTATGCAGAGTCTTTATGAATGGGATTTTAAATTTGGAGAAGTTAAGAAGCCTGACAGGAAAGAAATAAAGCGAATTACTGAAAGAAATATTAAAAATCAAGCCCCAGGAATGACAGAAAATATAGATTTTATCTATAGTTTAATTGATGGGGTTTTGGATAATTTAGATGATATTGATAAGGTAATTGGTGCATCTGCTCCTGAGTGGCCCTTAGAACAGATTGCTAAAGTTGATAAGATAATTTTGCGTATTGGGATATATGAGTTGCTTTTTTGCGATGAAGTTCCCCCTAAAGTAGCTATTGATGAAGCAGTGGAACTGGCCAAAGCTTTCGGTGGGGAGAATTCTTCCAAATTTATAAATGGAGTTTTGGGGACTGTTTTCCGAGAAAGTGATATCACGGAAAAAGAAAGCACGGAAGATACGAAAAAGAAAAAAGGAACTACGGAAAGTACAGAAAAAAAGAAAAAAACACGGAAAGGGAATAAAAAATGAGTAAAGAGAAACTAATTCGCAAGTTCTCAGCTGGCGCAGTGGTTATTAGGCAAGAAAAAGGAGAAGTAAAATTTCTTTTGCTCAAAAGAGAGAAAAAAGGCACTACTTCAGGAAAGACTATTAAAAAGAGACCAAAAATTGAATGGATATTGCCAAAAGGGGAAATAGAAAAAGGGGAAAAATCCCAAGAAACTATTTTAAGAGAAACAAAAGAAGAGGCAGGACTTTCTGATTTAGAGATTATAGATGAACTAGATAAGGAAGAATATTTTTACCGAGCTCCTTGGGAGGGAAATAGGCTAACTTTCAAAGTTGTTCGTTATTTTTTAATAGAATCAAAGGATAAAAGGCAGCCAAAGCCTGAGACTAAAGAAGGATTTACCCAAGCTGGGTGGTTTACAGCAAAGGAAGCTCTTGATAAAATAACTTATAAAGAGTCAAAGAAGATATTGGAGAAAGCAATAGAAAAGGTAAATCCGAAATCCTAATATCTAAATACTAAACAATACCAAATAACCGAATAATCAAAAAACAAAAATTGTTGTTTGGTTGTTAGGTAAATAAGTTATTTAGTTTAAAAAATTGGAACATTAGAGTTTTGAAATTGTTTAGATATTAGTGCTTAGAAATTAGAAATTAATAAGATATTTATGAGAGACTTCTCTAAATTAGAAAAAAAGATAGGGATAAGATTTAGGGATAAAAATTTGTTAAAACAAGCTTTTGTTCATAGATCTTATCTTAACGAAAATCCAAATTTCAATCTGGATCATAATGAAAGATTGGAATTTTTAGGCGATGCTGTCCTAGAATTGGTAACAACAGAATATTTATACAGAAATTATCCTAATCCAGAAGGGGAGCTGACTAATTGGCGTTCAGCATTAGTAAAAAGAGAAATGTTGTCTCGTATTGCTAAAGAGCTGAATTTTGAAAATTCTCTATATTTAAGTAAAGGCGAGAAGAGAAGTCGGGGAAGAGCCAGAGATTTAATTTTGGCTAATACTTTAGAAGCGCTAATTGGGGCAATTTACTTAGATAAAGGGCTGGAGAAGACGCGAAGTTTTATTGAACATAATTTAATTACTCATCTCACTTCAATTTTAGAAAATAAACTTTATTTAGATCCTAAGAGTAAATTTCAAGAAATAGCTCAGGAAAAAACAGGAATAACACCTTCTTATAAAGTTTTGAAAGAATGGGGTCCTGATCATGAGAAAGAGTTTACTATGGGAGCTTACTTGGATAAGAAATTAGTAGGAAAAGGTTCAGGTCCATCAAAGCAGATAGCCGAGCAATCTGCAGCCGCTGATGCTCTGGAGAATTATAAATTTTAAATTAGTTATGAGTTGATAGGTTAATTGGTTAATGAATTACTAAGATTAAAGTGCCCTTTGGGCATTTTTTTAAAACTCTTGACTTACTGGGCAATCTTTGCTATATTAAATTCTTCTGATAATTTAGCACCTTGACATGAATTAAAAATTTAGATACAGAACTTTTTGAGAGAGGAGAAGGTGATGAATTGGATAGGGTGGATAATAGTTATGTTAATTATTATTTTTTTTGTATCTTATTTTTTAGATGTACCTAAGAAATTAGTGGGATTTTGGAAAGAAACAAAAATTGACCAATCTGAAATAGAAGACCAAAAATCAGAAATTGAAGAGTGACTAAAGGAAAATATTTTTAGTGAGAAAGAATAAATAATATTTACTGAAGGGAGTGAGGAGGATGCTTGAGATACCCGATTGGCTACTTATTTTTTATAGGTTACACAGTCATGGTTTTCTTAGTCGGCTTTTTGTATGCAAAACTTAACAAAGAAAAGTAAAACAAGAGCAAAATAAGTAAATCTGAAAGGAGTTGAAAAAGATGTTTTTGTTTTGGTTTGTTTTTCTCTTGGTTGTTCCAATAGTCCTTTTGGTGTTTGCGGGAGTATATTTTACAACTGTTCATGGACGAGACAAATACTTAGGTGTTGCTTTTTTGGTTTGGGGAATTTTTCTGTTCTTGTTAATAACTTTAATAGTAGGGCCCTCAATTATGGGAACTGCTAAAACAAAGAGAGAACAAGGAGCAGGCGAATATAAAGTTTTAGCTTATGCCCAAAAAGGGAAAAGTTTGTACTTAATACTTGATGGTAGTATGGGAGTATTTACGGTTAAATTGCCCAAAAAAGCAGTTGAAATTGAAGAAAGCAACCAAAAAAGCTTGGTAATTTCATATATAGGCTCTTTTAAAAGCGCTATTTTGTACTGGCCTAAAGTTAAAAATTCTAAAGAAATTGAGATATTCCAAGAAAATGGTTGTGATACTTTAACTTACACCCCCAAAAATACTCCTAAGACAATAAAATTAAAACTCAATTATGAGCTTGAAACTTTATCTTTAATAACGCCAAATAATATAACGGTTTTCAGGTTAGATACTATAAGAGAGCCAAAGATTGAGAAAGAAGATTCTACAATTTGATGTTTTACCCAGATGGGTAGTTCGCATTTGCGAATTCATCCATCTGGGTTTTTTATTAAGATTAATAATTAGTTGCTCTGCCCTTAGATAAACTCAGGGTTTCGCAAAGAATTTTACCAAGATAAAATTAAGTACAAATATTATATAAAATTCCTAATAATCAAATCCCAATTATCTACTTAACCAACACTTATTGTTTGCAATTTTTTATTTTCAGTTATTAGATATAATTAAAGGATCACAAAAATATGCTATCGCATATTTTTGTGACAGATATAAAATTATAAAAAATAATTATAAAAAATAGAGATCATGAAATATATTTCATTTTATTACCTAAAATGTTGCCTAAAATATAGATAGATGATAGAATATTGACAGAGATATACAAATTAATTACAATAGTCAGGTATATTGCGCTATGCGCTTCCGCCAAAGGCGGATCTCCCTCAGAGGAGAATGGACCCTTGGTCCAAGCCTCTGGCTGAAAGTGCTAATTAAAGGATAATATATGCTAAGAATCAGATTAACCCGAACAGGAAAGAAAAAACAACCTAGTTATCGATTTGTAGTTGCTGAACATTCAGCACCAATCAAAGGAAAATTTATTGAAATATTAGGTCATTATAACCCTAGAACTAAACCCAAGACAATTGTGATAGATAAAGAAAAAGCTAAAAGTTGGATGGAAAAGGGAGCAAAACCTTCTTCGACTGTGGCCGATCTTTTTGTGACCAATGGGATATTAGAAAAGAGCGATTTGCCTCCCAAACCAACTTTAAAAAGACCCAAGAAAGCAGAGGTCAAGAAAGAGAAAAAAGCCAAGCCTAAAAAACCAGCCGTAAAAGCAGAGTCTAAAGAAGGAAAAGCAGTAGCTACCCCACAAAAAACAGAACAGGAGGAAACTGTCACCGCCCCAAAAGAAACAGAGCAAGGAGAACCACAGAAAGAGGAAGCTACAG
This sequence comes from uncultured Candidatus Saccharibacteria bacterium, assembly GCA_964345445.1. Taxonomy (GTDB): domain Bacteria; phylum Patescibacteriota; class CPR2_A; order CAYFQT01; family CAYFQT01; genus CAYFQT01. The sequence goes on from CAYFQT010000033.1 coordinate 7,062, forward strand.
TTAAAGAAATTGGAAAAGATTCACAAAAAACCCAAGAAAAAGAGACTAAAAAAGAGGAGGGGACAAAGAAGGCAGTGAAGGAACAAAAAGAAGGAAAAGAGAAGAAAAAAGAAGATAAGTCACAACAAGAAGTTAAAGCAGAAAAAGAGAAGAGTAAAGAAGAAGAATCAACCAAAAGTAAAAAATAACATATAAAAAACATTTCATTGTAACTACCTTATAAAATATAATATTTGTAGTAATTCGTATTAGAAATAGTTATATATTTTATTTGCTTGCCTGCCGACAGGCAGGTATAAATTTAAGTATTGACAAGAAGAAATTAGTGTAGTATAATGCAATCTAAATTAAATTATAACCTATTCCCCGATGGCCATCGGAGGATGGACCGTTCCGATTGACAAAAGTCAATCGGAAATAGGGAGGCAGAATGTCAGAAGGCGGTAGTGGTTAATTAGTTTTTGTAAGAAATGCTAGTGAATAGCAGATATGAAATATGAAAGGTCGATTGCTGTTTGCTAGAAATTATAGATATTAAAGTATAAGTAAGTATAGCGAGGAAATTGTTTATGGCAGCAAAAGATAAAGACCAAGAGTTTGTGGAATATATTGTTAAAGCTTTGGTAGACAAGCCAGACAAAGTAACTACCAAAAGAACAATTGACGAAAGAGGAGTTCTAATTGAGCTTGATGTTGACCCAGAAGATATGGGAAAGATTATTGGTAAAAGGGGCCAAACTGCTAAGTCAATTAGAACTTTACTTCGTGTGGTAGGTGCTAAAAATAATGCTCGAATAAATCTGAAGATTGCTGAACCAGAAGGTGGAAAGCCTACCAGGAGTTCAGAAAGAACTTCTAAGACAACCAAAGATGCTGTCGGTGACGACATTGAACTCTAAATAAAAGTCAAAAAATTCAAATATTACAAAAGCCACAGTTTTTTGTGCTGTGGTTTTTGTGTTTTTTTATCTTCTTTTTAAAATATAAATTAGGTATAATTAGTGTATGATATTAAATTTTTTAAATTTAGGTTATGAAGATGCAAATCGATATTTTAACTTTATTTCCAAAAATGTTTGATGGTCCTTTTTCTAAGAGCATTGTAAAACGTGCTCAAGAAAAAGGAATTGTTAAAATTAATATTTATAATCTTCGCACTTGGACAAAGGACAAACACAAAACAGTTGATGATAGCCCTTATGGTGGGGGAGCGGGGATGGTAATGCGTGTCGACATTGTCGACAATGCAATATCAAATATTAAAAATAAAATATCAAAGATAAAAAATAAAGATATGAAGATTATTTTATTAACGCCACAGGGTAAAGTTTTTAATCAAAAAATAGCTCAGACTCTGACTAAATACTCCAATCTCATCTTGATTTGTGGTCATTATGAAGGGGTTGATGAGAGAATTCGAGAACATTTAGTTGATGAGGAAATCTCTATAGGTGACTATATTTTAACTGGGGGAGAACTCCCCGCTATGGTCTTAGTTGATGTAGTAGTAAGATTAATTCCTGGGGTTTTGGGTAAAGAAGAATCAGTAAAGCATGAATCATTCACAATTTCAGACTCAAAACTCAAAACTCAGACTTTATTAGAGTATCCCCAATATACCCGCCCAGAAGTCTATCGTGGCTGGGAAGTTCCTGAAGTTTTACTTTCTGGCAATCACGCTGAAATTGAATCTTGGCGCCAAAAGAAAGCTTTAGGTCGTACCAAATCCCGCCGCCCCGATTTGCTTGACAAGAAAAATTTCCAATGATAAAATAAAATATCTTATCTTTTAGGAATAAAAATATAAAATTTGATCTTTAAAAACTAGTAATAGGAAAGAGGTGTATATTCAGTGGAGAAGAAAGAGGATTTGGATTTCCAGAGGAAAACAGAGGAGATAAAATTATGGATAGCAGATTATTATCTTGCAAGAGGATTTGGAGGTTTAAATAGAGCAGCTTCTTTTTCTCAAACACTTTTAATGAAGACTACTTTTGTTAGCTTATTAATTTTATTGTCTTGTATTTTGGTGGTAACAATCACAAAAGTTACCGGTTATTTATATTGGCTAATTTGGGGAATTGCTATGGTGATGATCTGGATTCTTTTCTTTTTTAGTAGACGAAAATTTAATGCTTATTGGAGCTCTAAAGTATCTATAGGAAAACAGCTGAGAAAGAAGATTTTAGAGGCAACAGAAGGATTGTCTCCCTTGACTTATGATGAACACCAAGAGATTATTCGTTTGATGAATTTAAGTAGAGCTTCTTCTACAGGGGTATTTAGAAAAGAACTAAAAGATGCTTTGTAATTTGAAAATCTTAGGAGGTGGAATTTTATTCAAGATTTATGTCAAGAATTTCAGGTGAATATTGAAGAATGTTGAATATAAAGGAGGAGAAAGAAATGGGATTGTTTGGGAATAAATCAGAAAAATTAGAAGTTGTAGAAGAACCTGAAGAAAAGTCGGATGAGACAGTTATTCAAGAATGTCAAGAAAAAGCATTAGTTTATAAAACACCCGAATTTAAATGGTCGGATTCTAAGTTGAAATCAAAAGCTTTAAAAGTTTTTAAGGCAATGGAAAAAGCTGCTGATTATGGTTTGAAAGAACAAGTTGAACTTCAATTAAAGCGTTTGTATCAGTTGGTTTTTGAAGATTATATGAAGGCTCAAAAGATTAAAGTTCAGCCTCTTGATAATACTGAAGTTAGTCATGTGTGGTTTTCTAATTATGATAATTCTAATAATCCTCGGACAAATAATAGTGTGCCTTACCACCACCACAACTTAAATGGTCCAGTAAGAATGCCGCTCGAAGCATTTAAAGCCCTAGAAGCTTTACAAAATTCTCCAATACCAGTTGAAGATGTAAGGATTCTTACAGAGAAAAGGCATTCTGAACACCCTGATCCTATCTTAGCTGTAAAGGTAATGGGACAGCATTATTCTGTTTATGGTTGGGAAGATGTGAATAGTTTTGATGAGTCTACCTGGATGAGACCTGAGACTCTAGACCAAATTGGAAGCAGAAATCTCAATAGACTTTCTGAATAGTATTCTTAAAAGTCAGTATTTGAAGAGGTAAAAAGGAGTGAGAAAAATGAAAGAGAAGGATACCAAAAGAGAAAAAATTTTAAGAAAAAATGGCTTTAGGCCACTTGATGAAGTTAGCGGAAAAGGTGCAACAGATCGTTTTGTAAAGATTGTGAGAAGGATCTAAAACCTTTTTTGGAGAGATTAGAAAGATGGAGAGAAGATTCACTCAATTCAGATTTTATATTTGATGTAGCACTATAAAAAGGGGGTGAAAGATATGGAAGAGAGAACTTTTGTGGTAGTTACTGGAGCTATAAGAGAAAAAATTGTTTCTCATTGCAACCCTGATTTGGTAACTAAAATTTCTTATAGTTATAGAAAAGGCGAGATAGGTCTGATCGGTATGAAAGATAAATTTTGTCGAGAAGGATTAGATGTTATCCCAATTCTTATATTTAGTTCTCCAAGAGAGAAAAGTCATCCAGATCCAAAATTTGGCGGAGAATACTTATTTATAGAACTCTATAAAGGCGAGTTTGCGACTTTTAAAGCAGGTGATCTTAAAGAATTTAGAAAGGAAGCAAAAAGAATATACAAAAAACACAATATCGATTGGGATAAGGATGTAAATTTCAATAGTTATATTGCAAAGCAATATTCTAAGTTGAGCTCTTTTGATCCTGATGAATATCAAATAATACCAACAGCCTTTACTATATTAAAGGTATCTCAGGAGGAAGTTGAAAATCAAAGAGAATTTGTAGAGTATGCAAATAAATTAGAAAATTGGCGCAAAATTTTCTTTAATAATAGAACAATAATTGGTTCAATCTTGGCTATTTAATTTTAGATACGGAGGTGATTTATAGTGGAGTCGTCTAATCGTAGACAATTTGTAATTTGTTTTAAAGAAATTTTTCCTGACATGAAAGAGAATCCTATTGGTTTATTAGTTCCAAAAATAATTGATTTTTATAGAAAAAAATATAGTGAAAATTTTTCCCAAGATAGCATCCCTGTATTATTTTTTGGAAATGTAAATTACATAGTTGCTATTTTGAAAAAAGATGAGTTTGTTAAAATCACTGGCAATACATTAAAAGAAGTTCATGAGGGTTATTTAAAGATTTGTCGGGAGAAAGGTATTAATCCTGCAGGAGAGAATGAATTTGGTGATGATATCATAGAATATAATTTTTCCAAACTTAAGTCCTTTAGAGCAACAAAAAAGAAAATTAATAATTTGGCGATGCGTTTAAATATGAAATTTGAAGTCAATGAAGAGGAGCAAAAGGCAACTATTGAATATCTAGAAAAAGCTCGAAAATGGAGTAAGAAAAGCGAAAAAAGCGACATAGAATTACGCACAATAGCAAGATAAAATGGTTTTTTGAAACTGTAATTAGGCAAGAAAATTTTCATAATTATGACTTAGCCTAGACAATTTAATAAAAAAATAAGGAGGCCGTAGTTGGTTTTTAAAGATTTAACTTAGGTCTCCTTTTTTAATTAGGGGATATTTCTTTGATTGAAATAAGTTATTCAATTGTTATTTTTAGTTTTTTTCTATTCTTTCTAATGTATTTCTCCGGAAATAGCATGAAGGTTGAGGACAACCACCCATATTTGATTCTTCCATTGTTCCTTTCCATCCACAAGAATTGCAATGATAGATTACTTTTTCTAATCTTTGAATGTCAGTTGTTGTTTTCTTTTCTGCATTAGATATTGCATCCATTTTTTCTTCCCCCTCTTTTATTTTTTGTTTTTTTGAATAAATTAATAATACTCTTATTATAATTCTTGTCAATTTTTCAGAGAAATCTATGGACTTATTTGCTTAAATAGGTAAATAGAAAAATTTTCAATTAAGACCTATTGAATTATATTTATTGTTTAAATAAATATTTACTGAATATACCCCACCATAGACTAAAAAGTAAGGTATAGAATTTATAACACTTTTTGACCGATCGGCCGAAAAGCGTTGTAAAAATATTTATTAAGATTTAAGTTTTTATCTCAAAATTTTTTAATAAATTTTATCAAGGTGTATAATGGAAAATAGAAATGAGATAGAGACAAGAGAGGGAATATTATGAATAAGTTTAAATTAGTATCAGAATTTAAGCCCAAAGGAGATCAACCAGAGGCAATTGAAAAACTAACAGATGGGTTGAAAAAAGGTTTAGACGATCAGGTATTGCTTGGAGTGACTGGATCAGGGAAAACTTTTACTATGGCCAATGTTATAGCCCAAGTTCAGCGGCCTACTTTGGTAATTTCTCATAACAAAACTTTAGCCGCTCAGCTGGCTTCAGAATTTCGGGAATTTTTTCCGGAAAATGCTGTCCATTATTTTGTTTCCTATTATGATTATTATCAACCAGAGGCTTATTTACCTGCTACTGATTCTTATATTGAAAAAGAGACAACTGTTAATGAAGAAATTGACCGCTTGCGCCATGCTGCTACTTCCAGTTTACTTTCTCGTAGTGATGTCATTATTTGTGCTTCAGTTTCCTGTATTTATGGTTTAGGTTCACCAGAAGATTATCAGACAGAGTCAGTTTTAATTAAAAAAGGAAAAGATTTGCCAAGAGAAGAAATTTTTAGAAATCTAACTTCTATTCAATATCAAAGAAATGATACTGAATTCCTGCGAGGTGCTTTCCGGGTTAGGGGGGAGGTCGTGGATATCTTTCCTATATATGAAAATACAGCTTATCGGTTACAATTTTTTGGAGATGAAATTGAAAAAATTCTGCAAATTGATCCTTTAACAGGAGAAATATTACAAGAAATGGATAAAATTTTAATTTATCCGGCTAGACATTGGGTGACACCTCAGCAGAAGTTAATGCTGGCTATCGAAGATATTAAAAAAGAATTAAAACAGCAAGTGGCTTGGTTTAAAAAACAAAGAAAAGATTTGGAAGCTCAAAGACTTACCCAAAAGACAAATTTCGATATTGAAATGATACAAGAAGTCGGCTATTGTACAGGAATTGAAAATTATTCTCGGCACCTAGATAGAAGAAAACCAGGTCGACCACCATATACTTTAATTGACTATTTCCCTCGTGATTTTCTTTTATTTATTGATGAATCTCATATGACTATTCCTCAAATTGGAGGGATGTATGAAGGGGATCGCTCCAGAAAAGAGACTTTAATTAAATATGGTTTTCGTCTTCCCTCTGCTTTGGATAACCGTCCATTAAAATTTAATGAGTTTACCAAGAGAATAAATCAGGTAATTTATGTTTCGGCGACACCTGCTTCCTATGAGTTGAAAAAATCAAGTCAAGGAAAAATTAAGAGTTTTCAGGATTTAAAAAAAGATACAGAAGGTATTACTCAACAAGTTGTCCGACCAACAGGACTTTTAGATCCAGAGGTAGAAGTGAAAAAAACTGAAGGACAAATTGATGATTTAATTGAACAAATAAGAGAAAGAGTTCAAAAAGGACAGAGAGTTTTAGTAACCACTTTAACTAAAAGAATGGCTGAGGATTTAGCCGATTATCTTAAAGAATTTAAAATTAAAGTTCATTATTTGCATTCAGAGGTAGCCACTTTGGAAAGATTGGATATTTTAAGAGACCTAAGAGAGGGAAAATATGATGTTTTGGTGGGGATTAATCTTTTGCGTGAAGGTTTGGATCTACCAGAAGTTTCTCTGGTAGCAATTTTGGATGCTGACAAAGAAAGCTATTTGCGCTCTGATGTGGCTTTGATCCAAGTTTCCGGCAGGGCAGCTCGTCATCAAGAAGGTAAGGTGATTATGTATGCTGATGAAATTTCTGGTTCAATGAAAAGGGCACAAGAAGAGACTAATCGTCGTCGAAATATTCAGATAGAATATAATAAAAAACACAGAATTACCCCCCGGAGTATTATTAAAGCCATTAGGGAAGAATTGGTTCCTAGAAGAAAAGTTAAAGAAGAGATTCCTGATATCTCTTCTATGCCTAAAGATGAAATTTTCCATTTAGTTTCTGATTTAAAAAACCAAATGGACTTAGCTGCCCGCAATCTGGAGTTTGAAAGAGCTGCCCAGCTCCGCGACCAAATCTCCGAAATCCAGGACTTTCTATCTGCCAAAAAGATATCTGGGAGAAAATAGTAACTTGTTGATTTACTCAAAATTGTTTTGTAATTTGATTATTATAAGAATTTTAATCTAGTCTTACTTAATTTAACAAATAATCTCGATCGTGATATATTGTTAAGTTGTTTTTATAGTACTTAACAAGATATTCAAGATAATATTACGGCTAATTATTCTGTTGAACTATTGGGTTACGATCTCCAACAATAAGAAAAAAGAGAGATATTTATTATGTTATAAATAATTATTTAGCTATATTTATTAGTGATTAATTAGTGAGCGTAAGTAGACAATTATGGCCCTATTAATATCCGATTTTAGTTAAAACAGGGCATATAAGAGTGCAAGATCCGTGAAAATTAGTGATTTTAAGAAAACTATTGACATTTGGATTTCTTTGGATTATAATATTGCCTTATATAGTTTCTTGTTATTTTTAAAATATCATTCGGAAGGAAGTGGAAGAGTTGGGTGAAGAGATAGTTTTTGTGGTTGATGGATATAACGTGATTGGAAGTGCATCTTCTTGGACTAATTTATCTGATTTTCCAGATGATGATTTAAAAGAACAGAGACAGTGGCTCTTTGACAAGATAAAAAAATTTGTTGAAAAAAATATTTTTGAAATTCTCCCTAATGGGGTTTTTATAGTTTTTGATGGAGTATATCTAAATGAAGAACAAATAGATGAGAAAATTAATATTGTTTTTACTGACGAAAAAGAAATTGCTGATTGTAGAATAGTTAAAATAATTAAATCTCTGAAAGGAAGGAGGGGAAAGAAAAAGGTTTTTCTGGTAACTAGTGATCAAAAACTAACAGAAAAGGCAATGAAAAAAGAAGGAAGGGGTTTAACTTTAGTTGCTGTAAATTCAAGTAAATTTATTGATTGGATAATTTAAGTGGAAAACAGAGGAGGTAGTTCAAGTGGCAAGGCAATTATCGGAGAATACCAAGATTGATCTTGATCAGAAAGAAATTCTTAGTAGTTTACGTATTTATGGAGACCTAGCTAGTATACTCCTGTTTATTGTTGCTGGTCAGAAAGAAGGAGCTTTTCTAAAAATCGAGGACAAGCGTGAACGAGTCATTGAAGCAGTGAGACAGAAAAAAACTGTAGAAAGCATCTTGGAAGATCCAAAAGAAGTTAAAGCAATGGGCGGAAAAGAAAAAGTTGAAAATCTTCTAAAAGTAAGAGAAGAAAAACTTCTTGATGCTTTCTTCCAAAATGCCAGTGTCTATGAAGCCTCCGAATATAAAGGTAGCTATATTTACAAGCATTTGGTTTTACAAGAACCAAACGAGAAAAAACCTGAATCATACTTGCAAGTGGTTCGTTTTAATTACAATGGGAATTCCAGATTCTGGAAACAACCTGGCAGTCATTCCTGGTATATTTCAAAAGGAAGGACAGTTGAAAGCGATGAAAACGACGGAACTTCAAATAATTATCGCATGTTTGTCGTTTTGACTCGTCCCGGATTTGATCCGTCGAAACCTTTTTGTATCAAAGTGGAAGAAGATAGAGAAGACGGGAAAAGATTTGAAAAGCTCATTGAGGTGAACTCGGCGATTAAAATCAAAGAGAAAGTTCTCCAAGAAGTGACTACAGCCAAGAGCTCGAAAAAGAAGTAAAAACGTCCCATAATAGGGATGCCCAAAAGTATAAACTTATTCGTTCCGATAAATTTTCCATCGGGATGCCCTGCTTAAGGGACACAAAACCCCACTGGCAGAGACAAATGAAAAAAATTTGTCTTTATATGCCAGTGGGGTTTTTTCTTTTTTAATTTTTTTATATTTTTGGTTATAACATTATTGTGCCATGGCTTAAAAAGTGTTATATATATAATTTATATTTGATATATTAGTTTTATTTTAAAACAAAATTTGGAAATTTCTTTCATACTATCTAGTATGAAAGTTTTTTCCATTTTTGATATTTCATTTTTTATTCGTGAATATATCAAAAAGCAGAATCAGGATTGTTAGATACGGCAGACTTTAGATCGCCGAGTATTTATATATGAAAAATAAAAAACAGCTTAAAAGCTATTTTTAAAAATTTATTTTATTATCTTGGTGTCTGCCAAAAAAAAGAAATATTTACTCTGTTATTTTTACCTAAACAGTAGTTACCACCAATACTAAAGACATAAAAATTATAAGTATTAGAAAAAGCAGAGCGATTTTAATTTTATTACTAATATGCAAATTAATTGTTAATCCTTTTACTTTGAGTGTCATATATACCCCCTTTTCCGATTGACAAAAACCAATCGGAACGGGCCGTTCTGGTTGTTAATAGCAACCAGAAATAGGCCTCTATTTCTCAATTATATACTCTTTTTTTATACCACAAAATCCATTATAGAGTTTTATTTTTTCTTGTCAATAGAATTTTTAATTTATGTTAATTTTACATTATAACTTATTCTCTGCCTGTCGGCCCGCCTTGCCGTCGGGCAGGCAGGCAAGCTTATTTCTTAATAACTAATAACTAATAAATAATTTCCGACCAAAAGGGGTTTACAATCCTTGACAAACATATTATAATAGATTCTATGGTACACAAAGGGTCACAAAACTTTGTACAAAAAGTTACTAACACTAAAAGTCACAAATACATACACAAAATTTCACAAAAATTTCAGTGTTAATTCGTTTATGTTTCGTGTTATTTAGTATTTAAGGATTATTACTATGGATAAAATTATTGTAAAAGGAGCCTGTGAACATAATTTAAAAAATATTGATGTGGAGATTCCTCGGGATAAAATGACGGTTATTACGGGCATTTCTGGATCAGGAAAATCTTCTTTGGCTTTTGATACTATTTATGCTGAAGGGCAAAGAAGATATGTAGAATCTCTTTCTGCTTATGCTCGACAATTTTTAGAACTCATGGAAAAACCAGATGTTGATCAAATTGAAGGTTTATCTCCAGCCATTTCTATTGATCAAAAATCAGCTTCTCGCAATCCCCGTTCTACAGTAGGAACTATTACAGAGATTTATGATTTCCTAAGGCTTCTTTTTGCCCGTTGTGGTCAACCCCATTGTCCTAAATGTGGAAAAGAAGTTTCCAAACAAACCATTGGTCAAATAACTAAACAGATTTTAGATTATCCTTCTGGAATTAAGATTATGATTTTAGCTCCTTTGATTAAAGATAGGAAAGGTGAACATAGATATGTTTTTGATGAGATTAAAAAAGCTGGTTATGTTAGAGTTAGAGTAGATGGAAAAATTTATGATATAGCTGAGGAGATATCTTTAGATAAAAACAAAAAGCATACCATTGATGTTGTTGTAGATAGATTGGTAATTGATAAGAAGGTGTCAAATGTGTCAAAGGCATCAGATGTATCAAAAGAAAAGGTGGATGTTAAAAAAAACAATCCTAAGAAATCTCGTTTAGCAGATTCTTTAGAGACTGCTTTAGATTTAGGTGATGGAGTAATTTTTGTTCAGAATGTTCAAACTGGCGAGGAAGAGATTTTTTCAGAACATTTTTCTTGTGAACGCTGTGGTATATCTTTGCCAGAAATTGCTCCTAGAAGTTTTTCTTTTAATTCTCCTCATGGAGCTTGTCCTGCCTGTTCAGGATTAGGGACAAAATTAGAAGTAGATCCTGATTTAGTTATACCTAATCCTCGTCTGACATTAGCCGAAGGAGCTATTCGTCCTTGGTCCAGAACAACAGCCAGAGTTACTTGGTATGATAGACTCCTAGAAGCAGTTGCTTGTAAATATAACTTTTCTATTGATGTTCCAGTAGGAGAATTATCTAAAGAAGCTTTAGATGTAATTTTATATGGTACAGGGGACCAATTATATACTCTAGAGAATAAAGGTGTTTATGGTAAGGTGCGAGAATATGCTACTACTTTTGAAGGAGTAATACCTAATTTAGAAAGGCGATATAGAGAGACAAATTCTGATTATATAAGAAAAGAAATTGAAAAATATATGGTAGTGAAAAAGTGTCTCGTATGTCGTGGAAAAAGGTTAAAACCAGAATTTTTGGCAGTTAAGTTAGGAGAGAAATCAATCATGGACGTCGCGGAGATGCCTGTAAGTGAGACTTTAATTTTTTTTGAAAGACTTAAATTATCTCAACGACAAAAGACCATTGCCAAGCAAATTTTAAAAGAGATCAAACAAAGATTGGGATTTTTAATTAATGTAGGTGTAGAATATTTAACTTTGGATAGACCATCAGGAACTTTATCTGGAGGAGAAGCTCAAAGGATTAGATTAGCCACTCAGATTGGTTCCCATCTTGTTGGAGTAATATATATTTTAGACGAACCTTCAATTGGTTTGCATTATCGAGATGAAGGAAGACTTATTGAAACTTTAAAAAAATTAAGAGATTTAGGTAATACTGTGATTATTGTTGAACATGATGAATCCACAATTGCCTCTGCTGATTGGGTGGTAGATATTGGCCCTGGCGCTGGAGAGAAAGGGGGAGAGATTGTCGCTTGTGGCACTCCAGAACAAATAGCAAAAGATAAAAAATCCTTAACTGGACTTTATCTTTCTCATAAAAAAGAAATTCCTATACCTAAAAAACGAAATAAAGGTGCAGGTAATTTTTTAGAAGTTATAGGAGCTTCTGAATTTAATTTGAAAAATATTGATGTTAAAATTCCTTTAGGTATGTTTGTGGGAGTAACTGGTGTTTCTGGTTCAGGCAAGTCTACTTTGGTTACGGAAATTTTAGCAAAAGCACTTGCTCGAATTTTTCATAGAGCAAAAGAGGAACCAGGAAAACATGATAAAATTTTGGGCGCAGAAAATTTAGATAAAGTAATTAATATTGACCAGTCTCCTATTGGCCGGACACCTCGTTCTAATCCAGCTACCTATACAGGAACTTTTACTAATATAAGAGAACTTTTTGCTTCTGTTCCTGAAGCTCGAATGAGAGGATATAGACCAGGGAGATTTTCATTTAATGTAAGGGGAGGAAGATGTGAAGCTTGTCGAGGAGAAGGAATGATAAAAATTGAAATGCAATTTTTACCTGATGTATATGTTAAGTGTGATGAGTGTAAGGGTAAAAGATATAATCAGGAAGCTTTAGAAATTCATTATAAAGGGAAAAATATTGCTGATGTTTTAGATATGACTTGTGAGGAAGCTTTAGGATTTTTCCAGAATATCCCCGCAATTCGAAAAAAACTGCAGACTCTTTATGATGTAGGATTAGGATATATTCAACTAGGGCAACCAGCCCCAACTTTATCTGGAGGAGAAGCCCAAAGAGTAAAATTAGCTACAGAATTATCTCGTAAAGCTACAGGTCAAACTTTGTATATTTTAGATGAGCCTACAGTAGGTCTACATTTTGAGGATGTTAAAAGGTTACTCCATGTTTTGAAAAAATTAGTAGAAAAAGGCAATACTGTTTTAGTTATTGAACATAATTTAGATGTGGTAAAAAGTATGGATTGGATAATTGACTTAGGTCCAGAAGGAGGAGATGAAGGTGGAGAAGTGGTAGCATTTGGCTCACCAGAACAAGTAGCTAAAATAAAAAAGTCATATACTGGTCAATATTTAAGAAAAGTATTAAAAGGAGAGAGAATAGTCGCTGGAGAATAAAATAAAATTGCCATGCCTGCCTGCTTGTGCCTCACAGTGGCGGGCAGATCGCAGTGACAGGCGGGGTACGGAAAGCACTGACATAAGTTGTTTATTTATGATAGGTTTGAATCTCTATTATATTTTTGTTATGATAGAGCGGGGGAAATAATGGGAAATAAAATTAAATTTTATGATTATTCAGAATTTGTTAATATTGGTAAATTAATTGAAAAAAAGAAAAAAGTTAAAAAGAAATTTATTCTATGTATCCCTGTGCTTAAAGGAGAAGATAAAGATGTGCTTTTAAATGAGCTGAAAATAGCTTCAGAATTGAAAAGAAGGAAATTTCTAGATCAAATGATTTTAGCTTTTCAAGGCAGAGAGCATGATGAGATTCCTCAATCTATTCTCGGGAAAGAAGAGTACCAGGCAGTAGAGATATTTTATACTTCTTGTATTGAAGTTCCGGATATGGGCCCGGCTTTTTTAAAGTTGGGGAAAGGAACAGATATGAGAAGAGCTACCTATGAAATTACTAAGGAATTAATAGATAGGGGAGAAAACCTAGAAAATTATGTAATAGGGTTTATAGATGGAGATATCCTGCCTTCTACAATAATCAAAGGAGAAGAGAGGAAGGTCTTTGGCCCTCATTATATTACCGGACTTTTTGGTCCTTTTTTAAAAGAGTCTGAAATTAAGATAGTCTCTTTAGTTTATTGTCGGCCACCGGGTTATGCGCGAATTAATAAATTAGTAGCTCGGGTTCTTTTTTCAGTAATAGATTATAAAAAAGTTAACCCCATTCGCCCTGCATATTTTACCTCAGGCGAGAAAGCTTGGGATCTTAAAACACTACTTGGTTTAAGATTTCGGCAAAAATATGGGATAGAAACTCAGGTATGGTTGGAGACAGCATTTAATTTAGAACCTGAATGCTTAGCTACTGTAAATGTAGGGGTATTCGATCACAAACATAGAGATCTAGGTGATTTATCATACATGAGTTTTGGAATTGTGAGGACTTGGCTGGAGAATCTAGTTGAAAAAGGAATCATTAAATTAGGTAAAGGAGCAAAATTATCTCACATATTTGAGTATTCAGAAATAAATTTGGAAGGAGAACGAGTTTTTTTTAGTGAAGACTTACATGAGAAAACCTACAAACCTCTTAAAGAATTATTCCCATCTCTTAAGTGAAAAAATTTCAATTTACAAATTGATAGCCCATTGCTGTTAAAAATTACTCTAAAGCGATGGGCTTTTTTAGTTATTAGTTATTGGGAATAAGGAATTAGTAATTTTAAAAATTTGACATTTTATTTAATATATTATATTTTTTAATAAATTATTTAAATCAAGGCTTTTTGCTTTGATAAAGAAATTGTTTTTTTAAAAACTGAAAATTTATTATCTGTGATTTTGAGGAGGTGTAAGAGATGCCTGAAAAAATTGAAGTGGTTAGAGAAATTGAAGATGACCCAGATGAAAAAGTAGAAATTGTTCGCTTCAAAAAATGTAATCATTATAAGACTAAAAGTAAGGGAAGAATGGATCTCTCAAGATACAATAGAAATTTGGAAGAAGTAGAAGTTAGTTCAGGAGAGGCTGTTCATTTAAGTTGGCCTAGAGAAGGATGTAAGGATGAGTCTTGTTCATAAGTTAATTTTTTTAAAGATTTTGCCATCTTTATTCAAGAAGTAAATTGTATTTTTATTTCTTGGCTTATAAGGTGGCTTTTTCTTTTTTGCCAAAAATTCCTTGACAATTGAGCTTTTTTGTGGTATTATGTAATAATTTAGTATGTACTAATCCAACACAGGATAAAAATACTAACAACTTTCTACCACAGATCAAGCTTCAAAGTTAATCCAAGAACCATAAACCATAACTACCTAATATAATCTGCGTAAATCAGTGTTATAAAATTTATCCGCATAAATCCGAATTTTGCAGAGAAAAAAGGCAATTAGATGGCTAAAACAAAAACAAAAATAGTAGAAAAATATTCTCATTTTGAAAATATTTTATCAATAGGTAACTGGGTTTTATTAGTATTAATTTTGGCATTTACTTATAATTTTCCACAAGTTACCAATAAAATATTTATTTATTATACTTTAGGTGCTTTGGGACTATTTAATGTTTTCTATCATATAGCTTTACCTAAAAGATTTAGTGGACCTACAAAAACAGCAATAGAAAGCTTAATTTTATTTATTTTTATAACAATTTTTGTTTATTTTACTGGTCAGTTAGAAAGCCCCTTCTTTTATTTTTATCTCTTTCCTTTTGCTTCTTCAGCTTTAACTTTAAGAAAGAGATATATAGAGGTGGTTTTTTCTTTATTGATTGGTGTTATTTTAGCAGGATTGATTTTAAATAAAGAACTAATTCCTATAGATTTAAATTTAATCTTTTCTTTGGTAATCAAATTTTCTATTCTGATTTTATTTGCTGGTTTAAGTTACCTTTTAGCTGGTGAGGTAATGTCGCAAAGAGAAGCTATAAAAAGAAGTATAGAACTATCTAAACAGTTAAAAGATAAAATAGCCGAGATTGAGGCTCTATATAAAATTAGTAATGTTTTTTCTTCAATTTCTAACTTAGATAAAGTTTTAGAAACTATTGTTAAAAAGATAAAAGATTTATTAAATACTGATATCGGATTTATAGCTTTATTTGATGGAGAGGAGGTAAAGATTAAATTATCCTCCGGAGTTTTAACTTCTGGCTTTTCTAATCTCAGGTTACATTTTACTTCTGATTTAGGAATCTCCACCTTATCTTCAGGGAAGTCGTTTAAAATTTCTGATATAAAAAAACAAAATTGGAAGGATCCGGTTCTTTTACATCTTTTAGATTCTGAGGGCATAAACTCTATTTTAGGAGTTCCTTTGCTTTTAGAAAAAAAAGTAATTGGCGGACTTTATACAGCGACTCGTAAACCTCGTGAGTTTTCAGATAATGATGTAGCTTTACTTCGTAATTTAAGTACTTATGCAGCTGTCACTTTAGGAAGAATTAAAGCTTTTGAAAAAATACTTTCTGAGAAATCTAAAACTGAGTCTATAATTACTAGTATGGGTGAAGGTTTGTGTGTAGTTGATTTGGATAAAAAAATAGTTCTTTTCAATAAGACAGCAGAAGAATTAACTGGAATTAAAACAGAACAGGCTAAGGGTCATCCTTATTTTGCAGTATTGAATATTTGCGATAGGAAAGGGAAAAATTTACTTTCTCCAGATAAGATGCCTTCACATGTTTTTAATTTAATTGAAAAAGAGTATCCTAGGCGCCAAGGCAATATATTTATTATAGGTGGTAGAGGAGAAAAGATTCCTATTGCTGGAAAAGTTACACCCTTGATAGATGAGAAAGGAATAACTATAGGAGAAATAATTATTTTCCGAGATATAAGTGCAGAGTTAGAAATTGAAAAAATGAAAAACGAGTTTATTTCTATAGCTTCCCATCAGTTAAGATCACCTCTCACTGCTATTAGATGGAATCTAGAAATGTTGAAAGAGGGGGAATTGGGAAAACTTTCCTATAGTCAGCAGGGAGTAGCTGATCAACTTTATAAAAATACAATCAAGATGGTAAATTTGGTTAATGATCTTTTAAATATTTCTAGAATAGAAGAAGGCAAGATGAAACTAGAGATAAAAAATATAGATATAACAGAAATTTTGTCTTCTATAGTTTCAGAATTTCTCCCTAAAGCTAAACGCAAAGGTGTCTCTCTTAAGTTTAAACCAACTGATTTACCTAAAGTAAAAGCTGATTCTGAAAAAATTTCAGAAGCTATAGGTAATTTGGTTGACAATGCTGTTAAATATACACCCAAGGGGGGTAAGGTATTAATTTATGCTCGAACATCTGAAAATACTTCTAATTTAATAATTACAGTTTCTGATTCAGGGATAGGAATTCCTGAAGAAGATTTATCTAAATTATTTACTAAATTCTTCCGAGCTTCTAATGTAGGAACAACTGATGTTAAGAGTACTGGATTAGGACTTTTTATCACTAAGTCTATAATAGAAGTTCATGGAGGCAAAATTTGGGTAGAAAGTGAAGAATCAAAAGGAAGCAAGTTTTCTTTCACTTTACCTCTAATTAAAAAGGAAGAAAAGAAAGGGAAAGTTACAGCCGTCCCGAAAGAAATACAGAGAAAAAAGGCTGAGAGAGAAACTGAAAAAAAAGCAAGAGTAGAAGCAGAAAGAAGGAAGCAGGAAGAAGAACATAAACGTAAAAAGGAAGAGGCAAGAAGAAAGTGGGAGGAAGAGCGTATACGTAGAGAAGAGCAGAGGAAGATAAGAGAAGAAGAGAGAAGAAAACGAGAGGAGGAAGAACGTCAAAGAAAAGAAGCCGAGGAAAAGGCTAGATTAGAAGCTGAGAGAGAGCGTAAAGAAGAGGAACTTATACGAAAGGAGAAAGAGAAGAAAGCAAAATTAGAAGCTGAACGTAAGCACAAAGAAGAGGAAGAGAGAACTAGACTAGAAGTAGAGAGGAGAAAGCGAGAAGAAGAGAGAAAAAGGCAAGAGGAAGAAAGAAAACGTAAGGAGGCTAAAGCGCAGAGAGAAAAGGCTGAAAGAAAAGATAGAGAAAAAACAAGAATAGAAGCTGAAAAACAAAAATTAGAAATGGAAGAGAAATTTGAAAAACCAGGGGCTTTGGAAAGACTTTATGGACCATCAATTAAAGAAGAACTTAAAACTGAAAAGAAACCTAAAGAAAAAGTGGAAAGATCAGGTTTATTCGGTTCATTGAAAGGAATTTTTACCTCCAAAGAACCTAAATCTTTAGAAGCTAAGGAGGTAAAAAAAGAAAAGAAAGTAGAATCTGTTCCTGAAAAAAAGGAGTTAAAGACAGAACTTATTCCTTGGTATAAAAAACTTAGAAGAGAAATAAGAAGGAAAAAATAAACAATCTTTGTTTAGTATTTAAATATATAAAAGAATTATTACTACTTGCAAAAATGCGAAAGCTAATTTGCAAAAGAGGAGGAAGGAACTGAAGATGAGAGCTTCGATGACCATCGGAGCGAAAGTCGTAAGTGCCTTCCGGCGAGGAGGTAAAATGGATAAAAAGAAAATTTTAGTCATAGAAGATGATCAATCTATGCAAAGAATTTATAAAACTAAATTAGAACAAGAAGGATATGAAGTGGTCCAGGCTTTAAATGGTGAAGAAGGGATAAAAAAAACAAAAAAAGAAAATCCTGATCTTATTATTTTAGATTTGGTTTTACCTGAAATTAATGGTTTTGAGGTTTTGAAAAAGCTTAAAGCAGATAGGAAAACTTCCGGTATTTCAGTTATTATTTTATCTAATTTGGGTCAGAAGGAAGATTTAGAGAAGGGATTATCTTTAGGGGCTGATGATTATTTAATTAAAGCAATGCATCCAATAACTGATGTATTATTAAAAATTAGAAAACAGCTACAAAAGACAGAAGAGGATAAGAAAAAAATGCCTCATTATAATATAGATATTAAAGAATCTATTTTAGATGCTCCAAGATTAGCTTCTGATTTTAATTTTCAAGGGCTATTTAATTGTCCTTCTTGTGGCAGGAAAATGGTTTTACAACTTATTCCTGAAAAGATAGATAAAAGCAATAGAAATTTCTCTGCTTCTTTTGTTTGTTTGAAATGTTTAAAAAAGACATGAATATCACACGAATAAAGCGACACTAATATTACACTAATTGAAACTCGTTGCTCGTTGATGGAAACTCGTTGCGAAATTGGAAAATCGAAATTCATGTTTCGTAGAATGTAAACCGAATTTCGTATAACAAATTAGTGATATAAATTCGTAATAATTCGTAACTATAAAATATTGATAATTAATTAACGGCTGTAAAATTAGCAGTCAAATTAATGACTACCTTATAAAATATAATATTCGCGATTGATTAGTGAGCGAAAGTAGACTAATATAGCTGTATTGATTCCAATTTAAATTAAAATAAAAACAAAAAAGGATACAAGATTTGTGAGAATTAGTGACTACAAAAACAAAAAATTTCAATATTCTTTTCTTCATATTAAAAACCATTGGAGAAATGGCAGGTTAAAAAAAGGCGTACTTTTTTCTACCATAGGTATTTTGGTAGTTTTTTTATTTTTTAATACCTATAATAATAGGAACAATAATTCAGAAGAAGAAAATTCTTCTTCAGAATCTGATATTACAAATAGTATAACTTTTGAAGATAGAGACAATAATTTAGTTTTTACTAAAGAAGAAGAAAAGCAGAACTTAGAGAAAGAACCTGAATTTGCCTCGGGTGAATTTATTATTAAATTCAGACCCCAAGTTGAGAATCAAATTAAAGATGAAGCAGTAGGTGTTTCTGATATAGGCATTCATTCAGTAAATGCTTTAAATCATAAACATAATATAGAAAAGGTGGAAAAAGTATTTAAAACAAAGGATACAAAATCTACTTCTAGACTCTCTTTATTTCGAAAGCTAAAAGTATCTGAAGATAAAGATATTAAAAAAATTGTTAAAGAATATCAAGCTGATCCTAACATAGAATATGCCGAACCAAATTATAAATTGGAAACACAAACTGTTCCCTCTGATCCCTATTTTTCTTCTTCTGGTTCCTGGGGGCAACCCTATGATGATCTCTGGGGGCTGAAAAAAATTGAAGCTACCGATGCCTGGGATACAACCACTGGCAGTTCGGATATTAAAGTAGCTGTTATTGATACAGGGGTAGATTATAATCATCTAGATATTTCTTCTAATATGTGGACTAATTCAAATGAAATCCCTGATAATAATATTGACGATGATTCAAATGGTTATACAGATGATGTTTGGGGCTGGGATTTTTATAATAATGATAATAATCCTATAGATGACCATGGCCATGGAACTCATTGTTCAGGTACTGTAGCTGGTGTCGGTAATAATGGAGTTGGTGTTGTGGGAGTAACTTGGAATTGTAAAATTATGGCTGTGAAGTTTTTAGGTTCTTCAGGTTCGGGTTGGTCTTCTGATGCAGCTTTGGCTATAGAATATGCGGCAGATTCAGGTGCTCATGTCTTAAGTAATAGCTGGGGAGGCAGTGGCCAATCTCAAGTTGTAACTGATGCAATTGCTTATGCTCATGACCAAAAAGGATGTGTGGTCGTTGCGGCAGCAGGAAATAGCAATGCTGATGCTTCAAGATATTGGCCAGCTGGTGATCATAACGTGATCACTGTAGCTTCCACAACAGAAAATGATACCAAATCAAGTTTCTCTAACTGGGGTTCTAAGATTGATGTAGCTGCTCCAGGTGGGGGAAATGCAGATGGAAGTGCTAACAGAATTTATCAAAATATTCTTTCTCTAAGAGCTTCAGGTACAGATATGTATGGTGATGGGAATAACATAGTAGGAGATAACTACTTTCGAGCTCGAGGTACTTCTATGGCTTGTCCTCATGTTTCCGGCCTTGCTGCTTTAATTTTAACTAACCATCCTACTTGGACGAATGAGCAGATAAGACAAGTAATTCGCAACTCTGCTGATGATTTAGGAGATCCGGGTCGAGATAACACATTTGGTTATGGAAGAATAAATGCCAAAAATGCTCTGCAAATAAATACCCCTCCTCCAATAGCCCGCTTAAGTGGACCTTCAGGTACTATTTACAATAGTGTAGATATTACTGGTTCAGCTTTTAGTGAAGATTTTATAAATTATAAATTAGAATATGGGATAGGACAGTCACCGGAAAGTTGGACAGAAATTACTACATCTTCTAATCAAGTTACAAATGGAACTTTATATTCCAATTTTGATACCACTTTAGTGCCTGATGGATATATTACATTTAAACTGACCGTTTCGGCTACTTCTGGAGAAGTATACGATACTTTAACAGCGACGATTGATAATATTTATCTTACTTCTCCCCCAGATGATGAAGTTAGGCGAGCAGGAGATATTATTGAAATTAAAGGACGAGCTTTAGGTACAAACTTCGTAAATTACCAAATAGAATATGGTCAAGGGAAATATCCTACTAGTTGGAGTTCAGAGGGAATTACCTTATCAAATGGAGGAAATCAGCCTGTTGATGAAGATACCTTAGGTACATGGGATACTTCTTCTATTAGTCAAGCTGATTTTTATAAAATTAAATTAAAAGTTAATTTTTCTGACCGACAACAAGAAGAATATGTAGTTATTTATTTAGATCCTACAATCCATTCTGGTTGGCCACAAGAGGTATCCCCATGGAGATCAGGATTTTGGACTTTAGCCTTTATGGATGTTCCTACAGCAGCTGATTTGGATGGAAATGGTACTAAAGAATTACTGATAGGATATGGGAATTATATGTATGTTTTCCAAGCTGATGGGACTAATTATCCTGGCTGGCCTAAATTTTTACAATCGCCTGGGGGAAGTTCACTTGCTACTCAACGTTCTCCCGCAGTTTGTGATATAGATGGTGATGGTTTTGGGGAGATAGCTTTATCAGCTGGCAGTTATTTATTTATTTGGAATCACGACGGAACTAATTTTGGAAATTGGCCTAAATCAATTGCTAGTTCAAATAGACCAGTCTTTAGTGATATCAATGAGGATGGAAATTATGAGATTTTAGTTACTTCCAGTTGGTCTAATTTTGGAATTTTAGATATAGATGGTGATTGGCTTTCGGGGTGGCCTATAGACTACGATGCTTACCAAAGCGCTCCGGCTGTAGGGGATTTGGATAATGATGGAACAAATGAATTTGTTTTCTCTGCTTATGATTGGGATAAAGATAAAAATTATCTTTGTGTGTATAACATTGATGGCTCAGTTTTTGATGGCTGGCCTGTTCGGATCAGTGATTCAATTTGTTATTCTTATCCAGCTTTGGGAGATTTAGACAAAGATGGTGACCAAGAAATAGTTTGCGGTTCTGATCAAAGTAAAGTCTATGCTTTTCACCATGATGGGAGTTTAATGTCTGGTTGGCCACAAGATACAGCCGGACCAGTAGATTCTTCTCCAGTTTTAGGAGATTTGAATAATGATGGTTATCTGGAGATTGTTATTGGTTGTGACAGAGAACGAAGCTTGGATGAAAGAAAACTATATGCTTTTGATTATGATGGGTCTTTACTCTCTGGTTGGCCAGTTACAGCTGATTATAGCAATCATACTTTTTATGGTTATGGTTCCCCATCTTTAGGTGATATAGATGGAGATGAACAGTTAGAAATTGTTGTTGATAATGATACTAATTATTTTAATGCTTATGAGTCGGATGGCTCTATAATATCTGGCTTTCCTAAATATTCAGGAGAAATTGGATCTTTTTCCACTAATGCTCCAGCTGTTGCTGATTTAGATGGAGATGGTTTAGAGGAAGTGGCTTTTGTAAATTATGATTTTAAAGTTTTTGTTTGGGATTTAGAAGGAAAAGAAACCACAATCTTAGACTGGCCACATTTTAGACATGATCAATATCATACAGGAAAATATTCTATACCTCAAAATGGATTTTTATCAGATAGTAAATCAAAAGTTTCTGCAAGTAGTGAAAGTGCAATAGTGGGGGAATCAGTAGATATTACTATAACTTTAAAAGATAGATACTCCAGTCCTTTATCTGGAAAAGAAGTAGAAATTTCAGCAACAGGGTCAGGAAATACTATCACTCAACCTACATCACCAACTGATGCCAATGGTCAAACTACTGCCATAATTTCCTCAACTAATGCAGAAACTAAAACTATTACCGCGACAGATATCACAGATAATATTACTCTTTCTTCTACAGTAAATGTTACTTTTAATGAACAGCAGGTTTCTTCTTATGAATCTACTGTAGTTGTTTCACCTTCTTCTCAGGCTGTAGGTGATAACGTTACTATAACTATTACTCTAAAAAATTCTTCTAGTGATTTTATAAGTGGTAAGAATATTTCTATCTCAGCAACAGGAAGCAATAATACAATAACCCAACCTACATCACCAACTGATGCCAATGGTCAAACTCAAGGGAGTATTTCTTCCACCAAAGCAGAACAAAAGACAATAACAGCCACAGATACTACAGACAGTATAGAGCTGTCTTCTCATACTACTGTAACTTTCAATCCTGGTCCTACAAGTGCAAGTGTATCTGAAGCCACAGCTTCTCCTTCTAATTTAGGAACAGGGCAAATATCTACCATAACAGTTACTTTAAAAGATGTATATTCTAATCCTATATCAGGACATCAAGTTAGCCTATCCTCTGATAGAGTAGGAGATATAATAACTCAACCTACATCTGCTACTGATTCAAGTGGTCAAACAACTGGTTTTATATCTT
>CAYFQT010000034.1:0-24761 GCA_964345445.1 uncultured Candidatus Saccharibacteria bacterium
AATAATTACAATAAAAAATATAATAGGAAATTATTCAATTACGCTGGAGTGAAACAGAAGCACTAATTGAAATAGGAAAAGTTCAAAATGTTAAAGATATTGTCATAAATCCTTCTTGAATGGTAAGATAATCTGCATAGTCAGTATTATAAAAATAAAAATAAAAAATGAGTTATAAAATGAAAAAAATATTCTCTAAGGGGATTATAATTTTTGGTTTGCTAATTATTTTTGTTGGAATAGTAATTTTGGGAGCAATGTTAAACAGTCCCAAACCAGCAGAAATTAAATCGGAGCAGGCAACCTTAACCCATTTTAGAGAAGTAAATTCACACTCTGTATCAGATGAATCTTTGAATGGCGAAGCAGAATCTAATATTACTCTTGATAGGGGAGAAGATGGAAGTTACAAGCCCCAAAAGGTTTATAAGTCAGATATAATAACAAGTAAATTTTCTTTTTGTGCAATTGGTTCCCATTGGCAAGAAGACTTGCCCCAGGGAACTAATTTAGTATTAGAAGTAAAAAGCTATGATGGACTTACTTGGTCACCTTGGTATAAGGTGGAAAGACTAGAAGATTTTCCTGATGATCGAGGCATTCAATTCCAAGGGCAAGTTCCTGGCAATCTTGTTTTTGTTGAAGGCGGTCAAGCTATTCAATATAAAATTACTTTAAGTTCAGAAGATGGTAGGAATACACCTTGTTTGAAACAAATAGACCTTACTTATATTGATTCTACCTCTGGCCCTGATCCAGTTTCAAATAAAATAGGCTCTACCCAAAAGGCTCAAGCTGCTTCTTCGCCCAGTATTATTTCCCGAGCTCAATGGGGATGTAATGAATCATTAAGAAATTGGGACCCAGAGTATAGATCAACAGAAAAAATTATTATTCATCATACAGCAGGCACAAACAACCCTTCTAATCCGGCGGCAACAGTCCGGGCTATTTATTATTACCACGCAGTTAGTTTAGGATGGGGAGACATTGGTTATAATTTTCTCATTGATCAGCACGGCAATATTTATGAAGGGAGATATGGAGGGAATAATGTTGTTGCTGGGCATGCTTATCACTATAATTATGGAACTTGCGGAATTTCTCTTTTAGGCAATTTTGTAAATACTGATCCTTCTGGAGCTGCTGTAAATTCTTTGGTAGATTTAACAGCTTTTAAATGTAACCAGAATAATATTGATCCACAAGGTTCAAGTGATTTTAGAAGAAGTGATGGGCCAATACATTATGGTTTGCCTAATATAATAGGGCATAGAGATGTAGGGGCAACTGCTTGTCCAGGGAATCGATTGCATGCTCGTTTAGGGGAAATTCGTCAAAGGGCTAAAGATAAAGTTTTAGATCTCCAGTGGATTTCTCAAAGTGATTATCCTTCTCTTACCCCGGGAGAAGAGACAACTTTGCAAGTGAAATTTAAAAATACAAGTGGTGAAACTTGGTATAATTATGGCTCTAATCCTGTAAGATTAGGCACCTCTCATCCTATAGACAGAGACAGTGCATTTTATACTTCAGATTGGATTTGTAAAGATCGGCCTACAAATATGGATCAAGCTGAGGTAAAATCAGGAGAAATTGCCACCTTCACTTTTAAAATTAAGACTCCTTTAACCTCTGGAATATATCGAGAATATTTCCAAGTAGTCTGTGAGTGGAAAAAATGGCTTTCAGATGTAGGATTGTATTGGGATATTGAAGTTAAGCCTGGTTTGAAATGGATTAGGCAAAGTGATTATCCTACAATTGTCCCCGGGGAGAAAAAGACTTTATGGGTAGAGTTTGAAAATATAGGAGAAATTCCCTGGGATAAATCTGGCTCTAATCCTGTAAGATTAGGCACCTCCAAACCTTGTGACAGGGATAGTATTTTCCATGATGATAGTTGGATTTCCAACAACAGAGCTTGTACTTTTACTAATGTCAGTAATCCTTCTTCAAGCACTATTCTTCCTGGCCAGACAGCTAGATTTACTTTTACAGTTTCTGCTCCATTTATGCCAGGTGTTCATCGGGAATATTTCCAAGTAGTCTGTGAGCATAAGACCTGGCTTTCAGATCCAGGGCTTTATTGGGATATTACTGTAGAACAGCTAAGGTTTGATACTCAGTGGATTAGTCAGAGTGATTATTTAACATTAGAAACTGGAGAGAGTGCAGATTGTTGGGTTGAATTTAGAAATACTGGAAATATAACTTGGAAAAATTATGGCGAACATCCTATAAATTTAGGCACAGAAAATCCTCAAGATAGAGATAGTTTATTTTTTACACAAGGTGAATGGATTAATCCTCAAAGGCCTTGCAAATTATTGCAGGCAGAAGTTAAACCAGGCGAGGTTGGTAGGTTTAATTTTACAGTTACTGCTCCTTCTACTCATGGTCTATTTAAAGAATATTTTAACCCTGTTTGTGAATGGGTGGATTGGTTTAATAACAATCATGGTTTTTATCTTCAATTTACAGTTGTCCCCGATTTACAAAATCAATGGATAGCTCAAAGTGAATATCTTGCACTTACCCCAAATCAAAAAACTACTCTGTGGGTAGAGTTTAAAAACACAGGTAATTCTCCCTGGGATAAATCTGGCTCTAATCCTGTAAGATTAGGCACCTCCAAACCTTGTGACAGGAATAGTATTTTCCATGATGATAGTTGGGTTTCCAACAATAGAGCTTGTACTTTTACTAATGTCAGTAATCCTTCTTTAAATATTGTTCTCCCCGGCCAGACAGCTAGATTTACTTTTACAGTTTCTACTCCTTCTATACCAGGAATATATCGAGAATATTTCCAATTAGTTTCTGAATACCAAACATGGTTGAATGATGTGGGATTGTATTGGGATATTACAGTAGGGAATGGGCAGCCGAATATTCGAGTAGGTTTATATAATACCCATGATTCTATAGTAGTTACAGGCAATGGTTCATATCAGATTTGTGATTTTAATAATAGCCCTTTGGTTACTTTAGGGCCTGGTCAAACTGCTACTGTAAGTGGTCGTTATAATGTACAGTGTTCTAATGGTTATTCTTCTTCTAATTCTACGCCTTTTCGAATAAGGCCTTTAGGTTCTACTATTTTAGAGATTCAGAATTATTATCGCCCAGGCTGGGGAGGAAGAAATGATAATCGATACAGAGGATTGATTGAATATCGTTGGTCAGATGTAGAAGGTACCTACTGGGTAATAAATGAAGTGACATTAGAAGACTATTTGTATGGTCTAGCTGAAGAACCTAATTGGTGGCCTAAAGAGGCATTAAAAGCTCATATAGTAGGAGCGCGTGGTTATGCTTTTTATAATATCCATCATCCTAAGTCAACTTGTTCTCGAAATTTTTTTCATGTTTTTTCTGATTGGCGTTCCCAAACTTATAAAGGCTATGCTTATGAACAGGCCATTGGTTCCCCTAATTATTTGAAAGAGTCTGCCTGTGAAACTTTTGGTCAAATTATTTATTATGGAAATGAAGTAGCTTTAGTTCCTTATCATAGTGATTGTGGGGGGCATACTTCTGATTATCCAGACAAGCCTTATCTAAAGTCAGTTTACTGTCCATATTCTCAAGGGCATTCCCGTAGCGGACATGGCTGGGGATTATGTATGACCGGCGTTAAAGGATTTGCCGACTCAGGACGTGGTTATATTGATATCTTAAAACATTATTTGACCGGAGTAGATATTAGAAAAGCATACTAGTGTAAATTCCCTGCCTGCCGGCAGGCAGGGAAATAACAAAATTTTAATTTTATAGCCCTGATTATCAGGGCTTTTTCTTTTGTTGTCTTAAATAAAATGATAGTATTAAAGTATGCAAAAAGGTTATACCAAGAAAACTTGTGAGTTTTTCTTAGATTTACTTTTCCCTAAAAGATGTATAGGCTGTGGAGAAGAGGGGGGATGGTTATGCAAGAAATGTGAAGATAAAATTATTAGAGTTACTTCTCCCTCTTGCCCCAGGTGTAATCGTTTGACTTCTGGTGGGCAATTTTGTTCTGCTTGCAGGCCATATACAAACCTTTCCGGAGTTTTAGTAGCTGCTTACTATGATCAAGGGCCTTTAAAAGAAGTTATCCATAGTTATAAATATGAATATATTTTTGATTTACATAAATTATTGTCTGGTTTGCTAATTGATTGCCTCATAATGAATCCTTTGCCTAAAAGTTCTATTGTTATTTCTGTTCCTTTACATAAAAAAAGAGAAAGACAAAGGGGTTTTAATCAGTCAGAAATTTTAGCTCATGATATAAGTTTGGAACTTGGTTTAGAAATAAATACTAATGTATTGATAAGACGTAAACATACTACTCCTCAAATTGAGTTATCTGGAGACAAAAGGAGAAAGAATGTTTGTGATGTTTTCAGTTGTACAAATCAAGAAATTATTTTAGGAAAGATAATAATTCTTGTTGATGATGTAGCTACAACCTGTGCTACTTTAGAAGAATGTGCAAAGGTTTTAAGAGCTTCCGGGGCCAGACAAGTTTGGGGTTTGGTAGTGGCTAGACAGTTATAGAATTTTAGCTGAGTAATTAGAGATTCATTTTTATTTCTGATATAATGGTAGAAAAGATAGATTTTATATAAAAATAGTTGTATTTTGGTTTAAGACAGAGGCTGGGATGGGGTGACAGAATAGACTTGCCCGCCAAGGACTGAAATTTAGGCAATGGCAGGTGGGCGATTGCGGCGGTCACAAGCCCTGTACCGAGTGTGGAGGGTTGGCCGAGTGGTTTATGGCGCTGGTCTTGAAAACCAGTTGGGTCGTAAGATTCTCACAGGTTCGAATCCTGTACCCTCCGCTCTGGTACTGGGCGAATTTCACCCCTACCTCCGTGGAGGAGTACCCAAGTTTGGTTGAAGGGGCGGGTTTGCTAAACCCGTAGTGGGTTTAATAAGCCCAGCGAGGGTTCAAATCCCTCCTCCTCCGCCTCGTCGAAATAAACTTCAAGCTTTCTCCCCGAAAGCTTTCGGGGCTTTCGCTTTTCGTTCACTTCTCCTCTTTCAGCAAAATACTTCAGTATTTTGCTGAGATAAAAAATCTATAACTTATTATATTTTATTTATTAATTAAATTGTGAAATTATCTAAGGAGGTTTTATGATCCAATCTAAAAAAACATTATCTAAAAGTAAAAAAGCTTCTGCTAAAACAGTTCCTGAAAAGACTTTAATTTCTTGGTCAGCGCCAGAATTTGTTTATTATGAAAAATCGCCTCAATATTATTATATTGCTGGAGCCTTTATTATTATTTTAGTTTTTTTAATGGTTTATTTGAAACAATGGATGACTGTGGCTGCTATAATTATTACTGCTATAGTACTTTATATTTATTCCCAGAAAAAACCTCAGGTTTTAAAATATGGGATTACAAACAAAGGAATAAATATAGGCACAAGATATTATTCTTATATTCAATTGAAGTCTTTTTGGCTTATTGAGAACCCTTCTTCAACTTGTATTCATTTTGAGCCAACAAAAAGGTTTTCTTTGCCAATTATTGCTCAACTAGGAGATTTGAAACTAGAGAAAGTTAAGAAAGTCATAAAAAAATATCTTCCTGAAAAAACAGATCAAAAAGAGGATCTTGTTGATAGGATATTTAGATCTCTTAGGTTTTAATTTAGTTGATTTAGATTTTTAAAATTGGAGGGCATTTTTTATACTAAATGCCCTTTTTAGGATATAGATTTTCTTCCCGTAAAAATTCTTCAGAATTTTTACGGGAAGAGGAGGAATAAACTGATAATTGGATCCTCGAAATTTTTAGGGGTGGAATTTTAGGGGTAGAAATGGCAAGTTTATTACGACGAGCGCCTGTAGCTCAGTGGATTAGAGCGCAGCCCTGCGGAGGCTGAGGTCAGACGTTCGAATCGTCTCAGGCGCATGCCCAATCTATTCTATTATGCATCCTGCTTTAGTAGGCTGTAGCGTTCTGTAGACTTCTAATTGTTCGTGGAAATATTTCATTTTTTTATGTTACAAAAATACTAAAGCATTTTTTGTGAATGTTTTTTATGTTATTTTGATACAAGGAGGGGTGTCTGAGCGGTTTAAAGAGCTGGTCTCGAAAACCAGTGGTCCAGTTTTGGGCTCGCGGGTTCGAATCCCGCCCCCTCCTTGACATTTGTCCTATTTTAAGGTATAATAGAGTAATTACATAAGATAGACAAAAAATAAAAACTATCTTTTTTAAAAGCACATAAATGAAAAAAAATCAAAACACAAGCAAAAACAAACAAAAAGGCCAGTCTAAAAAGAAGCCTTCCGAGGCTAAAAAAATTGACCCCCGTCTTTCCTATAAAGAACCTATTGATGAATTTTTGCAGGACATTAGACAGCAAGAGGAAGAGAAACAAACAGAAGCTAAAGCCAAAAAATTTGATTTGCCTTATATTAATCTAGTGGGTATGCCTATTCCTCAAGAAGTATTGGACACTATTCCTGAAGATATAGCCAAAAAATATAAAATTGTTCCTTATATAAAGGTAGACAAAAGAGTTCGTCTGGCAGTTATAGACCCTCATGCTTCTAAGATAAATGCAATTATTAAAAAATTAGGGCAAGGTTCAGGATATAGTTTTGATATAACATTAGCTTCCAAATCTTCTTTAGCTTATGCTTTAAAATTATATAAACTTTTTACTTCTGAGAAAGTTAAGGGAGATAAGGACAAAGTTGAAATTCAATATAAAACCCCAGAAAAATTTGAGAAAGAAATCAAAACTTTAAAACAATTAAAAGAGAAAATTACTACTATTCCTACAACAGAAATTGTCGATACAATATTAGGCGGAGCTGTTGCTTTATGCGCCTCGGATATTCATATTGAGCCTCAATATAATGAAGTCAGAATTCGCTTTAGAATCGACGGGGTGTTGCAAGATGTTGCTTTATTCCCTAGAAAAATTTTCCCTCTGGTTGTTTCTAGAATCAAATTTTTATCACGGTTAAAAATTGATGTTACCCGAGTGCCTCAAGATGGTCGATTCTATATAAAAATTAAAGATAGAAAAATTGATATAAGAGTTGCAACTCTACCTTGTGCTTATGGAGAGAATATAGAATTGAGATTGTTTGATCAGGAAGCGGAACATCTGTCTTTAGATAGGTTAGGATTAGAGAAAGAAAATTTTAAAAAAGTCTCCCAAAATATTCAAAAAACTTCTGGAATGATTTTAGTTTGTGGCCCAACAGGCTCAGGTAAAACAACAACTTTGTATGCTGTCCTAGAAATTTTAAATAAACCAGAAGTTAAAATTATAACTTTAGAAGATCCTATAGAATATCATCTGCCAGGGATTATACAGAGCCAAGTTGATCCTGAGACCAGATATGATTTTAAAAACGGTCTCCGGTCTATTTTGCGTCAAGACCCAGATATTTTAATGGTTGGAGAAATTCGTGATTATGATACTGCTGATATGGCTGTACATGCTGGCCTAACAGGACATATTGTTTTATCTACTTTGCATACTAATGACGCCTCTGGCGCTCTTCCCAGAATGATTGATATGGGTATCAAGAAATATCTTTTAATCAGTGCTGTAAATGCTATTATTGCCCAAAGATTAGTTCGCCGAATTTGTGACAAATGCAAGAAAGAATATAAGCCTGGAAAAAAAGTTCAGGAAGAAATTGAAAGAATATTTAAGAATATTCCTCAAAAACATAAACAAGGTATTAAGCCAGTAAAATTTTATAGAGGTGAAGGTTGTGATTTTTGCAATAATACTGGACATAAAGGACGAGTGGGTATTTTTGAAGTTTTGACACCAAATGATGAAATAAAAAATTTAGTTTTAGACATAGCCTCTACATCTGAGATTAAAGAAGCTGCTATAAAATCTGGAATGATAACTTTAGAGCAAGATGGAATGTTAAAAGTTTTAGAAGGCATAACAACCCCTGAGGAAGTTTGGAGAGTGACGAGAGAATAATATAAATTAAAAATGTAAAATTTAAAATGTCAAATCAAAATCTATAGTATTTATAGTCTGGGCTATGGATACTAAGAAATTTTTAATATAATTTTAATGTAGCTGCTCAATTTATCGAGCTTAGCTCGATTTATAGAGCATAGAGCATCACAATAAGATAAAAAACCAGCTTTGGCTGGTTTTTTATGTAAAAAATATAAAAAGCATTAAAAATTTTATTATACTATTGTGCCATGGCACATAAGTGTTATATATAATTTTACGATGCTATCCTGGTATGGATGACTGCTATGGATAATGAAAGACTGAATAAAAAAATATAAAAAATATGATTATGATATATAAATGAATATAAGTGAAGTCAAGCTATATGTCGATCTCTGCCTGTCGACAGACAGGGGTTAAAATATTTGGTTTAAAATTACAACACTATTCTGCGATCGGTTGAAAAGCGTTGTAAAAATTTTACTCTAATTTTAAATTTTTTCAGAAATTTTAAGGAATTTTAGATAACTTTACTCTAATTTCTTTATTTGTTCATAAGCTTCAGAGGCTATGTCACCATCTGTATCATAATCTATAGCTTTTTGGAAATTTTCACGAGCCTTATCTTTGTTCCCCTCTTTTTCATAAATAATTCCCAAGTTATAATAAGCTGAATCTAAATATAAATCTATTTCTAGAGCTTTTTCAATTTCTTCTTTTGCTTCATTTAATTTATTGGCAGCAATTTTAGCTTGGGCTAAAAGACTATAAGAAGCTGCATCATGTGGCTTGGATTCTACTAATTCTTCTGCTAGTTTTAAAGCTTTCTCTACCTGATCTAATTTTTCACAATAAAGCCAGATTAGTTTTTTATAAATTTCTATGTCATCTGGACTTAGCTCCTTTGCTTTTTGATATTGTTCTTGGGCATTTAGAAAATCTTCTTTTTGAATATAAAATTCGCCCAGGTCTTTTTTAATTTGCACATTATCATATCCTAAATTATAAGCTTTATTGAATGATTCTATTGCTTTATCGTCTTCTCCTTTTTTTATATAAGTCTTGGCTAAAAGGTAATGAGTTACATTATAATTAGGATCAATGTCTTTTGCTTTTTTTAAATTTTCCTCTGCTTTTTGATAATTTTCCAGCAAGTATTCAGAATGCCCCAAAAATACCCAAGCATCTCTATAATCAGGCACTTGTTCTACAGCCTCTTCTAATTTAGATTTAGCTAATTCAGGTAGATCTATTTCATTATAAAACTGTCCTAAAGCTACTAATTTATAAGTTTCATTTTCAGAGGCAGCTAATCTGTCGATGATTTCTGAAAGCTTTTGTGTCTGTTTACCTAGATCATTTTCTTGATTAATCTCCAGTGCTTTTTCAACCATTTCCCTGGCTTTTTCATATTTTTTACCATCGGCATAAATAATTCCTAAGTGATAATATGCTGTTTGGTTTTTACTTTCTTCCTGTATTATTTTTTTAAATTGTTCTTCTGCTAGATAGAAGCTGTTTTTAGCAATGTAAGTTTGCCCTAGATAATTTAAAACCTCAATATTTTTATAATCTATATCTTTTGCTTTTTTTAAATATTTTTCTGCTTGATCATATTTTTTTTGGATAAAATATATTTGCCCTAGGCAAGATAAGGCCTTGAAATTTTCCTCATCTAAATTTATTACTTTTTCAAATGCTTTTATAGCATTTTCGTAGTCTCCTTTAAGATTATACAATTCCCCTATCCTAAGATGAATTTCTGGGTTTTTGGATGTCAAAGCAGCTGCTTTTTGATAATTCCATAAAGCCTGGCTATATTGTTTTTTTTGTAGATATTCATCGCCTTGGCTTATATATCGGGCTGCTGTTTTTATAGACCAGGGTTTTAGGATACCAAAATAGCCACCAATTCCTCCTCCAGTCAAGACTGTGGCTACAATAATAGAAATAATTATAATTTTTCTTTTTCTAGATTTTTTAGGAAGTTTAATTACCCCTGATGATTCTTTGGGCTCAAATTCCTTAGATTTAGATTCTTCAGATGATTTTCTCATAACAATTTGATAATAAGTCCTTAAATTTTATTTACCAAGCTGAGCTTGGTTTCATCCCTATGAGAGTAGCTTTGTCTTATTATACCATAAATAAAAATTAAAGATAAAAAAAGGCAATAGACTCATTATATTGTTATGAGTTATTGCCTTTTGATTTTCATTTATTTATTGATTATTTGTTGACAGTTGATACAGAACTTTTGATGTTCTGAATGATTTATTACTTCGCCAATTTGATGACAATGGGGGCATTCTTCTTATGAATCTATAAATTCTTCATTTTCTTTTCATCCAGTATTTGACTTTAATTTGCGATTGTATTTTCCATAATTGTTCCCCCTTAAATAGATTCTCGGATTCTTCTGGTCCTTCTTCGAATTTTTCTCGGATTATATCTTCTCATAGGAAGAAAAAATCGATCCAAATTTTCTGGTATTTTGTATTTATCTTCTGGTGGATAATTATCAAAATTAAAAATTTTAGACAAAAATTCCTTCTCTCGTGAACTCTCAATAGGTATCTTACACATTTGATTCCCCCTTATTTATTTGAAAAGGTACGGATGTTTTTAAAATAGCAAATTTGTAATTTCGGGTCAAATTAGGTTAGGGTTTATCGAGTTTGCGGCCGCAGGTTAAATAAACCTTGATCTATTTTACAGGCCAGTTTTGTATTAAAAGTGGCTTTTTATCGGCTAGCTCTGAATCTCCTAATGTTTGCCAAATATGCTCTGTTACATAAGGCATAAATGGATGCAGAAGTTTGAGATTTATTTGCAAAATATAAACCAAAACAGCCAAAGCCAAAACTCTATCTTTGCCTTCTTTTTGCAACCTAGGTTTTGTCTTTTCAATATATATATCACAAAAATGATGCCAGAAAAAATGATAGCAGGCTAGAGCAGCATCAGAAAATCGATATTTTTCTAAAGACGTTTCTACTTTTTTACTTAGTTTTTCTAATTTCTTTAATATCTCTTTATCTTCTTTCTCTAAACCCTTTTTAAAATTTTCTTTTTCTATTAATTTCTTTAATTCCTTCTTCTCTTCAGAAGATAATTTATCTAAATTTAGAAGAATAAATCGAAAAGCATTCCAGATTTTGTTAGAAAAGTTGCGATAGCCTTTAACTTTTTGATCAGATATGGCTACATCAGAACCAGGGGCTATCCCGCAAACCAGAGCCATTCGCAAAGAATCAGCACTATATTTGTCAATTAGATTTAAAGGATCAATAACATTACCTTCTGATTTGCTCATTTTTCTTCCTTTTTCATCACGAACTAACCCATGTAAGTGAACTATATGAAAAGGAACTTTGCCTGTGAATTCTAAACCCATCATAATCATTCGAGCCACCCAAAAGAAAATAATATCCGGGGCTGTAACCAAGACAGAGGTAGGGTAGAAATATTGTAAGTCTTTGGTTTTTTTAGGCCAACCTAATGTAGAAAAGGGCCACAAAGCTGATGAAAACCAGGTGTCTAAAACATCTGGATCTTGAGTCAATTTACTTGATCCGCACTTAGGACATCTTTTTGGTCTTTCTTTGGAAACAATGATCTTCCCGCATCCTTTCTTTTTCCTCTTTAATTTTTTATTTTTAATCTCTTCCTGTCTGCAGTAGTAGACAGGAAGTTGGTGCCCCCACCATAGTTGTCTGGAAATGCACCAGTCTTGAATATTTTCCATCCACCCAAGATAAATTTTAGTAAAACGATAAGGAATAAATTTAATTTTATCTTTTTTAACTGCAACTATTGCTGGTTTGGCCAAAGGTTTTATTTTAACAAACCATTGTTTGGAAACCAAAGGTTCAACTGTCTTTTTACATCGATAACATTTGCCTACCGAATGAGTATAATCTTTTATTTTTTCTAAAAGCCCTTGTTTTTTTAATTCACGAACTACTATATCTCGACAGATCATTAAGTCTAGTCCGGAGAATTTACCAGCCTTGGGAGTCATTTTGCCTTCCTGGTCAATGATTTTAACCTGAGGTAGATTATGTCTTTGAGCAATTTCATAATCTGTAGGATCATGAGCAGGAGTAACTTTTACTGCCCCTGTTCCAAACTTGGGGTCTACAGCCTCATCAGTAATGATTGGGATCTCTCTGCCCATAAGTGGCAGGTTTACTGTCTTGCCAATTAATTTTTTATATCTTTTATCTCTTGGATGAACAGCCACAGCAGTATCTCCCAACATTGTCTCTGGTCGGGTTGTAGCCACAATTATAAACTTTGGACTTTTAACTTTGTAAAATCTTTGATTTTCGCATCTTTTTGAATTTACTATCGGGTAGCGAATGTACCACAAACTACTTTTCTCTTCTTCATATTCTACTTCCAGATCAGATAGAACAGTAACACATCTGGGGCACCAGTTAATAATTCTATCTCCTTGATAAATTAATCCTTTTTTATGTAATCTTATAAAAGCTTCTTTTACTGCCTCAGACAATCCTTCATCTAAAGTGAATCTTTTTCTTGTCCAATCACAAGAGGCTCCAAGTCTTCTAAGTTGATTTTCAATATTGCCTCCGTATTTTTCAACCCACTGCCAGGTATACTTGATAAATTTTTCTCTTCCCAGGTCATATCTATTTTTGCCTTCAGAATCTAATTCTTGTTCAACTACGTTTTGGGTAGCAATTCCAGCATGATCAGTGCCTGGAAGCCATAAAGTTGGGCTATTTTTCATTCTATGCCAGCGGATTAAAATATCTTGAATAGTGTTATTTAAAGCATGCCCCATATGTAAATTTCCTGTGACATTTGGTGGGGGAATTACAATAGTAAAGGGCTTTCTCATGATGTTAATTTTAGGAGTGAAATATTTCCCCCTCTCCCATATCTTATAGATTTTATTTTCTATTTTTTGAGGATTGTAAACTTTGTTGTAACTTTTCTTAATCATTTTTATCCTCTATTAACTTATGAGTATTGTTTTCATTTTTACATTTTTTGCTCCGTAAATGTCAGCCTCCAAGTCATTTCCAACAAATATAGTTTTACTGGGTTTGCTTTTGAGTTTAGTCAAAGCCTTTTTAAAAATAGCTGGGTGAGGTTTGAAAGTACCAAAATCACTAGAGATAATAATTACTTCAAAGAAATTTTTAATTTTTAATTCATCTAATATATCTTCAATATGTTTTTTATTGTGCCAGGTATTGGTAATAATACCTAATTTATATTTTTGTTTTTTTAATATTTTGAGAGTAGATAGAGTATGTCGTTTTATTTTTGTTTGCTCTAGAGCAAATTGGCGATATATATTACAAAATTTTTCAAAAAGGTCAAATTTAAATTTAGGACAGATCATTTTTAGGTACCAACTGACAAAAGTCTCAAATTTTAATTCTGTAAAAGTTCTTCTTCTATGTTTATTTAATTTTTCTAGATAAATTCTATTTTTAGCTAAATATTCTCCAAAGCTTAAATTTGATTTAGGACATTGTTTTTTTACCAGCCGCCATAATTCTTTATCTCTTTCTTTTTCCCATACCTCTGGTTTATAAGTAGTATATAGGGTGTCTCCCAAATCAAATATTACAGTGGTGATTTGTTTCTCTTTTTTTAAAATTTTTGGAATTTCTTTTAGACTTTCTATTTTATAATCTGGTTCCATAATTTTCTCAACAAAGTGAAGCAAGTGAGGAAAATTTTACACCAAAGGCGCGAATTCTCACCGGAAGTGCTAAACCCCTTTAAAAAATCCTTATGCTAAAATTTACATAAGGATCCTCAATTTAGGATGGTACCACCTTGCTTCCCCGGTAACACCGGGGCACTTAATTACAGCTATAACGGGCATACCCGGTGAGTTCTATTCATCCTCCGACTTGTCCGCCGAAGCCTCTAGCAAAGGCGGAAGCTTTAAGATAGGAAGGCTTTCTTCTCACAGCGTACCCTGTTTAGTATAGGATTTTCCTGATGACAGTCAGAATCAAACGCTTTTCTAATTTTCTAAATTACACCATAGGTGCTATTTATTATATAATAATGTAACTTATCTGTATTTTACTAAACCAGATTTTTTAAGTCAAACCTAAATTTGGATCGGCATTAATTTTTTGCCAAGGGGTAAAATTTTTACCTTTTGAATGGAAATATCCAGCAGCAGCAATCATAGCAGCATTGTCAGTACATAAAATTTTTGGTGGAACAGAAAAAGAGATTTGAGGTTTGAGATTTGAGATTTGAGATGATAATTCCTCTCTTAATTTTTTATTGGCTGCCACTCCACCAGCAAGTATCACAGTTTTTACTTTATATTCTTTGGTTGCTTGGATAGTTTTTTCTGTTAAAACATCTATAACTGCTTGTTGAAAAGAAGCTGCTATGTCAGAAATAGTTGTTCGATCACTTCGTTTGTTCAAATTGTTCGATCGGCCCTTTGGGTTTTGTTCAAATTGAACATTTTGAACACTTTGAACATCTTGAACAGTTTTTAAAACAGCTGTTTTCAATCCAGAGAAACTAAAGTTATAATCTTTACTACCTAACATAGCTCGGGGAAAATCAAAAGCTGAAGGATTGCCAGAAGAAGCAGATTTTTCAATACTTGGCCCTCCTGGATAAGGCAGACCCAATAGCTTCCCCACTTTATCAAAAGCTTCTCCAGCGGCATCATCCAAAGTTTGCCCTAAAACCTTATATTTTAAATGCTCTTCCATTAAAACTAAACTAGTATGCCCACCAGATACAATTAAGCATAAGATGGGAAATTCTATATTATATCTTTGATCTTTGTAAAATCTTTGATTTTCGCACCTTTTTGATCTTTGATTTTTGCGAATGAAATTCGCATAAACATGTCCTTCTAAATGATTTATTCCAATTATTGGTTTTTTTAATACATAAGCCAAAGTTTTGGCTGTATTTACGCCGACTAAAAGAGAGCCAATAAGCCCAGGACCAATTGTAATGGCAATAACATCTATTTTACTTAATAACTTATTAACGGAAGAACTAAATAACAATTTGTTCTTTGGTTTTTTTGTTCTTTGGTTTTTTTGTTCCAGCGGTTCCAATGCTGCCTTAAGCGCTGGTATCATATTTTCTGAATGAGCTCGAGCAGCCACTTCTGGTACTACCCCTCCATATTTAGCATGCAAATCTACTTGGGAGGAAACAATGTTAGATAAGATAGTGACATGGGGCAGGTGACTTGTGACATGTTTTTTTTGCTTTTCTTGTCTCTTGTCTCTTGTCTCTTGTCCTTCTATTATTGCTACTGCAGTTTCATCACAACTTGTTTCAATTCCTAAAATTTTCATTTGACATCCCTTTTAATTTATGATAAATTATGTTATCCATTCTAAATATATAATAAATATAGATCTTTAACAATTCATTTAAGGAGTGATTATAATGGCTTTAGATTTGAAAGAACTTAATAATAGTTTAAAAGAAGCACAGACCAAAGATAAAGAGATAAGAAGGGTTGAGGAAGAAGTTTTAAAAAAAACAAAAGATTTTGCCGAAGCACTTCAACAATATGTTGGAAAGGTTATAATTTCTACTACAACAGGAGAGTTTATCCCTAAGGAGGTTAAAGTTACTTCTACTGGTATTCGACAAATGAGTAGAGAAACCCAAATTAGATTATTAGCTACTGATTGTCAAGATGGAGAAGACCACGATATATTTTTAACTCTTTCAATGATAAAAAGAATTAAGAAACTGAAAGGGTAAGTAGATATGGGCATAAAAGATATTGCTTATATTTCATCACAAGCTAAGATTGTATTTATTATTATCACCGCTATTTTCTTTATTATTGTCGAATCTAAATTAAGAAAAAGAAAGATAAAAAGACCCGTGCCTTTAGAATTTCTTATTTTGGCTATTTTTTTACTCATTGAACCTGGATTTGAAAAAGATTATTTTTTTCTAAGGAGTATTATAAATGGTGCAACTATTTTAGCTGTTTTGTTTTTTTACTGGGATGTAATTAATTTTCTTCAAGGCAAGATAGAAGATATAAAAATCTGGCCCTTTGATCATTCAAAGCCTCCAGAAGAATAATCGAAAATTAGTTTAAGGGTTGCCAGAATTGGCATTAAATTGCCTTCTGTCGCAGCCCTTATTTTTTATATCTAAGGAATAATATTTTATTTTAATTTATTAAAATTTAGGTTATTATATAGTCAGTATAAAATAGTAAGAAAGGAGTTTATTTTGCAAGTAATAGAGATTAAACAAAGCCAGAAGAAAGGATGGAGTGAGTTTATAAGAAAAAATCCTTATGGCTCTTTGTTACAATCTTGGGAATGGGGAGAATTACAAGAAGCGCTTGGGCAAGAGGTGTATAGGCTTGCCGTGATTGATAAAGAATCTTCTAAGGAGAGGAAACAGGTGGAGGAGAAAGGAATTAGAAATTGGGAATTAGTAGCCCAAATTGTAAAACACAAACTCCCTTTTGGGAAAAGTTATTTATATTGTCCAAGAGGACCAGCATTAAACTGGAACAAGGAACAAGGAACAAGAAGCCAGTTGAAGTTATTGTTGGATAAAATTAAAGAGATTGCCAAGCAGGAAAAAGCTATATTTTTGCGGATTGATCCACCTGTTAGCATACAGTCTACAGACTACAGTCTACAGCAGATTAAAAAAATGGGATTTATGAAAGGGCAGAAAGAAATTCAGCCAAAATGTACTTTGGTTTTGAGTATTAAAGGACCGGAGGAGGAAATTTTAGCTCAGATGAAATCAAAAACCCGCTATAATATTCGCTTGGCTTCCAAAAAGAAAGTTAAAGTTAAAAAAAGCACAGATCCAAAAGATGTAGAGATTTTTTGGCAGTTGGCACATCAGACCTCTGAAAGAGATGCTTTTTTCTATCATCCCAAAGAACATTATCAGAAAATGATTGAGATTTTGGGACCAAAAAATTTAGCCAAATTGTTTATTGCCTATTATAAAGATAAACCTTTGGCTTGTAATATTGTTACTTTTTTCAAAAATACAGCTTTTTATTCCCATGGGGCATCTTCTTCAGAACATAGAAATTTAATGGCTGCTTATATTGCCCAGTGGGAGGCAATATGTGATGCAAAAAAACAAGGATTTAAGTA
This sequence comes from uncultured Candidatus Saccharibacteria bacterium, assembly GCA_964345445.1. GTDB lineage: Bacteria > Patescibacteriota > CPR2_A > CAYFQT01 > CAYFQT01 > CAYFQT01. The sequence continues at coordinate 17,092 of CAYFQT010000034.1, forward strand.
TTATGATTTTTGGGGGATTTCAGAAGAGGATCGCTCTTGGGCTGGGATTACCAGATTTAAGCGAGGTTTTGCTCCTTATATTACCCCAACTTGTTATATCGGTTCACAAGATTTGCCTTATTCTAAATTTTGGTATAAATTGTATAATTTGGTGCATAAGATAAGGAAGCGATAAGCAATAAGAGATATGTGATAAGAAATAAAGGAGAAGGAATTAGTAATAAGGAATAGGGAATTAGGAATAAGTTTATTAGGGAATTAGAAAATAGGAAATTTATGACTAAGATTTTAAATATACTTCGGAGAATTACACCAAAACCAGTGATGCTTACATACCACAAGATGCTAGCTAAGCTATCTGATTTTTTCTATGGTCATCCTTCTGGAGATATGAAAGTGATTGGGATAACTGGGACTGACGGCAAAACAACAACAGTTTATTTTACTGATTCTATTTTGGAACAAGCAGGCTATAAAGTGGCGGCAGTTAATTCTATTGGTTTTAAAATTGGTAAAGTTGTTTGGCCTAATCAGACTGATACTACAATGCCTGGTCGATTTAAACTACAAAAATTTTTATCTCAAGCCAAAAAAGAAAAATCAGATTATGCAGTTTTGGAAGTAACTTCCCAAGGTATTGTACAATTTCGGCACTTAGGTGTAGATTTTGATGTTGCTTGTATTACAAATTTAACCTTAGAGCATTTGGATACTCACAAAACAATGGAAAATTATAAAAAAGCTAAAGGAGAACTTTTTACAGCTTTGGGTAAATCAGAAAAAAAAGATACAGAAAAGATTATTATAGTAAACGGAGATGATAGGTTCCATGATTATTTTCTACAACATAAAGCTGGCAAGAAAATAATTTACTCCCTACATCCTATCGTCTATACAGGCGGAGAAATTCAAACAGTCATCGGAGCCAAAATTAATCTACAGGAAAGTAAGTCAAGCTTTGTTTTAGTTACTGAAAAAGGAGAAATAGAAATAAATCTTAAAATTCCAGGAAAATTTAATATTTATAATGCTTTGGCAGCAGCTTCAATAGCCTTATCTCAGAATATAGATTTATCTAAAATTAAAGCCGGCCTAGAAAAAGTAGATTATATTCCGGGGAGAATGGAAGAAATTTCCGAGGGGCAGGAATTTAAAGTTATTGTTGACTTTGCTCATACGCCAGCGGGAATGGAAAATTTATTTAATACAGCAAAAAGAATAATCCAAGGAAAATTAATTGCTGTTTTTGGAGCAACTGGCGGGCGTGATCCAGGGAAAAGGCCAAAAATCGGAGAGGTAGCTGGCAGGTTGGTTGATTTTTCAGTATTGACTGCGGAAGATCCTCGCACAGAGGACCCTGTTGATATAGCCCATCAGATTGAGAAAGGTTTACAGAAAGCAGGGTGTAAAAAAGGTATAAATTATTGTATAATTCCAAATAGAAGAGAGGCGATTAAATTTGCTTTTGCTAAAGCCCAAAAAGATGATGTTGTAGTCTTAGCATCTATGGGTTGTTATCAGTATATGTATGTAGGAGAAGGAAAAATTCCTTGGGATGACCGGAAAGTGGCAAAGGAGGAACTGAGGAGGTTGAAAAGCCAAACAACCAGAGAATAAAGTAATCCCTCGATAAGCTCAGGAAAACAAAATCCTAAATCCGAAATTCTAATACCTAAACAATATCAAAGCACAAATGACCAAAATACAAAACAGTGTTTTGAACATTAGAACATTAGAATTTAGAATTTGTTTAGGATTTAGTGCTTAGAAATTAGGATTTATCTCTTTAATTAGGTCAATTAAGAATTAGAAATTTTAATATAATTTTATTGAGCTTTCGTATAAAATTTAGCGGAGATTCGTGTCTATGGATTCAGCTTTAACCCCTGAAGCTAAAAAAAGAATTAAAAAAATTGGCCAAGCAGATATTTTAATAGGAATCCCCAGTTTTAATAACGGAGATACTATTGGTTATGTTCTAGATACTGTCCACTATGGTTTGGTGAAATATTTTCCTAAATATAAGTCAGTAATTATAAATTCTGACGGCGGTTCTACTGACAATACTAAAAAAATAATAGAGTCAGTAGATACCTACGAAGATTTGGATAAAATTATAATAGATCCTATTCATCATCCAGCTATTCAACCAGGATACGAATATCCAGTTTCTGATATTTATTCTATATATGTAGGAATTCCTGGAAAAGGTAGTGCCTTGCGGGCTATTTTTGAAATCGCCCAAATTTTAGATGCCCGAGCTTGTGCTACTGTAGATTCAGATTTACGTTCTATTACTCCAGAATGGATTCAGCTTTTAGTTGGTCCTATTTTATATAAAGGCTATGATTATATAACTAGTGATTATTTCCGTCATAAATGTGATGGAACTATTACTAATTTGATTATTTATCCTTTAGTTAGAGCTTTATATGGGAAGCGAATCCGTCAACCCATTGGAGGAGATATTGGTTTTTCCCCGGCACTCGCTTCCTTTTGTTTAGAAAAAGATGTTTGGAATACAGATGTTGCTCGTTTTGGTATTGATATTTGGGTAACAAATACTGCTTTATGCGAAGGGTTTAGGATAGCTCAATCTTTCCTGGGCACTAAAATTCACAATGTTAAAGACCCTAGTACAACTTTAGGGCTAATGTTTAGACAAGTAATTGGTACCACTTTTTCCCAAATGGCTAAATATAAAAAGAATTGGATAGATATTAAAGGAAGTACTGACGTTTTAACTTTTGGATATAAAACTAAAGTAGCCCCTGAAGAAATACAAATTTCTGCTTCTCCCTTAATTGAAAAATTTAAACAAGGATTGAGAGAATACGGAGCTTATTGGAAGAATTTTTTAATTAAAGAAAATATGGATCTTCTTTCTTTAATTGCCAAAAATAAAAAAAAGCAATTTACATTTCCTGATGATGTATGGGTTAAAATTATTTATGATTTTGCCATAGCTTATTGTAGTAAAAATAATTTTGGTTTAAAAAAAGAAGAATTAATTGATTCTTTGGCTTATATTTATTTTGGGAAGATGGCTTCTTTTACTTTTGAGGTTGCTGATTTATCCTCATTGCAGTCAGAGACTCAAATAGAGAAATTAGCTTGCGAATTTGAGAAATTGAAACCTTATTTAATAAAAAGATGGAGGGAGAAATAAATCGTTCTTTTAAAACCATAATAAAAAATTTCAAAAATTTTAGTCTCGAAAAAATACTTTAGTATTTTTTCGAAAAAGGAGGAAGGTAACTGGAGACGGCAGCTCCGATGGTCATCGGAGCGAAAGTCAGAAGCTCCTCCCGACGCAAGGAGGTGGAGATAATGGAAAAGTATAAAAACAAAATTGCTGTTTTAATTCCCGCCTATAATGAAGAAGAAAGAATTGGAGCAGTTTTAGACTTAGTTACTCAAATTCCCTTTATAAACCAGATAGTTGTAGTTAATGATGGCTCAAAAGATAAAACAGCCTATGTTGTTTCAAAATATCCTGTTACTTTAATCAATCATCCTTACAATAGAGGAAAAACTGCTGCTTTGAAATCAGGATTGGAAAGTGTTAATGCAGAATTTATTGTTAGCCTAGATAGTGATTTAACAGGTCTTAAAAAAGAGCATATTCTTTCTTTGCTTCAACCCGTGCTTTCTGGCAAATTAGATATGGCTATTGCTCAATTTGTAAAAGCTCGGGCTTTTACAGATATTGCTCACAGAGTTTCCCCTGTATTAAGTGGGCAAAGAGCAGCTAGAATTAGACTTTGGCAGGATATTTTTGTATGGGCAGAAAATAACTTTAGACTGAGTATTTGGAGAAAGTTTTTAAGATTAGTCAGAAGAAACTTGCGGGGATTTCTTAGAAATGTAAGGGTAAAAAGTACAATTGAAGAAATAGGATATGGAATAGAAATTTTAACAATTAATTATCTTCAAGAAAAAGGATTAAGATATGACTATATCCCATTTAAAGGAGTTAGTCATGTAATAAAAGAAGAGAAAAAAGGTTTGGTTAGAGGTTTTCTTTTTGACAGAGTTTACAAAATGTATGGTGATTTAATAAGGGTATTGAGTTTTATAAGAAGACAACAAAAGAATTATCAAAACAATAAAGGCGACTAGTTTAACTATTTTTTGGGGTTAGGTTAAGTCGCCTTTTTTCTTATTTTGGAGAAAGAATGGAAAAGTATAAAAACAAAATTGCTGTTTTAATTCCCGCCTATAATGAAGAAGAGAGAATTGGTGCAGTTTTAGATTTAGTTACTCAAATTCCCTTTATAAACCAGATAGTTGTAGTTAATGATGGCTCAAAAGATAAAACAGCCCAAGTAGCAGAAAAATATCCTAAAGTTTTACTTGTTAGCTATTCTTACAACAAAGGAAAGGCTTTTGCCTTAAGAGAAGGTTTAAAAGTAATTGATAAAGAAATTACTTTATTTTTAGACGCAGATTTGATAGGGTTGACTATTAAACATGTAAAAGATTTAGCAACGCCTGTTGTTTTTAACAGAACCACAACTACTGTGGGCAATTTTCAAGGTGGTCGGTTACGCACTGACGTTGGCCAAATATTATGGGGTAAAGATTTAAGTGGGCAAAGAGCAGCGAAAACAGAATTTTGGCTAAAAGTATTTAATGAAATTGATGACAAAGAAATTGAAAAATTAGGTTTTGGAATTGAACAAAGAATTACCAGCTATATTAAAACAAATAAAGTTGATGTAGAATACATTTTGCTGGAAGGTTTAACCCATATAATGAAGGAAGAAAAAAATGGAATGAAAGGGGTTTTTGGGAAACAAGGGCGAATTCAAATGTATTGGGATATTGGAGCAGAACTTTTTGTTCGGAGACCATCAAGATGGTTTTTAAGACAATTTGAAAAAATTAAAGCTCATTTCTAAAAGGCGACTGACCAACAAAAAGACAACTAGTCGCCTTTTTTTCTTCTTTTTCTTGTCATAGATTGTTATAGAGTTATAGATAAAAATCACAAACCTGAACGATCTTTCAGGTTTGTGACAAAAATTTTCATATTTTTATCTCGAACTTGCTTAGAACTCTGAATTTGCTTAAAACAAAGTTCTCTCCGATGACTATCGGGGGGATTCTTATCTTATCTTTATCATTTTGCCTACAAAAATACTCTAAGAAATGATATGATTAAATAAACATAATAACCAAATAACTAAATAACAGATTGACTAAAGAACAAAGTGTAGCTGCTTGATTTATAGAGCTAAGCTCCATTTATCAAGCTAATAAAAATAATAATGACTAATGACCAATTACTAATTTCCCCGCTTGCCATTGGCGAGCAGGTAATCAAATCCTAATGATCAATGATACAATAACTAAAAATAATTAGACATTTTGACATTAAACATTGATTAGACATTAGGTCAATTAGAAATTAGAAATTTTAAAATATTAGTGTCTTTTAGTTTAGGTTTCGCGGGGTTTATGCATGAAAAAAGAAAAATTAGTTTTAATAGATGGTAATGCTCTAATTCATAGGGCTTTCCATGCCCTTCCTCCTTTAACCACCAAAGGTGGGGAATTAGTTTCTGCTGTATATGGATTTTTTACTACTTTGTTTAAAGTTTTAAAAGAGATAAAACCAACTTATATAGCTGTTGCTTTTGATCGTTCAGAGCCTACATTCAGACATAAAGAATATAAAGAATATAAAGCTACACGGGAAAAAGCTCCCTCTGAGCTTTATCAACAGATTCCCAGAGTTAAACAAGGAGTAGATGCTTTGAATATTCCTTGGTTTGATAGATTAGGCTTTGAAGCTGATGATATTGTGGGAACATTAGCCGAGCAAGTCAAAAAAACAGATCCTAATATTACCACATTTATTGTTACTGGCGATTTGGATGAGATTCAACTAGTTGATGAAAATACTAATGTATATACTATGCGTCGAGGTTTTACAGACACAACTGTTTATAATACCCAAAAAGTAAAAGAAAAATATGGTTTTTCTCCCCAACAATTTATTGATTTTAAAGCTTTAAGGGGCGATCCTTCAGATAATATCCCCGGGGTTCCCGGTATTGGAGAGAAAACAGCGACTAATTTAATTCAAAAATATGGAGATTTGCAAGGAATTTATAAAGCAATAAAAAGTGGCAAAAAAGATATTTCAGATAAGGTTAAAAATCTATTGGTTAAAAATAAAGATATAGCTTTTTTAAGCAAAAAATTAGCCACCATTGTAAAAGATGTTCCTATAAAGTTAGATTTGAAGAAATGTCACATTAGAGATTACAATCGGAAAAAGGCAGTTAAACTTTTTCAAGAATTAGAATTTAAAAGTCTCTTAAAACAACTTCCTAAAGTATTAGAAAGCGAGGAAAAAAAACAAAAAGATATTAGAACACATACTGGTAAAAAAATTAAAGCTGAGAATAAAATAATCAAAACAAGAAAAGAATTTGAAGATTTTTTAAAAAAACTAAAGAGGCAAAAAAGCTTTGTTATTGATACAGAAACTGATTTTCTAGATAATATTGATCCAAAACTTGTGGGGATTTCTTTTTGTTGGAAGGAGGACGTGATTTATTACCTTCCTTGTGAAAAACAGCAACAAGGGGCAAGCAACAAGGGGCAAGGGCTAAATATAAATTATGTTCTAAATAAATTAAAACCAATTTTAGAAGACAAAAAAATTGAAAAATGGGGGCATAATCTTAAATATGATATAAATGTTTTTGCTAAATATGATATAGAACTTAACCCTGTGACTTTTGATACTATGATTGCTGCTTATATATTAAATCCTGGAGATAGAAGATTTAAATTAGATGATTTAGCTTTTTCGGAATTTGGTTATGAAATGACAGCCATAGAGGATTTGATTGGGAGTGGCAAAAAACAGCTTCCTTTGTCTGAAGTCTCTCAAGATAGGCTAGCTTGTTATTCTTGTGAAGATGCTACCCTTACTTATCTTTTGATGAAAAAATTCTTACCCCTCATTAAAAAAGAAGGATTTTTAGATCTATTTTATAATATAGAAATGCCATTGGTTCCAGTTTTGGCTTGGATGGAAAGAAATGGAGTAAAAATTGACACTGATTTTTTAAATCAGCTATCTTTTAAAATGGAAAAGCAAATTAAAAAAATCCAAGATAAAATTTATAAACAAGTAGGATATGAATTTAATATTAGTTCTACTCAGCAGCTTAAGAAAGCTTTATTTGAAGATTTAAAAATTGAAACAAAGGATATTAAAAAAACTAAAACTGGTTATTCTACTGCTGCCTCAGAACTGGAAAAATTAAGAGGGCAGCATAAAATTATTGATTATATTTCCCAATATAGAGAACTGGTGAAATTAAAAACAACATATATTGATACCTTGCCTTCTTTAGTTAATTTAAAAACTGGTAGAGTACATACTAATTTTAATCAAACAATTACTGCAACAGGCAGACTTTCTTCCTCGGATCCTAACCTGCAAAATATCCCTATTCGTACAGAGATGGGACGGCAGATAAGAGGAGCATTTATAGCAGAAAAAGGCTATAAATTAGTTTCTGCTGACTACTCTCAAATTGAATTAAGAATCATAGCTTACTTGTCCGGTGATAAAAAAATGATAGAGGCTTTTTCAAAAAGTGAGGATATTCACGTGCGAACTGCTGCTGAAGTAAATGATATTG
>CAYFQT010000035.1:0-3670 GCA_964345445.1 uncultured Candidatus Saccharibacteria bacterium
ATAATACTTATATCCAAAATATCCGCCTGCAATACCTGCTGTAAGTAGGATTAAAATTATAGCAATGATTAAAAATTTCCTATTCATTTTATCTTCCCTTGTATGAGTTGATGAGTTAAGAGATTATAAGTTATGTGTTATGAGTTAATAAGTTGTATTAGTAGAATATGTATTATAGCATCCGTATAAATCAGCGATTATAAAAAAACAGGAATATTAATTATCCCTGTTTTCTGCAGTTTAAATCTGTAATTTATATTTGTGCTAATTTTTGTTTTAGGCATAGCCGTCCTTAATCAATAATCGGAAAAATAAATTCTTTTTCAAATTATTTAATTTTAGCACATTTTTTCCCTTTTGTCAAATCTTAGCATAGAAAAAACATTTTTGTCAAATAAAATCACGAATAGATATAATTTCCCAATGAGCAAATTCAAATTTTGAAAAAAATTCTCACTTTCAGTGAGTAAACTAATCAAATCTCAATGATTAATGAAATTATATTATAATGTAGTTCAGTTCAGTTCTCGACTCGTCGCTTGCGCTCCTCACTCGAACAATATTTGGGGAATATTCAGTATCATTTGGAAAGTCTTTGTGATAAAAATTTGGACTCATTTTCAAAATATGATATTATTTTAAAAGTATATCCTTCTTGTTTAAATTTTAAAGGACTGTTATGAAAAAAACAATAATTTTATATATCACATTGACAATTGTATTTTTAATTTTGGGAATAGTATTAGGTATGTATTTAGCTGTGGGATTTTCTGGCGAAAGTTTCTTTTCCAAAAAAGATTCTGAAAAAGAAATTGCCCCCCATCAATCTTCCCAAGATGATTCCTCTGAGCAATCACCCGAGTCTTCTTCTGAAATTAGTTTAGAGGAATTAAAACAAAAAATAGAAAAAAAAGAAGATTTTATTTTACTTGATGTAAGAAGTGAAGAGGAATATCAAGAAGGACATATTTCCGGGGCACAATCTATGCCGGTTGATAAAATAGATTCTGAATATAATAAACTTACTTTAGATAAAGAAATTATAGTTTATTGTTCAAGTGGTTGTGCAACTTGTTCCACTTCTTCTAATCAAGCATATAAAAAATTGGAAAAATTAGGATTTTCCAAGGTGAGAAAATTAGAAGAAGGTTTCCCAGAATGGAAAGATAAAGAATATCCAGTGGAGTAAATGACCAATGATCCATTAATCAATTAAGAATTTATAATTAACTAGATGTTCAAATTGTTCAATCGGCCTCGTCCCGTTAAACACCGGGGCTTAGGACTTGTTCAAACTGTTCAACTTGAACAAGTGAGCAGCTTGTAGTGAACTCGCTGTGAACTGGAGCGAACGATTGAACATCTTGAACAATCTTTATGGAGCAGAAATGGAACAGACATTAGTGATCATCAAACCTGATGGAGTAGAAAGAGGTTTTATTGGAGGAATTGTCTCTCGTTTTGAAAAAACAGGACTTAAAGTGAAAGCTTTAAAGATGATGCAGCCCTCAGAAGATTTACTTAATAAGCATTATCCAGATGACAAGAAATGGCTTAAAAAAGTAGGTGAAAAAACATTAAAAGTATATAAAGATTATAATATTGATCCACTTGAAAAACTGGGTACTTCAGATTCGTTAAAAATTGGCAAAATGACTAAAAAATGGATAATTGATTATATGAAAAGAGGCCCAATGGTTGTTATGATTTTGTCTGGTTATCATGCAGTAGATAATGTAAGGAAATTAGCTGGCTACACCTACCCTGTAGGTGCTGATGTAGGGAGTATTCGGGGTGATTTTTGTTTAGATTCACCTGTTTATGCTAATTTGGAAAAAAGAGCAGTGGAGAATTTAGTGCATGCCTCAGAAAGCAAAAAAGATGCTCAAAAAGAAATTTCTATGTGGTTTTCCAAAGAAGAAATTTTTTCTAGATAAGTATTTTTTTTAAAAAATATGGAAAATAAAAGAGCTTTTTAAGCTCTTTTTATAATATATGCTTCTTTAGTTTTTTTAATGTGTTAATTTTTTTGCCTGGGAAATATTGATGTTGCCGATTTCAGTTCTTCTTAATTCCTTTAAGGTAGCGGGCAGGCTAAGACGTCTGCCAATTTCACAAGCTACACTTCGAGCATAAGTTCCTCCGCCACATCTCATTTCAATCTTTAAGATATAAAAATCTTCCTCTTGCCAGATATCTAACAATTTTAGTGAAAAAATCTTCATTTTTCTTTTTGGTGGATTTATTTTAATTCCTTCCCGGGCATATCTATAAAGAGGCTTACCTTTAATTTTTATTGCTGAATATAAAGGGATAGGAAGTTCTATCCCAGCATCAAGAGGACCACGGGATTGTCCTTGAGGCTCCATTTTTTGTTGCATACTTTTTAAAATTTCCTTTAATTTTTGAAGGTTTAGTTTTTTTACTTTTTTTTCTTCAATAATTTTTCCTTCCAAATCCCCAGTGTCTGTTTTTTGCCCTAATAAAATTTCCATTAGGTAGGTTTTAGGAAGATGAAAAAAATCTTTTAGTTTTTTTGTTCCTTTGTCTATACCAACAATCAAAAGACCAGTGGCTTGGGGGTCTAAGCTGCCGCCATGACCAATTTTCCTTATACCTAATTTTTTTCTTAGAATTCGAATTACATCAAAAGAAGTAATTCCTTTTGGTTTATCAATGAATAAAATTTCTTTCATAGTGATTTTGAAAATTAATTAAAATTGAATTATAACTTAACTCAATTTTTGCAAATTGAATTGTAACTCAATTCAACTTTTATTGAATTGTAAAAATAGATAGGTTAAACTTAAATTAGATAATTTGTGGAGCAAGATAGAGGCTACTGAGAGTAATTAATCCGTAAAAATGCTTTAGCATTTTTACGGAAGAGGAGAAACAAACTGAAAGCTGGAATAATTTTCTTATGGAAAATTATGGAAGCGAAAAGTTTGTTTGGACGGGCCCTCGTAGCTCAGTGGATTAGAGCGCCACCGTCCTAAGGTGGGCGTCGTAGGTTCGAGTCCTACCGAGGGCACCATATAATTTAAGGTATTAACATGAAAGAGAAAATTTTCCCAAAAATAAAAACAGGAAGATTTATTAAGGCAACTTTTATTACCCTAGGTTTTTTTGTGGGTTTAATCTTTACTGCTCAGCTAAGAAGTTTTCCCCTGCGATCACTTGACCCTGTGATTTATGATGCTGAGCTTAAAGAAATCATAACTCAACTTTCCCAGCAGCAGAGTGATCTAAAAAAACAATTTAATTTTTTAAAAAAAGAGATAGATAAAGATCAACAGAAAGTTAAAGGGGTAAAAATATCTTCTGAATTTACAAAAGAACTAGATAAATTAAAAAATTGTGTTGGTCTTAAAAATTTATCTGGTGAAGGAGTTGTAATTACATTAGATGATAGCAAGCTTCAAAAAGAGGGGCAAGCAGAAGATTTTGTTATTCATGCTGCTGATTTGCGAGATATAATTAATGTTCTTTGGCAAACTTCTGCTGAAGCTATTACTATAAATAATGAAAGAATTGCACCTTCAACTTCTATTGACTGTATTTCTAATACCATTTTAGTAAACTATGCCCATCTTGCTCCACCTTATTATATTTCTGCTATTGGAGAAAAAGATAAATTATTAAATTATTTAAAAAACAGTAGTTTATT
>CAYFQT010000036.1:0-21863 GCA_964345445.1 uncultured Candidatus Saccharibacteria bacterium
GCCTAATGTGGGGAGTAGGTTTGAGATTTGGTTACCTGTTAAATAAAAATAATATTAATATCAATATCAACTATCAATTCAATAAAAACAGTATAATAAGCATATAAAAGAGTATAACAATATTGTGCCATGGCTTAAAAAGTGTTAAATAAAATAATTAAAAATATAACTTAATATAAAATTATAATTTAACAGAGATGTCGAGATTGTCTCTGATTGTTACTACAATTATATGAATATAAAACCTTCTTGGGTTAAAACTCGGGGTATCTAATATATCTTTTTAGCTATATCCCCGAGGTAGAAAAATTCTGTTTTACGCATTTTCGCATTCATCTTTTGCTTAAAAACGAGATTTTTCTGTAAAGGGGGTAAAAAATTTGCAAAAAATGAAAAAAGAGTATAAAATTAAAACATCTTGATTAAAATTTAAAAATAAAGTATAATTATAGTAATAGTGTAAAATAATAATTATTCTATATTGTTCTATCGTTTTCGATAAATCGAAACTTGTTTAATCAGCCTCGCCTCGCTCATTGGGGCTTCGGCCTTGTTCAAATTGTTCAATTTGAACATTTTGAAAAAACAAAGTGATAGAACATTAGAACATCCCAAAAGGAGATCTTTTATGGTTGAAAAAAAAGTTAAAGCAAAAATTTTAATAGTTGAAGATGATATACCTCTAAAGGATATGTATCAAACGCGATTAGAAATGGAAAATTATAAAGTTGTTTCTGCTATAGATGGTGAAGAAGCATTAGCTCAGGCTGTTGCTGAAAATCCAGATTTAATTTTATTAGATTTAATGATGCCAAAAATTGATGGATTTGCTGTTTTGGATATTCTAAAATCCACACCTAAAATCTCTCATATTCCTGTAATTGTTTTAACTGCTTTAGAACAAGAATCTAATAAAGTAAAAGGACTGGCTGCTGGTGCCGATGATTATCTAATTAAATCTCAATGTATGCCTAAAGATGTTGTAGCTAAAATTAAAGAATCATTAATAAAGAGTAAAAAGAAGAAAAAATAATTTATTTATTTTGTTAATAAAAGCACGATAAGAGCAGATTATTTAATCTGCTTTTATTATTTTTTAATTTTGCAAATTTTTAATCCTTGACCACTTTTTAGAAAAAAATTATACTAAAATTAGTCAAATATATATTAAAATTAAATAGTTATCTGTTATTAGTTTAAAGTTATAAATAAAATACCAAAGACCACTTGATAATATAAATAATATTTGTAACTAATTCGCATTAAAAATAATTATGCATTATTATTTGTAATTAATTCGCATTTATTAGGAGAAGACCAATGTCCAGAATTTATAGCACTGATTCTCCTAAAAATATAGGTAAGAAAGTATCATTTTTAGGATGGATACATCGAATAAGAGAATTAGGGGGTATAAATTTTATTATTTTAAGAGATGGAAAAGGTTTAGTCCAAGCTGTGGTAAATTCTAAAAAAGAAACTAATAAGATAAAAAAAATAAACTCAGAGACAGTTGTTGAGCTATTTGGCAAAATAGTTAAAGAAAAAAGAGCTCCTTTGGGAGTGGAAGTTCAAACAGAAAACATTAAAATTATTTCACCAGTTTATGAAGATATGCCGGTTACTATAAATAAAAAAGAACTTAAAGCTAATATAGATACTATTTTAGATTTTAGAACATTAACTTTAAGACATCCTAAAATAAAAGCTATATTCAAAGTTCAGTCAGAAATTTCCAAAGCTTTTAGAGATTTTCTAATAAAAGAAGGATTTACAGAAATTTTTTCTCCAAAAATTGTCCTAGGTGGTGCAGAGGGTGGTGCTAATATCTTTAAAGTTAAATATTTTGATAGGTGGGCTTATCTAACTCAAAGTCCTCAATTTTATAAACAAATAATGGTAGGGGTATATGAAAAAGTTTTTGAAGTAGCACCAGTATTTAGAGCAGAACCCCATAATACTTCTCGACATCTAAACGAATATACAAGTTTAGATTTAGAGATGGGATTTATTAAAGATGAAAAAGATATAATAAAATTAGAAAATAGATTATTGGGATATATGACAAAACAACTTAATAATAATTGTAAAAAAGAATTTGAGCAACTTGGTGCTAAAATTCCTCGTGTTTCTAAAAATATTCCTATCTTAGAATTACAAAAAGCTCAAGAGATTATTCAAAAAGAATATAAACAAAAATGCAAAAGTAAATTAGATTTACATCCCCAAGAGGAAAAATTAATTTGTGATTATACATCTAAAAAATTAAATTCTGAATTTGTATTTATAACCCACTATCCAACTAAAAAAAGACCTATGTATACAATGCCAGATCCCAAAAATCCTGATTATACTTTAAGTTTTGATCTTTTGTTTAGAGGAATGGAAATAACTACAGGCGGACAAAGAATTCATGACTGGAAAATGCAAAAAGAAAAAATAAAAAAAGAAGGACTAGATCCCAAAGATTTCTCTTTTTATTTAGATATTTTTCAATATGGAATGCCACCTCATGGTGGATTGGGAATAGGATTGGAAAGACTAACTATGACTCTCTTGGGTTTAGATAATATTCGCCAAGCTTGTCTTTTCCCTCGAGACATAACGAGAATAACACCATAAGAAGAAAGATACTAAATCCGAAATTCGAAATACTAAACAATATCAAATGACCAAAATTCCAAATTCCAAACTTTTTAGAGCATTGGAAAATTAGTATTTGGGATTTGTTTAGGATTTAGATATTAGAAATTAGGATTTAAACTTATTTACTATGACTGAACAAAAGCTAAAAAAAATTATTGAAAGTATTCTTTTTGTAGCTGAAAGACCAGTTTCTATAAAAGAATTGGCTGGTTTGACCGGCAGTTTTATTCCTCAAGTCCAAGAGACTCTGGGGCAACTAATTGCTGAACATAAAAAAAGCGGAATACAAATAATAAACAAAGGGAATTTTTTTCAAATGATTCCTGCACCTTCGAATTCTAAATTTATCTCTAAATACCTAACAAAAACATTAGGAAGAAAATTAACTAAAGAATCTCTAGAAACTTTAGCTATAATTTTTTACAATCAGCCAATAACAAGACAAGAGATTGAGAAAATAAGAGGTATAGATTCAGAAAGTGTTTTGCATAATTTACAAATTAGAGGACTGGTTACTCAAATAGAGCATAAAGGATCCAAAGGACTTCCTATTTTATATGGGACTACAATGGAATTTATTCAATATTTTGGAGTAAGAAATCTAAAAAAGTTACTTGAAGGAGGAAAAATTAAATTAGAAAGTAGAAAGGGAACATCAGAAGAATTGAAATTTGAATTAATCTCATCCAAAAAGAAAAAGAGAAAGAAGAAAAAATACTAAATCCGAAATCCTAAATACTAAACAATATCAAAGCACGAATGACCAAAATCCAAAACAGTGTTTTGAACATTTGAATTTCGGATTTGTTTAGAAATTAGTGCTTAGAAATTAGGATTTTAAATATTAACTATGATAACTCGATTAATAATTATTTTTTTAATATTAGCCGAACAAGCAGGATTTACCTTAGGATCAGAAAGTGGAATTTCAGGTTTATCTTTGAAATTAAATGCTTTTAAACCTCCTATTCAGACCACATCCACTGAAACTTTCGATAAGCAGAATTTATTTAATAAACAGGGTAAAAAAAATCCTTATTTTAAACAAAAAAATATTATATCAAAAAATCTACAACCTTTGCCTGAAAGAATTTCCGATATACCCTCTTGTGAAATAGAAGCTCCATCTGGTTGTATTTTAGATATAGGAACAGGTAAGGTTCTTTGGCAAAAAGAAGCAAACACTCATAAACCAATAGCTAGCATAACAAAAATTATGACTGCTTTAGTAGTTTTAGAACAATGCAATCTTGAAGATAAAGTTATAATAAGTTCTAATGCGGTAGCTACTGAAGGAGATAGTATGTTTTTATATATAGGTGAGGAAGTTAAAGTAGAAAATCTTTTATATGGCCTTCTTTTGTCATCTTCTAATGATGCGGCAGTGGCTTTAGCTGAACATACATTTGGTTCAGTTGAAGAATTTACTAAATCAATGAATAAAAAAGCAGAAGATTTAGAGTTTTTTGATACATCCTTTTATAATTCTGCTGGTTTTGATGCCCCTTCAAATTATAGTACATCCTATCAAATAGCTTTATTGACAAGATATGCTTTAGAAAATCCTATATTTGCCGAAATTGTCAAAACTAAAGATTATCAATTTACTTCACAAAGCGGTATATCTCATCAATTAGTAAATTCTAATGACCTTTTAGGAATTGATCCAAAAGTAGTGGGAGTAAAAACAGGATTTACTAATAAAGCAGGGGAGTGTTTGGTAACTTCAGCTATACAAAATGGCCACCAAATAATTACTGTGGTATTAGAAAGTCCTGATAGAGATTATGAAAGTAAAAAATTAATAGATTGGACTTTCTCTGCTTACCGCTGGTAGAAGTAATAAAGGAATAAATAATAGGGAATAGGGAATTAGTGAAAAAAATAAAGTACTAATTCCATATTCCTAATAACTAATACTTTAAATTATATGAAACCTATTGTAGCTATAGTAGGTTCTCCTAATTCTGGAAAATCTACTTTATATAATCGTCTTTTAAGCAAAAAAATTGCTGTTACTTCAAAAATCCCTGGTACAACCAGGGATAGATTATATGGCGAGGCAGAATGGCAAGGCCTCAGTTTTACTCTTATTGATACTGGAGGATTAGATGTATATACAAAAGACTCTCTGGGGAAAAATATTCAACAGCAAATCCAATTAGTCATTAATACGGCTGACCTAATTTTATTCTTAATTGATATAAAACAAGGCATTATGCCATCTGATAAAAAAGTTATTGATTTAATCAGAAGATCAGAAAAGAAAGTAATAATTACAATCAATAAAGCAGATAATTTGAAATTACAAAAAGAAGCAGAGAAATTTTCTAATTTAGGCTTAGGAAAACCTATGGCTATTTCTGCATTGCATGGCATAGGTTGTGGGGATTTACTAGATAGAATCATTCAAGTTGTTCAAAATGTTCAAAATGTTCAAAATGAAAAAGCTGATACTGAGATTTTAACAAGTATAGCGATTGTTGGCCGTCCCAATGTAGGAAAATCTTCTCTCCTAAACCGTCTTTTAGGCGAAGAAAGAGTAGTCGTTGATGAAAAACCAGGAACAACTCATGATGCTATTGATACACAAATTGCTTATAAAGGTAAAAAAATTAATTTAATTGATACTGTTGGCATCCGTCGAAGAGGAAAGATTAAAAAAGGAATAGAAAAGTTTGGTGTTCTACGAGCTATTTGGGCTATTTCTCGGGCTGACATAGTTTTACTGTTGATTGATGGAAAAGAAGGACCAACCAAACAAGATGCTCATATCCTAAATTATGCTCATGATGCAAAATGTGGAGTAATTTTAGCAGTAAATAAGTGGGATTTGGTTAAAGATAAGACACAAGAAGAATACATTAATCTTCTTCAGCAAAAATTTGCCTTCCTATATTGGGCACCAGTCATTTTCATTTCTGCAAAAACTGGAAGGAATGTTTCTAAGTTATGGGGTTTATTTTTTTCTATAGATACAGAAAGAAAAAAGAAAGTATCAATTAAAAAAATAAATAAAGTAATTTCTGAAGCTATAATTCATCATCCACCTCCTAAATTTAAAAATATTTCTGGTAAAATCTATTATTCTACCCAAGTTGGAATCAAACCTCCTACATTTGTTTTTTTTGTAAATGAACGCCGAGGTTTCCGCACTCCTTACTTGAAATACCTAGAAAATAAAATTAGAGAAGATTTTGGATTTGAAGGCACAGCTATTAAAATTATTTTAAAACAAAAGAAAAAAAATTATGAAAGATAAACTAAAATGGACTGAATATATTACATTATTTTTGTTAACTTTTATTATTGCACTTGTTATAATTTATTGGCAACCAATCACAAAGTTATTTTCTGAAAAAGAAAATATACAAAATTTCATCTCTAATTTTGGAATTTTAGCTCCTTTAGGATTTATTTTAATTCAAATTTTTCAGATTATTATTGCTCCCATTCCTGCTTTTGCCACTTGGGTTACTTCTGGCTATATCTTTGGTTGGTTTTGGGGAAGTATCTACAGTCTTTTGGGACTGATTTTTGGTTCTGTTATAGTTTTTTATTTGGTGAGGATATTTGGACGTCCTTTGGTTTCAAAATTAATTCCTGAAAAAATTTTTAAAAAGTTTGATTATTTAACTGGAAATAAAGGAGTTTTAATATTCTTTATAATATTTCTTTTGCCTTTCTTTCCTGATGATATAATATTTTATGTAGCCGGATTAACAAAAATTCCTATTTTAAGTTTAGTAATTATAGCTTTTTTGGGACGATCCCCCATTATTATTATTTCTAATATAATCGGGGATAATATTTTAAATTTATCAAAAACTTGGTGGGGCATTATAACATTTATTATTAGTATAATTTTTCTGATAGTATTTTACACCTATCATCAAAAGATATTAAAATTTATGCATAATAAATTAAAATGAATTTGGAGAAAATAGTGAAAATTATTTTTGGATTAGGAAACCCAGGAAAAAAATATGAAAAAACAAGGCATAATGTTGGATTTATGATAGCTGACAGACTACAGACTACCGACTACAGTCAATTTGTACTAAATAAGAAATTTAATGCGGGAATTGCTCAAGGTGAGATTAGTGATGAAAAAATATTATTAGTTAAACCCCAAACTTCTATGAATAATTCTGGGCAAGCAGTAAAAGCTATTTCTTTATATTATAAAATAAACCCAAGGGATATTTGGGTCGTCTCTGATGATATTGACCTGCCATTAGGTCAAATTCGCATTAGATTCAAAGGAAGTTCTGGGGGACACAAAGGTTTGCAATCAATAATTGATCATTTGGGTACTCAAAAATTTCCCAGGATAAGGATAGGAATAAGGAATAGCCTGTCCCGAGCGAAGTCGAGGGAGGAATTAGGAATTAGTAAAGTACCAGCTGAAGAATATGTCTTGCAGAAATTTAGTAAAAAAGAAATAGATATAATAGATGAAATAATAGAAAAAGCCATAGAAGAAATAAAGAATGCCTTAAAGAATGGAATTGAAGAAAAAACAATAAATATAAATTCTAATTGAGGTAATAAAAGTGACAGATAAAGATTTAAAATTTTGGGTGGCTTTCTCCTGTAATCCTAAAATTGGTTCTGTAAGATTCAGAAAGCTTTTTAAGTATTTTGGCAATATGGAAAAGGCTTGGAAAGCCGGATTATCTGATTGGAAAAAAGCAGGTTTAGAGGAAGATTTAACTTGTCAAATTCTGGATATGAGAGATAATATTGATCCTGATAAGGAAATGGAAAAATTAGAAAAGGAAAATATTGAGGTTTTGACTTTTCTTGATAGAAAATATCCAAAATTACTTAAAGAAATTCATTCACCACCAGCTTTGTTATACATTAAAGGTAAATTTGAAAAAGAAGATAAGTTTGCTGTTTCCATTGTAGGAACAAGAAGAGCGACTTCTTATGGCAAACAAACAACTTATGAAATAGCTTATAACTTAGCTAAATCAGGATTAACTATTGTAAGTGGATTGGCAATAGGAATTGATAGGGAAGCCCACAAAGCAGCTCTAGATGCAGGAGGAAGAACTATTGCTGTTCTAGCCTGTGGGTTAGATAAAGCTACAATCTATCCTCCTAACAATAGAAAATTAGCAGATCAATTAGCAGAATGCGGAGCTATAATATCTGAATATCCTCTTCAAACTCCTGCTTTAAGGCATTATTTTCCAGCCAGAAATAGAATTATCTCTGGATTATCGCTGGGTACTTTGGTCAGCGAGTGTGGAGAGCGAAGTGGAGCCCTAATCACAGCCAGACATGCTTTGGAGCAAAATAGAGAAGTTTTTGCTCTGCCCGGAAATATTTATAGCCCAGGAAGTACTGGTCCTAATAACTTAATCAAAATGGGAGCAAAGCCAGTAACATCTTTCCAAGATATCTTAGATGAATTAAACTTGAATCAGGCTGTAGAATATACCAAGGTTTCCAAGATAATTCCTGATTCCAAAGAAGAAGAAATACTTCTGCAATTTTTATCCAAAGAATCTATTCATGTTGACAATTTAGTTAAAAAAAGTAAACTGGACACAGCAGTTGTCACTTCAACATTGACTTTAATGGAAATGAAGGGAAAAGTGAAAAATTTAGGAGGAATGGAATATATTATAGGAAGGTAAAAATTTATCAATTATAAAATAAATATTAGTGAGTGCTCTATGAACTTAGTTATAGTGGAGTCGCCGGCAAAGGCGCGGACAATTGAAAAATATTTGGGAGGTGGCTATAAAGTAATAGCTACTTATGGTCATATTCGCGATTTACCAAAAGCTGAATTAGGTATAGATACAGAACATAACTTCAAACCCAAATATGTAATTCCTACAAAATGCCGCAAGACAGTAAATAAACTTAAAAAGGAAATAGAAAAAGCCAAAGATTTATATCTGGCAACAGATTTAGATAGGGAAGGGGAGGCTATTGCTTGGCATTTTATTATAGCTACAAAATCTCCTGAGGATAAAATCAAAAGAATTACTTTTTATGAAATAACTAAAGACGCTATAACCAAAGCTTTAAAAAATCCTCGTAAAATTGATATGGATTTAGTTAATGCTCAACAGGCTAGAAGAATTTTGGACCGTTTGGTGGGTTATAAAATTTCTCCTCTTTTGTGGAAAAAAGTCAAAAGAGGACTTTCTGGGGGGAGAGTTCAATCAGTTGCAGTAAAACTAATTGTTGAAAGAGAAAGAGAGATTGAAAAATTTACCCCCCAAGAATATTGGACTGTGGAAGCATTATTAAGAAAAAAGGAATTAGGAATAGGGAATAGGGAATTGGTAGAGTTTAAGGCTTTGTTGACTAAAAAAAATGATAAGAAAATTGACAAATTAGATATTAAAACAGAAAAGGAGGCTAAAGGTATAGTTTCTGACCTGAAAGGCGCAGAATATAGAGTAGAAAAAATTGAAAAAAAAGAAATAGCCAAAAACCCTAAACCACCATTTACTACTTCCACCTTGCAACAAACAGCTTCATCAAAATTAGGATTTTCAGCAAAGAAAACTATGGTTTTAGCTCAGCAACTTTATGAAGGAATAAATTTAGGTCCGGAGGGTTCAGTAGGTTTAATAACATATATGCGTACTGATTCAGTAAATTTAGCCAAAGAAGCTATTTTACAAGCAAGGAATCTAATTGGAGAAAAATTTGGCAAAAAATATCTTCCCGGAGCTCCTAGAATTTATAAAACAAAAACTAAAGGAGCTCAAGAAGCTCATGAAGCTATAAGACCTACTTATATTAATAAAGATCCAGATGGTATTAAAGAATATTTAAACAAAGACCAATTTAGGCTATATTCTTTAATTTGGATGCGAATGCTTGCTTGCCAGATGGCTCCTGCTTTATTAGATTCTGTAACTTGTGATATAAAAGCAAAAAATTTTACATTCACAGCAAAAGGATTATCAGTTAAATTTGATGGTTTTATGAAAGTTCTCAAAGAAAAACAAAAAGAAGAAATTCTGCCTGAACTGCAAGAGGAAGAAATTTTAAATCTTATTAAATTAATACATGAGCAACATTTTACTCAACCTCCTCCAAGATATACAGAAGCTACTTTAGTAAAAACCTTAGAAGAAGATGGAATTGGCCGCCCTTCTACCTATGCTCCCATTATGAGTACAATACTGCAAAGAGGTTATGTGGAAAAAGAAGGAAAATATTTTAAACCAAAAGAGATTGGAATTATTGTGAATGACTTACTAGTAGAACATTTCCCAGATATTTTTAATGTTAAATTTACAGCTTGTATGGAAAAGGAATTAGATGAGATAGCTTCTGGAAAACAAAAATGGGTTCCAGTAATTTCAGACTTTTATATTCCTTTTGAGAAAGATTTACAAGACAAACATGAAAAAATTGAAAAAGTTAAACTTCCTGAACGTAAAACTTCTGAAAAATGTAAGAAATGTGGCAAACCAATGGTAATAAAGACTGGAAGGTTTGGAGAATTTTTAGCTTGTTCAGGTTTCCCAGAATGTAAAAACACTAAACCATTGATAAAAGAAGTGGGGGTGAAATGTCCTCAATGTGGAGGAGAAATCATTGAAAGAAATACCAAAAAAGGAAGGAAATTTTACGGTTGCTCAAGTTATCCTAAATGCCAATTTGCCCTGTGGAACATGCCCGCCAAAGAACCTTGCCCAAAATGTAATTCTCTTATGGAGATTAAAGGAAAAGTAATAATGTGCACCAAATGTAGTTATAAAAAGACGCAAGAAAATGATTAAATAGTAAATATACTAAAAAACTTTTTAATAATTGTAAAAAATGGCTCTATTGAGCCATTTTTTGTAGAGTAGACCAATAGAGAACAATTTGGTAGAATTATCTATTTTCTTATACCTCACTTTCCGTGCCATAGCAATATATTTTGGTAAATATTTTACAACGCTTTTCGACCGATCGCAATATATTGTTGTAAAATCATCTACCACATTTTTTGTGCCATGGTAGTATATTTTGGTATTTTTTTCAACATTTTTTAATAATTTTTTAATATAATACTTTTCGACCGATCGCAATATATTTTTATATTTAAATTTGTTACAAAATTAAAGATTAAATAATCACTCAATTTTGTGGCACTTTTGCATTTTAACAAAAAACTTATTACTAATTCCTGAATTCTTTTTACTAAATTGTGTTATAATAAAGATACTATGAGAAAACAAGCTGTAAAAATTGTAGAAATTTTAAACAAAGCTGGACATGAAGCTTTGTTAGTTGGCGGTTGTGTAAGAGACATACTTCTAGGTAAAGAGGCAAAAGATTATGATATTGTTACTTCTGCCAGACCCGATCAAGTAGAAAAACTCCTTTCTAAAACTATTCCTGTGGGCAAACAATTTGGAGTAATTAAGACAATAGAGGCAGGTCATGAATTTGAAATTGCTACTTTCCGGAAAGATTTGGAATATCAAGATGGCAGGAGGCCAAAAGCTGTAATATTTGCCGAAGCTCGTGATGATGCCCAAAGAAGAGATTTTACAATAAATGGATTATTTCTTGACCCTTATCCTCAAATAAGGGAAAAACACGAATCTCAAGGAGCAATAGTTTGTAAAACCAAAAATGGAATGGTTATAGATTATGTAGGAGGGCTAGTAGATTTGAAGAAAAAAATTATTAGAT
Source organism: uncultured Candidatus Saccharibacteria bacterium (assembly GCA_964345445.1). Classification (GTDB taxonomy): domain Bacteria; phylum Patescibacteriota; class CPR2_A; order CAYFQT01; family CAYFQT01; genus CAYFQT01. The sequence continues at coordinate 11,317 of CAYFQT010000036.1, forward strand.
TTATTGGAGACCCCAAAGAAAGAATTGCTGAAGATAATTTAAGAATATTGCGAGCAATAAGATTTAAAAATGCCTTAAAATTCAAATATGATCTCAAAACTCAAGATGCAGTAAAAAAATTAGCCCGGAAAATTAAAAATGTTTCTTCAGAACGAATCAGAGAAGAATTAAATGCTATGTTAAGACTGGAAAACAGAGAAAAAGCCATTGAAGATTTATCAAAATCAGGAGTATTAAAATATATCTTGCCGGAGGTAGAAAAAACAAAAGGCATAAATCAACCAAAGATTTACCACAAAGAAGGCGATGTTTTCCGGCACACCTTAGATTGTCTTGATGCTTTGCCCCCTGATGCTGCTTTAACACTTTCCTGGGGAGTTCTATTACATGATATTGGAAAACCACATACCTACTTTAAAGACAAAACAAGAATAAAATTTTATGGTCATGCTAAGCATGGAGCAAAACTAGCTTATAAAATTTGCACAAGGCTTAAATTTTCTAAAATAGAGACTCAAGAAATTACATGGCTTGTGGAAAATCATATGATTTTAGGAGACATTCCAAAAATGAGAGTTGCTAAAAAAAGAAAATGGCTCCATGATCATCGTTTTAAATATCTTCTGGCTTTGCTTAAAGCAGATGCTTTGGGGACAGAACCTCATGACCTAAGCTTATATAATAAATTAAAAATAATGTGGAAAAGAGAACTTAAAAGATCTCTTCCTCCTAAGAGAATTGTCTCGGGTTATGATATAATGGCTGAATTTAATTTATCTCCAGGTCCAAAAATTGGTGAACTTTTGGAAATTGTCTATGATGCCCAAATTGAAGGGAAATTTAAAACTAAAAAACAAGGACTTAAATTTTTAAAGAAATATATTAAACCTTCGGACAACTTAAGACAATCCTCACCAAATTCTTCAAATAAAAACTAATAGTTCTATAACCCACTCTATAAGACTATAATTTAATATGTGATATGGAAAAAATAATAAAAAATTATAATCAGATAATTAAAAAATCTAAAACTCGTCAAGATGCTTTAGATTTAATGGTTGAAGGACTGAAAGCCTGCAGTCCTTCTTCTGTATTTGGCAAGAGAATAAAACTAGAGAATAAAAAGTTAAAAATTGAAGATAAAATATTTGATTTTTCTAAATTTCAGAATATTTATGTTATTGGAGCAGGCAAAGCTTCTGCCGAGATGGCTTATCAAATAGAAAAAGTTTTAGGCGATAAGATAACTTCTGGAATAGTAATTTGCAATAAAGCCAAAAAAACAAAAATAATCAAAGTGAAAGAAGGAACTCATCCCATTATCTCTTTTAAAAACATAAAAATAACAAAAAAAATTTTACAAATGGTAGATGAAGCTCAAAAAAATGATTTAGTAATTTGTTTAATTTCTGGAGGCGGATCAGCACTTCTGGAAAGTCCTACTATCTCTTTGCAACGACTTATTGAAATAAATAAAAAACTTTTAAAATCTGGAGCATCAATTAATGAAATAAATATAATAAGAAAACATTTGTCTAAAGTTAAAGGTGGCAAATTAGCTCAAAAGGTATGTCCTGCTAAGTTAATTACTCTATTATTTTCTGATGTTCCTGGCAATAATTTGAGTGTAATTGCTTCAGGCCCTACTGTTTTAGATAAATCTACAAAATACCAGGCAGAAAAAATAGCCAAGAAATATAATCTACCCAAGGCTAAATTTACGGAAACTCCAAAAGATGCAGGGATATTTAAAAAAACAGATAATATACTGCTTTTAACAAATAAAACTTTTATTAATGCAATGGAGAAAAAAGCCAAAAAAATAGGATATAAGACAAAAATCTATTCTGATAGATTAATTGATGAGGCCAGAAAAGGGGGTATGGAACTTGCAAAGTTATCTAAAAAGCAAGATAAAAATTCAGTTATCTTAGCTGCGGGTGAAACACCTGTTATAGTAAAAGGTAAAGGTAGAGGAGGGCGATGTACAGAATTAGCCTTGGCAGCTTTACGATATCTTCCTAGTGATGTTACTTTTTGTGCCTTTGCTTCTGATGGGCAAGATAATACAGATACCGCAGGAGCTATTGTTGACAAAAATACAGTCAAAAAAGCTAAACAGTTGAAATTAAAAATTGATGACTATCTAAAAGACAATGATTCTTATACCTTTTTCCAAAAAACAGAAGATTTGATTTTCACTGGTCCTACTGGAACTAATGTTGCTGATTTATTCTTGATTATTAAAAAATAAAAACCCTACTTGGTTGGTGGAACTGCGAGATTATCTCTCATCTCTCCAAGCAGGGCAAAGGACTAATCTAAAAGAGAAAGTTGAGGATATACTTGTTTATTTGTTTTTTTATCAACAAATATATCCAAAAATTCAATTGTGCAATCTTCAGTATCAATAAACATCTGTTCTAAACCTAATTTTTTCATAAAATGTTTCTTTGATTCTATAAGTATATTATTTATCGCGTTTTTATCATTATTTTTTGCTTTTTGTGCTATATCAGCATCTACCGCAACTCTTGCTGTCAATGTTTCGTAGTTTTTTGTCCTATATACCAGAACAATCTGTCTATAATCAGTCACATTAATCATCTCCTTTTCAGTTAGTTCTATTTTCTCTTCTAGATTTATTCTATGTTATTTAGTTATTAAGTTGCTAATTTGCTAAATATTCTATATATTGTATCATACACTATAATATATTACTACATATAGAAAATAAAGTCAAGAGTTTTATTTTTAAGTAAATAAATGTACAAAAATATTATACAAATGGGTGCAAAAAATCCAAAAGATATCAGTCAGCTAATCCAAAAGGTAATAGATATTCTCCAAGAAGAAAAAAATAAGGGAAAAGGTAAATTAAAGAATAAGATATCTAAGATTAAAGAAAAAGAGACATTCACTGATGATAATATTATTTTTTTACCTTGTGGCAAAAAAGCTGTATTTGTTGGTGATTTACACGGAGATTTCAAAGCTCTTTGTTATATTTTAAAGAAATTAAAAGGGGATGAATATTTAGTTTTCTTAGGAGATTATACAGACAGAGGGAATAACCAAATTGAAGTGATAAATACTGTCCTAAATCTAAAAAAAGAATATCCTGACAAAGTTTTTCTTTTGCGTGGGAATCATGAAAGTGAAGAGATGAATGAATTTTATGGATTTATCCAGATCTTAAAGCAAAAGTTCCTTAATGATTATACTGGTATCTACCAAAAATATATTGAGTTTTATGAAATCTTACCATCAGTATTAATCACCGAAAATAAGATAATAGCTACCCATGGAGGAATCCCCAACAAACCAGTTGAAGGATTATTAGATTTAAATTCTGACCAGGAAAAAATTTATCAAACTCGTTGGAATGACCCTGATGAAAAAATATCTGGTTTTGCTCCTAATATAAGAGGAGGGGATACAAAAATTTTTGGTCAAGATGTCTTTGAAGATTTTATAAAAAAAGTGGGGGCTAATATAATGATTACCAGTCACAGATATATGCCTGAAGGGTTTCAATTGTTTTTTGATAAAAAATTTATTACCGTCTTCTCATCTTGGTATTTTGACCATGTAAAAAATCCTAGGTATTTAAGTATAGATTTAAATAAACCAATTGCTAAAATCAAACAAAATATGATTAAAAACATTAATCCTTAAATTGATTAAACTGGTAAAATTACTTATGAATTAATATTTTGCCAGTTTTTTTATATTTTATGATATAATGTAAAAAAGGAGCTATCTATGTATCGACAATTTGAACATAGTGATGAAATTCGTAGATTGGAGGAGGAATTGCGTGATTTAGATAGAGAAGAAAAAGAACTAGAGGATAAAGAAAGAGATTTAGAACGAGAACTATGTGAAGTACAAAGGGCTAAAAGAGATATAGAAAGAAAAAAGATACAAATAAGACAAGCACTTCGTTAATTACGAATAATTGCAAATCTGTTACAAATATAATATTCGTGATTAATTAGTGATATAAATAAAAAAATAAGCATACATTTTATTTGTAATCAATTTGTAACTATGAAAGTAGAAATCAAACAAGGAAGTATATTAGACTTACAAGGACAGGTAGATGTAGTTGTAAACCCAGCCAATAGTTTTGGCTATATGGGTGGGGGAATAGCTGGAGTAATCAAAAAAGCTGCAGGGAATAAAGTAGAAAAACAAGCTACCTCTTTTGCACCTATTCCAATTGGGCAAGCTATTTTAACTTCAGCAGGGCAGTTGAAATTTGCTGGTGTTATTCATGCACCCACAATGGAAAATCCTGGGGAGCCAACTACAACACATAAAATATCTCAGGCAACTTATGCTGCTTTAAAACTAGCTGAAGAAAAACAATTTAAATCTATTGCTATTCCGGGAATGGGAACTGGCGTGGGTAAGGTCCCAAAAGATAAGGCAGCAGAGAGTATGTTGGATATAATTATTAATTTTAAATCTCAAAATTTGCAAAAAGTTATTTTAATAGATATTAATGAAAATATGACTTGTGCTTGGAAAAATATCTCAAAAAATTTCACAAATTAAGGTGAGATTTTTTTGTCATCTAACCATAATTATGGAAAAATTTAAAAAATATAATAAAATTAAATAGAGTTTTAAAATAGGAGTAAAAGATGGAGGGGCAAGAAAGAAATAAAATCTGGAGTATTTCTAAGATAAATATCTTTAAAAATCTATCTAAAAAAGCAAAGGAGAAGATTGCTCCTGTGGCTACTTTCAAAAGTTATTCTGTAGGTCAGACAATTTTTACTCCTTATGAAGATGAAGAAAAAATTTATCTGGTAGAAAAAGGGATAGTAGAAATTTATCAACTATCTGCTGATGGAAAAAAGGTTATTATTGATCGGGTGAATGTAGGAGGTATTTTTGGAAATGCGTCTTTTGCTCCTCATATTAAAACCAAGCTTACTGATTTTGCTGAAGCTACTGAAAATGTCCACGTATGTGAAATATATAAATCAGATTTTTTAAAAATTTTAGAGGAAATACCTGAAGTAGCTATGAATGTAATTATAGATTTAAGTAATAAATTAAACGAAGCAGACAGCCGAATTAGAGATTTGGCTTTAGGCAATGTGTCAGTAAGGTTAATAAATGAACTTTTGCGCTTGAGTCAAAAACAAGGGACAGCGACAAAACAAGGGATTAGAATTGATAGTAAATATACTCATGAGGAATTGGCAGAATTAATTGGTGCCTCCAGAGAAACAGTTACTAAAGTTTTAGGAGAATTAAAACAAAAAAAATTTATAGAAGTTGATAGTAAGCGAAGAATCATCGTTAATAAGGAAAAAATAGAAAAAATAAAAGAGGTATTGTAAAATCACTAATTAATAAGAAAATTGATTAGGGTTACCTGCCCGCCAATGCCTTCGTCATGGCGATGGCAGGCGGATGATGTGCTTAAATTAAGCATAATTTTAGTTATCCCCAAATATTTGTGAGATAAATTACAGACACTATTACAAAATCATAGTTTAATGATAATTGGGGTTTTCTCTGCTTAGTCCGAGAAACGTCGACTTCAAACCATAAAAAAAAATTAAGGAATCTTGCTCCGGGTAAGCTGTGGCTTATTCAGGCGGGTACCAAAATTTAAAAATATAAAGTCGAAAACTCTACGGCCAAGCAGGGCATCCCCTTAAGCACTTATCAAATAGGGAGCAATCCCTATTTTTTGTTGTGTTTTTTAATAAAATTTTTGTTTTGTGGTAAAATTAAAATAATCTCAAAAAAATTATATTAGTATTAATCTTACCTCGGTAAACACCAGGGTAAAAGAGGAGAAACAAACTGAAGGTGACAGATCTGGTGTAAAAACCAGAGCGAAAACTGAAAGTTTGTTTGGACTAAAAAATGCAAACAAAAGCATTGGGAAATGTTCTTATCGGTCTTTCAGTAGCAGCAGTCTTGTTATCAGCAGTTGGAGCTTTAGGCTATGATATCTGGCTTGCCTCTACCCAATGGGCAATCATTGCTGCTGTTTTAGCTATCTATGCTATTTACACCCGCCTAGCCAGTAAATAAAATTATAAATGTAATAAATCTGAAAATAAAAGGTATTGATATGAAATGCCCTAATTGTAATATTCCAACAAAAGAAGTCTATACAAGAAGTGACTATGGTTTAGTGATTAAATTAGATCAATGTCCAACCTGTGGAGGAATTTGGTTTGATAAGTGGGAACTATATAAAATTTCTTCAAAGGAAGCAGCTAAAATTGATAAAGTTAACAAAAAAATTCTCCACCTACTTACCTCAACTAAAAAAGAAATATTTTGTCCTAAAGATAAAAATAAGTTAGAAATTTTTAAAGATCCAAATATTCCCAATAATATCCAAATTGAACATTGTAAAAAATGTGGAGGAATTTGGTTAAACTGTGGTGAATTTACTAAATTTAAAAAAAGAACAAATGACAAAATTTCAAAAAATATTATCAAAATCCTTATCAAAATCTTTAAATTCAAAATCCTCTTCAGTAAAATCTGATACATTTTCCAAAATCGGAGGTTTCCTATCTGCGCCTTTACATTCTTCTGGTATGCCAAAATATGAAATAGAACAAATGGGAGTTGATAGGGTCTTTTTCATAATTTTAAGAACTTTGTTAAGATTGCTGGGAAGATAAATAAGAAGATAGAAAATAGAGATTTAAATCTCTATTTTTTGTTTTTATAATATTTTTTGGTAGAATAAAGTTAAATATAATAGGAATTATAGCTGGTTTATATCCCGCTGCCAAAGCCGCCCGTCTAGATCCTATTGAAGCTTTAAGATACGAATAAATAAGAAGACATATGAAAATGTATTTTGGAAGACATAATAAAGGAGTATTTACTTTAAAAAAGCAGAATAATTTTTGTATTAAAATGATTTTAGAGGTAAAATAAAAACAATAAAAATTTTTAGGAAAGAGATGAAATATAACAAAAAAGAGTTTTTAAAAATAATATTTTTAAATTTAATTAAGACGTATGTAATAATTCTTGCTATATTTTTATTCTTATATTTAATCACCGGCGATTTTTTTGAAAGACAAACACTTAACGATTTTATAGGAATTACATTCATTTATATAATATTTGCATTTATACCAATTTTTTTATTAGTCATAAATTATTCATTTTTTAAAAAGACACAATTTTCATATAAAAACCTCTCACATTTAAGAACATTTTCCTTTATATTTTCTTTTCTTTGGACTATTGTGGCATCTATTATTTTATCTTATATTATTGTAAACATTAAAACTCAAAATTACTCATATCATGAACCATATGTTGAAGGATTATCTATTTTATTTCTTCCTATTGCAGGTTTGATTATAAGTTTTATCTCTATTATAATTGTATTTTATTTAACAAAAAGAGATATTAAAAAAATTGAAAAAAATAAATAACTATTTCATAAAGGAGTCAAAATGTTTGGTTTTGGTAAAGGTAAAATAGAGATTAAAATTGAAAAATTCAATTTTGCACCTGGAGAGACAATCCCTGGCGAAGTTGTAATGAAATTAAAAAAACCACTTAAAGCAAAGGAATTTAACATCTTTTTTATTGGAGAAGAAAAAATTACTGAAAGAGATTATGAAGGAGATCCAAACACAAGGATCAGAAAAATTTATTGATTTACGATTAGGTCCTTTAGTTGTTCTTTTTTTATTTTTGTCTGCTTCCGCACATTTTATTTTGTCATTACCAACAATATATAAATGGTATGTAAAAAACCTTAAAAAAGGAGCTAATTATGCTCGTTGGATAGAATACTCATTAAGTTCTTCTGTAATGATTATAGTTATAGCAATGTTGGCGGGAATGTATGATGGCCCTTCTCTCATTCTTATTTTTTCTCTAAATGCCATGATGATTCTTTTTGGCTGGATTATGGAATTACATAATCAAAAAACAGAAAAAACAAATTGGACTTCTTATATTTTTGGATGTATTGCCGGAGCCATTTGTTGGATTGTTATTGCAATGTATCTCTTTGGAGCAGGAAATGAGTATGGCGGACCGCCAAATTTTGTATACTGGATATTCTTTTCAATATTTTTATTTTTTAATGTCTTTGCTATAAATATGATTCTTCAATATAAAAAGATTGGTCCTTGGAAAAATTATCTTTTTGGTGAAAGAATGTATATAATATTAAGTCTAGTTGCCAAATCACTTCTTGTCTGGCAAGTTTGGGCAGGCATATTAAGACCAGTATAAAAATATGAGAATTTGGGATATTAAAACAAAATATTTGTGCAAAAATCATCTACTGGGTGAACACAGAGAACTTCATGCCATTTGGAATATAATAACAAAAAATAAAATCAGTTATAAAAATCATCCAGAAGTAAAAAGATGGAGAGGTAAACTTAAAGCTTTATATTTAAGGCATGAAGAAGAAATAAAAGAAATGAAAAAAAGAGGCTACAGACATAAATCAAATCTTAACAAAAATCAGGCTAAAGGCGAAGAAGAACAAAAGTTATATTTAGAAAGTATTTCAGAGCAGATAAAAAATATTAAAGACAAAAAATGCTCCTGTTTTGAAAAATAAAATAATAAGGTGTACAATTTTATACAGTAATAATTAAGATATAATAAATTAATATAAGTATTAATATAAGTCCCGACGTTCATCCGCCAGCTGGCGGAAAATAAAGGATTTGCTCAAAGATCTAAAAATTGATAGAATAAATTCAGAATTAATTTCATTAAGGGAATACTATGAAAATATCACAAAAATTACCTCAATTTAAAGATGAAAAAAGTTTATTTATTGTTACTGGCTCTCAAGGAGGGGAATTTTATATAGCTGCAAATGGAGTTATCAAAAAGACATTAACTTTTAAAAATCCCAAACCTGAATATCCAGACAAAGGAGGATTTTTTCAAGTAAGTGGTAAAGGACAGGTTTTTAAAGGAGGCTCTCCTTATGAATCTCCCAAAAATAAATTGAGACGAAGTTTTAGATTAGAATTTAGAAAAAATATTAAAAAAGTGCTTAAGGGCAACAAAGATATAGAAAATATCTATATCTTTTCTCCCGGTGAAGCTATCAGTTATGTTAAGGAAGCTTTGTCAAAAAATATGAGAGGAAAAGTTAAATTCACCTTCAGAAAAGATTATATCAATATGCATCCATTTGAATTATTGAAAAGGATAAAGGAAAAAGAAGAAAAATATTCTTAAATTAATAAATATAATAACAAGAAGACAAAAAAGAGCCAAAAGGCTCTTTTTATATAGCCAATAGTCCATTCCATAGACTGCAAGCTGATATCAGCTGACACTATTGCTTTATGAAATTTAAGAAGGTAGAATAGAGGATAGAGATATAATAAATTACAGAAGGAGGTAAAAATGTCAAAGAAAGTAAGTTTAATAATCTTTGGTTTGCTAATAACAGCTTTAGTTTTTTCAACAGCAGTAGCAGCGGGGACATTAATTCCTGCATCTGAAAAGGCTCAAGAAAAAGCCAAAGTAGAGAATTCCGCGGCAATAGAAAATACAGAACATGGCTGGGCTTTAAATCCGCCTGGTTTGGAGAAAATTACATTTATTCACTACAAAGAGGGATTTGTAAAACCACCTTGGGCTGGAGGAGGAAAAGATAAAGAGCAGGATGCCAAATGTTATGATTTTTTGGGAAAAGGAGTCCTCTGGAAAGAACTACCTCAAGACTATGTTATAGATCCTGACAATTCTGGAATGTCCAAAAGTTTTGTTGTCAGTGCGATTACAAAAGCTACAGAAGAATGGGACAAAAATACAAGTGCAGAGCTTTTCGGAACCTATACTGTTGAATATGATGCCGACTGGGATGATGATGCACCGGATGGCAGAAATGAATTGGTTTTTGAAAATTATCCCAAAGCAGGAGTTATTGCTGTAACAAATGTTTGGGGATATTTCTCTGGGCCACCAAGCATAAGAAAAATAGTTGAGTTTGATGTTATGTTCGATACTGATTATACCTGGGGGGATGCAACTGTAAATGAAGCATTGATGGACCTTCAGAATATTGCCACTCATGAAATTGGTCATGGTGTTGGTTTAGATGATTTATATGAAGATACTTGTCAAGAAGAAACAATGTATGGCTATTCTTCAGAAGGAGAAATAAAGAAAAGAAGTTTAAATGATGACGACATCACAGGCCTCCAAGAATTGTATGGAATTTAACGCGATATTAATCACTAATATAGGCGGCGCTCCGCGCCGCCTTTTTTATATTTAAATAATGTAATCCGTAAGTTGCAAGTCAATAACAAAACTCTTGACATCATCTAAATTATTTGCTATAATTTATTCTTATTAATTAAGATAAATTTCTTCTTAAAAACTAAATACTGAAAAAATACTTATGAGAATATTTTGAGGAGGTAGAAAATAATGAAAAAGAAATGGTGGGAAAAGATTTTGGCGAAATTGTCTTGGTTTGGAATATTCTATTTTCTTTTTATTCTTCTGTTTGGTGCCTTTGGCAATCCATCGGTAACAGAAAAAAG
>CAYFQT010000037.1:0-19111 GCA_964345445.1 uncultured Candidatus Saccharibacteria bacterium
TTATTTCTTCTGCTTTTTTATCAGAAATCTTTTTATTTTTATTTACAGTTAAACCTAACTCCGAAATAAATTTAAGGAGCTCATCCTCTTTTATATTCAATTGTTGAGCTAAATCAGAAATATGAATCATTTTATATACCTTATTACTAATGACTACCTGCCTCGCCTGATGCAAGTCAAGGCGGACAAATGTCTATACGAATTTGTTACAAATTATAATATAGTTGTTTGTCGGCTACGGTTATATAAATAAATGTAAAATTCAAAATGCAAAGTGTAAAAATTACATATCAAAATGTAAAATTTCAAGTAAAATTTCATTTTTATTAAAATACTTTTGTAAAATCTGCAATTTTCGCAATCTTTTAATCTATCATTTTAATATTTGATTTTTTATATTTAATATTCGTAGTGGTTAGCGAGCGGAAACCAGCAAGATTAATGAGAAAAAAGTTAGAATTTAAATATAATCTTTACAAATAAGAACGCTGTAATTTTATCGAAGATAAAATTCTTTACAAAGTAATCAATTTGCATTAATTTGTAATTTATCATAAACCCCGCTTCTGCGGGGCTATATAAGCTAAATAATATTATATATAAAAAATAAATTAATTAAATAACCATAAATTTTAACCCCTTATTTTATCTTTTTTAAAATCTCCCTGGCTTTTTTTGCTCCAATTCCTTTAATTTTAACTAAATCTTTTTCTGAAGCAGAATTTAAAGTTTTTATATCAGTAAATCCTGCTTTTTTTAATTTTTGTAAAATCGAGGATGTTATTCCTTCAACTTCTTCTATTTTTGATATCTTTTTCGATTTTTTTCCGCCAGAGGCGGACCAATCTCTGGTTGGAACTTTTTTTGGAGATTTTTCTTTTAAATCTTTCAAAGAAAGTTCCAGCTTATGATTTTTAGGATCAATAGAAAGAATTTTAAATTCTAATTTTTCACCCACGCTTAACACATCTTGGGGGTTGGATATATGTTCTGTAGTTATTTCTGAAATATGTACTAGACCATCTATCTTGCTATCTATATTTACAAAAGCCCCAAAAGGAGTAATTCTTGTAATTTTGCCTAAAATTATTTGATTAGGTTTATATTTACTTACAGCTTTAATCCAAGGATCAGGAGTTAATCTTTTTATACTCAAAAATACTTTATCATTTTCTATATTGATGATTTTTACTTTTATTTCCTGTCCCACTTTTACATAGTCACTTAAATTATCTACTTTATCCCAGCTTACTTCAGAAATATGAACTAAACCTTCTATTCCTCCTATGTCTACAAAAACTCCAAAATCAACAATACCAGTTACTTTTCCGGCAATGGTTTGATCTATCTTAAAACCAGAAACTTTTTCTTTACGCTTCTCTACACAAGCTGATTTTTCAGATAGAATAAGTTTGCCTGTAGATTGATCAATATCAATAACTTTTACTTTGATACTTTTTCCTAATAATTTTTTAAGTCGAGATAAAATTTCATCTTTATTACCTCCCTTTACTTTAGGATAATTTTCTGGTGAAAGCTGCGAGGCAGGAATAAAACCTTGAATTTCTCCAATTTTAACTAAAAGTCCTCCTTTATTAGCCTCGGATATTTTGACAGAAATTATCTCTTCTTTATCTAGACTCTGTTTAAGATCTCGCCAAACTTTCTCTCGACCAGTTCTTCTGAAAGACAAAACCATATATCCATCTTCATCCTCCAATTGCAAAACATATACTAATACTTTATCACCTATTGATAAATCAATATTTTTCCCATTGGCATCATAAAGTTCTCGTCCTCTAACTACTCCTACTCCTCTTCTTTCAATATCTACCCAAACTTCATTTTTACTAACTTTGATTACTTCTCCTTCTATAATATCTCCTTCATTAATTTTTTCATTATCATAGTCATACCTATCAAGTAAATCAGCCATAAATATATTTTTTTTACCTCTTAAATTATTAATTTTTCTTAATTTAGTCATAACTAGAAACTCCAGTTTAATTTAAAGAATTAGAATTCCTCACAAGAAAATTCCTTCATACATTTAAGTATACAAGTTTTAAAGACTTATGTCAAAGAAAATTTGGATAAATTAAAAGAAAAAAGAGCCCATTTTTTATTCTTTAATAAAAACAGAGCTCACAAAAAATTAATTTATTCTAAACTAATCTATATTACCTTCTAACTCTAGGGAGTGCTTCGGCTATCCTGTAAGCAAATTCTTCTGCTGCATCTGGCCCTGAAGCAGTAATTATAAATCCATTACCATTTGTCTCCACAGCTTGACCTGTATAAATTGCTCCTTTTTCTTTAAGAACTGTGGCTTCTGATGGAAAAACTGTAGCATGTTTCCCAGCTAAAATCCCTGCATTAGCTAAAGTAACTGGGGCTATGCAAATTGCAGCGATCACCTTGTGAGCCTCATCAGCTTGTTTTATAAGTGTCAATGCTGTTTGGTTTTCAAAATATTGTGCAGCACCAGGACCACCTATAAAAACAAACCCGTCATAATCTCCCACTAATACATCCTCCAAAAGAGCGTCTACATTAACAGTCATTCCTAACTTTCCTGAAGCTGGACCCAAGGATGATGAAGCTACTGTGATCTCTGCTCCTGCTTTTTCTAAAATTTCTCTGGGTTTTTGATATTCTTCATCTCTAAAATCATGAAAAGCAATAACCATTAAAACTTTTTTACCTTTTAAATCATACTCTGGCATAAAATCTCCCGAAGCCTTTGAATATATCAATCACTTCTTACAAAGGCTGAGGTCCCGTTGGAACGAAGTAAGTAATGGGGCATTTAAACTTAATAATATAATAACTAAATAAAAATCTTTTAGTTATCCAGTTTTTTAGTTTCTTTATTCTTTAGTTATTTATTCTTTATTTCTTTTGTCTTTTTGTTCTTTGGTCTTTCTGTTATTTAGTTATTTAGTATTTAAATTAACAAGTTGTATGTATCAAAGCATTAACTTTCTTGCCCAGATTACAAGCTTCATTAAATTTGCCAATAGCTATAGGAGTCTCGTAAGTTTCTATCTCCGCCCCTGATTCTTCCAATTTTCTTTTTGCATCTTCTGTAACTTCTAAAAGCCCTGATTGCCCTGCCCCAATAACAATAATATCTGGCTTTCCTTCTATTAATTTCCCTATCTCCTCATCGGCAATTCTATGATTAGTACCAAAAAGCTTATGTAAAAGCTCACTATCTCTAGGAATTATCTCATCTGTTATTACTAAAACATCACCGTATTTTTGACCATCTATTATCACTTCTCCAAAATTTGTCTCTTCAAATTTAATAGCCATAATAATAACCTCATATATTAAAACTAACCTTCTATTATAATTATAACTTAATTTAAAAAATTATAACACCTTTTTAGAAATTACCAATGAGGAAATAAATTCTAATTTCTAATATCTAAACCCTAAATAAATTCAAAATTCTAATTTTCCAATGTTCTAAACAGTTTTGGATTTGGTATATAATCCATACAATTTAAGGGCGGTTGGGCGGGGCTGTGGTAGCATTTTGGTAATTTGAAATTGTTTAGTATTTCGGGTTTAGGATTTAGGATTTTTTAATATTATTTCTTAAAAAACAACCAATGATTCTCTTTCCACTTTGGTCCTTTCATTTTCAACATAACATATTCACCAATCAATCTTTTGCCTGACAATGTAAATTCAATTTGATTGTCTAATCTAGAAATTAATTTAAATTTTCCTGAATCCCAAATTTCAACTTTTCCTGCTCCATATTGACCTTCAGGAATTATTCCATGAAAGTCAATATAGTCCACAGGATGATCTTCAACTTCAAGAGCAAGCCTTTTAATACCTAAAGTATTAGGCGGTTCTTTAGGTACTGCCCATGATTTTAAAACCCAATATCCTAATCCTTCAGGAGGATCATTTTTTTTCTCCGGAGGATCTTCAGGAAGTTCTAATCTGAAGTCCCAATGTAAATTACGAGCCTGGTGTTTATGAACAACAAATCTAAATTCCCCATGAGTTCTTAGCTTGCCCTCAGGCTCACAAGTTTTATTAAATATTCTTTTTTTATAATATTTTTCTAAACTCACTATTTTCCTTTCTTATACTTTTTTTCTTCTTTTAGAACTTTTTCTAAAGCAGCTAAGGCAACTTCAATTTGTTCTATATTGGGCTCTTTTGTACCTATTTTTTGTAATTGTAGGGCTGGCCATAATAAAATTTTTCCTAACCAAATGTGAGAATATCTTAAAGCTAACATCATTACTTCAAAAGATATTGAAAAAAGAAAGAAAAATAAAACTATTATTAAAACTAAATTTAAAAACAATCCCTTAGGCCAAATAGGTAAAAAAGTAGAAAAAGAAAGAAGAAAAATATCTATTATCATTAAAAACCATAGGAGAGTTGTTCCGCATCTTAAATTAACTCTAGAAAATTGTAAAACTTTTTTTGGATCTAATTTTATCCCAGCTTCATAAGCATTAATAGATTTATGTTCTGCACCATGATATTGTAAAATGATTCCATATCTTTTAAAACGAAGAAAAAGTAAACAAATTGCCAAAATAAAAATATAAAACAAAACTTCTGAAACAATAACTATTCCCACCTGTCCTAAAATAAATTGCAAATTTCTCACTAAATCTTGAATTTTTAAAAAAATAAAAAATAAAATAGTAAAAGCAATGAGTATAAACCAACAAAAATCAATTTTTTGCAAAAAATTTTTTTTAGGTTTCGGTTTTTCCAGCTCTTCCAGAGGCACTTTTCTATATTTTCTGCTTACTATCAGAAGCCGAAAGACTTCCAAAAGAAGAATCATTCCTCTAATAAAAGGCTTAGTTAAGAATTTATTTCTTTCAGATAAATTTTCCAAGTGTTCAAGATAGACAGATATCTTATCATTAGGCACTCTCATACCAACTGTCAAAAAATGCGGACTTTTTATCAATACCCCACTGGCAAAGGCTGCTCCACCCAAAACAAATTTAGAATTAGATAATCTCATTTTTTGTAAAAATAATTTTAACTCTTTTTACCTTCAGTTTACCAAAAAATTTAATAAAAAGTAATAAACAAAGAAAGGACAATTATTAATATTTGGAAAATTGTTCCGGAAATTTTATCTTCTGATCCTTGAATCCTATTATGTAAATTAAAATACCAATATAAAAATGGCAATTTAAAAAAATATCTGGTTACATCAATTATATCAGGCAAAATGGCCATAGCCGCTCCGAAAAAAATAAAATGAAAATTGGAAAATTTACCAAACAAAATAAAAATTACAAAGAAAGAAGTAAAAAAATCAAACAAACCAACAATCATATGAATTGGTTTAAGTTTAAATTTATTTCTTTTAATACTAAAACCAATATCAAAATGAGGAAATCTATCTAAAATGAAATGAGAAATTAAAGACAACAGTCCTCCCCAAAAAAAACTGTTTGTCTTAGCACCTATAGCCGCACCTACTGCTATATGTGAAGCCGCAATCATAAAAAATCCTGAGACCTTTGATTATATCAATTATTCCTCGCAAAGGTCGAAGCCCTGTTGTAACGTAAGTGGATAACAGGGCTGTCTTTACTTTAATTTAAGTCTACCAGAAAATCAAACAAAAAGAAAAGTTAACAAACAAAAAGAAAAGTTAACAAATTCTCCATTTACTCATATTCACGATCGTGATATTTAGTAAATGAGATTTTACCCCGTATAACCTAAAAGTTCTGGGCTTCAGGCCAGGGATGAAGGGATTAAAATATAAATTATATAAATAAAGAAAAGTCCTGTCCTTTAGGGCAGGGATATACGAGGTTTACTAATTTTGGGTAGATTTTGGAAAATTTTATCTACAATTCCACTTAACAAATAATCTCGATCGTGATATTTTGTTAAGTTATTATATTGAGAATAACTTGCTATATTAAATAACAAAAAGAGCCAAAAGTTGAAATGAAAATAAACTTTTGGCTCTACAACTGATTTTTCATATTAAAAATTATTTTTTGATTAGTTAGATAGTAATTCTTTTAGAATCATAAATTTTTTGAAACTTCTCAACGATTTTTGGGTCTATTTTTCCTTTAACAATCTCGATGATTTTAGCTAGTTCCTCTTTTTTAAGTACTAAATTAATATCACAAAACTTATTTGCTATTTCTATATTCTTCATAAACCTTTCTTTCTCTTCATTAGTAGCTTTCCTTAGAGAATATGCTTTAACCCACTCAGTAGATGATCTAAAATAACCATTCTCACCAACAAAGATATCTTCTATCTTGTACATTGGGAAAAACTGCTTATCATCTTTCTTTTTTTCTTCTCTAACAATTCCAAGACCATATTGTTGAGAAAAAACTATCTCCCTTATAGAAAAACGAATTGGTTTATTTCTCTTACTTTCATCTACATGTTCTAAATCAAACCTTGTAAAGCGTTCTCTTTTGCCATCTTCAAACTCAACCTCAAAAGGTTCCCCATACTTATAAATATTAACAACTTTTCCTATTCTTTTCTCTCCTTTTGGTTTTACCTTGTCATCCCAACTAAAAACATCTGCTTCTTCTATTTCTCTTTCAGTCCTTTCTTTTCGCATTTCTAACATTCTCCTTTCCAGAATTTTTATTCAATTGTTAACAAAACAAAAGTAGATTTAATATTAGTTTAAAATCAACTTTGTGTCAACTTTTTTAAAGTTTTGGCATTTTCTACGGCATACCCGTAGGCATCATTGTTGAAATAGGCATAAATATCTTTGGACTTTTTCCATTTTTTGATTTTTTCTGCCCAGGATGCCAGTTCTTTATCAGAATAATTAGAGCCATATAATTCTTTTCCGCCATGAAATCTCAGATAAACAAAATCAGCAGTTGTCTCTTCTGATAAAGGCCAACGAGGAGAATCAGCAATACATAAAGCTATATTATATTTTTTAAGTAAATCATAGACTTCTTTACAAAACCAGCTTTGATGGCGAAATTCAAAAGAAAATCTAGGAATATGAGATAAGTGATAAGAAATAAGTAGTTTTAAAAATCCCTCAAATTTTTCTATCCTTATCCCCGAATCCTTATCGCCTATTGCTAATCTTAATGAAGGAGGTAGTTGCCAAAGAATCACTCCTAATTTTTCTTTTAATAATTTTACACGCTGCATTAATAAATCTAAAGGTTCTTGACAATTATTTAATTTTTTAATATGAGTAATAAATCGGCTTCCTTTAACTACAAATAAAAAATCCTTTGGCACCCTGTTATACCAGCCGGAAAAAACTTTTTCACCAGGTAGTCTATAAAAAGTAACATTAAGCTCAACAGTATTAAAATGTTGAGCATAATATTCTAACCATTTATTCTGTTTTACATCCTCAGGATAAAAAATTTTTTTCCAATGCTGATAAGAATATCCAGAGGTTCCAATATATATCTTAGACATAATAAATCTTCTTAATCTAATATTCGGATATATTTGAATATAGATTTGTAGTGATTAGGATATTAGAAATTTGAAACCAAAAGTACTTCCTTTACCTTCGGAACTTTTAAATATAATCTGACCGTTCATCCCTTCTACCAAAGACTTACTTACATATAGACCCATTCCCATACCAGAAGGATTAATTGCTTTAGCATTACTTGCTCTAAAAAATTTAGTAAATAAATATTTTTGTTCTTTTCGAGGAACTCCAATTCCTGAATCAGATACTTCAAAAATAATATATCTTTTTTGTTTGTAAATTCTTACTTCAATTTCTCCTTTGGGAGTATATTTTATAGCATTGCTGACTAAATTCTCTATTACATATTTTATTTTTTCTGGATCTACTTTTATCTTTGGTATTTTTTCTCTCGTTTCTATTAATTTTAAATTTAATCTTTTATCTTTAGCATCTTTTTTTAAAAATTCCATCTGACTTCGTATAATTTTCAACAAATCCACAGGAAATTTCTTAAAAATTAATTTTTTAGCATCTAAAGCAGAAGCGGTGAGTATATTTTCTACAATTTCTTTCATTCTTTTCGAAGCAGTATATAATTTATCAAATGGTTTCTTTAGGTGTCTGGGAATTTTGCCAAACTTTTTTTCAAGAATCATAGAAAGATATCCTTCAATTTGAGCAAGTGGAGTACGAAGCTGGTGAGAAGCTATGGAAACAAATGTATCTTTAGCTTCATCTAATTCTTTCAAAGTTCTATAATTCTTCTGCAATCTAGAATAAAGCTTATTTACTTTTTCTCTTTCTTGTTTCTCTTGTATAAAAATTTTAATTAGATATTGGCTATAGTTAGCAATGAAAAATAAAAATATAATCCTTAAAAACATCTGAAAAAAAGAAAGAAAATCAAAAATTATCTCCCCGCTCCTAACAAGAAAAATAAATTCGGCAATTATTAATATTCCACCGATAGCAGCTATAATAAAAGGCAATAAAAATTCCAAATTATAGGCAGCGCCTATTATAGAGAATGAATAAACAAAAATAAAAGGACCATTTAAACCGCCAAAAAAATGAATAAAAGCACCAAGTAAAATTGAACCAATTATAAGTTCAGGATAACGAATAAGTCTCGTGCTGTAACCTTTATTTTTTAAAATTTCTGTTGCAATTGTAAAAATAAACAACCAAATAAAACTTGCTATTAGTATAATCCTAATTTCTATAGGGTTAGGAAAGTTGATACTTGGGTAATAAGAAATGAGAAATAAAATTAAAAAAGATAATCCTGTACCTAATATTTTATTTCTTAAAGTAATTTTATAAAAAATCGATTGTTCAAAACGTCCTTTAGACCTTCTCATTTTTTGGCTTTTAAAATTATATTTTGCTATTATAAAAATAGGTAATAGACAAGATTAACTTATGGATCAAAAGATGAACTGGTTATATTTAAAATTAATATTATTTTGGTTGGGTGTTTTTTTAATATTATTTTCTTGGGGAACAAGGGAAAAAGTATTTTTATTAAAAATGATAATATGCACAGCATTCATCTCCGCCCAAATTATAAAATATATAAATATATGGACTATGAACCCTTCATTTACCCAAGAGATAATTGGAATTTGTATATTTATTACTGGAATAGTATTACAAATTAGTGGAAGATTTAGCTTGGGAGAAAATTGGAATCTTCCTGGCTCTTCCCCTATAAAAATTATTCAGAAGGGAATTTATAAATATCTTAGACATCCAATTTATACAGGAATGATATTATTTTTAGTTGGAATTGAATTAGCTGCTGAAAGTTGGCTTTTCATACCTTTAGGTCTTCTTCTAACTATAATTGGCTATGCAATAGCTGGAATAGAAGAGAAAAAAAGTATAAAAGATCCTGAATATTTTGAGTATAGAAAAAAAGTTCGTTCTATGTTAATACCTGGTGATTGGATAATTATAGATCCAATTAGAAGATCATTCAAATAAACTTATTTGTTTTTCTTTCTCTTGTTTTTCACCTTCTTTCCAAATACTTACTTTACCATAAACTCCATCATATCCTGGGGAAATATTCACTTTTCCTTCTCGCGTTTTTTTTATTCCTTCAGCCACTTTAGAATTTACCTGCTCTAAATTTTCTATAGGCTCTTCTAATAAAATATTAAATTCATTTTTAAATAAATTTATAAATTTTAAATATTCATCTAATACTGTTTTGGTTCCTGTCTGTTTTTCTTCTGCCTCAGCAATAATTTCTTCCAAAGGAATTAAATTTTTAAATGAAGGGGAATTATCCGGAATATATCCTTCTGGTCGATCTGCTAATTCTTCCACTCTATGCATCACTCCCACAGTTAATTTCTTTCCACATTCCGAACATATAGTTCCTCTTTTTTTTGTATCCTGAGGTGAACGAACAACTTGGCAGCTTCTGTGCCCTGTAAAATGATATTTCCCCTCTTCAGGAAAAAATTCCACTGTATATAATAACTTATCTGGCTTTCGTCCACATATAGCATCACAAATAGATTTATAATCTAAATTTGTTTTAAAAACACAAGCTTCTCGACCAATTTTAGAAGACGAATGAGAATCTGAACCAGAAATTATACCTTTTTTATCTAATTGAGAAATCCTCCAGTTCATAGCTGGATCAGAAGATAAACCAGTTTCAATAGCATAAATATATGGTGAAAGTTCCTCAAAACACTCTTGGAAAGAGTTAAAACCAGAGTTTGAACCAAATAAAGAAAACCAAGGAGTCCAAATATGAGCAGGAATTATAAGACAATCTTTTGATATATCCAAAACAATTTTAGTTAATTCTTTAGCATCTAATCCCAGGATTGGACGACCATCTGCATATAGATTTCCAATATCTCCTAATTTTTTATTAATTTCCGAAGTCACCTCAAAAGAAGGTGAAAAAACAAGTAAATGAATTTTATATACTCGATTATTCTTAGAATAGATACAAGAAATTTCCGAGGTGAGGATGAAATAAGTATCAGCATTGGAAATTGGGAATTGGGAATCAGTACTAATCCCTAATTCCTTATTACTTTTACTCTTACTTTTTAATAATCCATTCCCCATTGGTTCCAATTTTTCTTTAAGTTCAGAAAACCAAGCTGGGTGAGTAAAATCCCCAGTGCCTAGAAGATTAATCCCTTTAATTTTTGCCCATCTTATCAAATTATCTATATTCATCTGGGGGCTAGTAGCTCGGGAATATTTTGAATGTATATGAAAGTCAGCTATTATTCTCATATTTTTATCTTTACAATATATTCTAAATTATTTATTATATATTTATTTTTAAGTTTATCATTTTATTAAATTTTAAACAAATTAAAATTATTTTTTTATAAAAAGCAAGAATAAAAAAACCGCCATAAAGGCGGTATTTAAAATTAAGTACAAAATTCTTGGCTCCGACCTACTCTCCCTACGCCTTGCGGCGAAAGTACCATCGGCGCTGATGGACTTAACTTCTCTGTTCGGAATGGGAAGAGGTGTTTCCCCATCGCTAAAGGAACCAAAAATCTTATACTTAATAAGTTTAAGATAATCAATAATTGTTAGTCAATATAACCACAAAATTGTAAAAATATAAATTTACAACTCTGCAGTATTAAGTAGTTAAGTATTCGATCTATTAGTACTCCTCAGCTAAAATCGTTACCGATCTTACACTTAGAGCCTATCAACCTAGTAATCTTCTAGGAATCTCTATCTCAAAAAATAAAGAGACGAAGTCTAATCTTGAGGATGGCTTCGCGCTTAGATGCTTTCAGCGCTTATCCAAAAGAAACATAGCTACCCAGCAATGCTAAAGGCTTAACAACTGGTACACTAGAGGTTTCCTCACACCGGTCCTCTCGTACTAGGTGTAACCCCTCTCAAACTTCCACGCCCACGACAGATAGGGTCCGAACTGTTTCACAACGTTCTAAACCCAGCTCGCGTACCGCTTTAATGGGCGAACAGCCCAACCCTTCCTGGCTACTTCACCAGGAGGATGCGATGAGCCGACATCGAGGTGCCAAACCGGTCCGTCGATATGAACTCTTGGGACCGATAAGCCTGTTATCCCCGGAGTAACTTTTATCCGTTGAGCCCCGACACTTCCACAAGCTGTCGGGGGATCACTAAATCCTGCTTTCGCATCCCAGCCAAAGGCTGGTGGACATATGGTCCATGCTTGACTTGTAAGTCTCGCAGTTAAGCTCCCTTATGCTTTTACACTTTCAGCCCCATTTCCATCGGGACTAAGGGAACCTTTGAACGCCTCCGTTACTCTTTAGGAGGCGACCGCCCCAGTCAAACTACCCACCAGACACTGTCCCCCGTAGAAATTTACGGGGTTAGAATTTCAAAAAAGTAAGGGAGGTGTTTCATTGGCGCCGAAGCTCCCTCCTACGCTACACAATACTTTTTCAAAACCCAATATCAGGCTATAGTAAAGCTTCACGGGGTCTTTCCGTCTTGTCGTGGGTAACCGGCATCTTTACCGGTATTGAAATTTCGCCGAGTCCCTCGTTGAGACAGTGCCCAGACCGTTACGCCATTCGTGCGGGTCGTAACTTACACGACAAGGAATTTCGCTCAATCTGTTACTTCCCTATCTTTTACGAGATAGGTATGACTCCGATGGACATCGGAGCGATCCATAGCGATATGGATTCTACATGTCGCCATGCAGTTCGGACTATATCTTCCCCAATATTAAATTGGGGTCTAGCGTATAGTCTCTGAGGGTAACAAAAATCTAGATGGTTTTTTACGATTCATATTCTGAACAATTTTAGCAATTTTTTCCATGCCTTTTTTACTAAGATGTTCTTTTCTGGACATAATTTTCACTATTTTTGTAAATTTTTGAAAATCTTCTTTTTTAGCAGTTTTTAGAGAATTTTTCTGAAAGAAAGGAATAACTTTATTATGTAAATCATCAATACTTCTTATACAAAATCTATATAAATCCTCTCTATGATTATCATGTCGATAATTAACAAAAATTCTTCCACATCCAAAAAAATCTTGTAATTCTTTTAAAGAACAAATACTTTTCTTTCCCTGAGTAACAACTAATTCAGGAAAAATTTGCCAGCCAGAAGATGTTGTTGAATTTTTATTTATACTTACTGAAAAACAACCTTCTCCATCTATAAATCCAACAACCCATCCTATAAGTTTTTGCCTTCCCTGCTGATTGCCTGCACTGGATACATTTTTACTTGGCATTTTATTCCCTTTCTAAGGAAATATTATACCATAGTAGCACCAGATACTCAAACTCTTTAATGAGAACAGGCTTTCCAGCATATAGCTAGATTTTACTAAGGCAGATTTTCTACCTTAGGACAGTTATAGTTACTGCCGCCATTCACTAGGGCTTGGGTCCCCCCCTTACAGGGGTTTCCGTAACCTTCTAGCATTGGGCAGGCGTCAGACCCTATACTTCACCTTGCGGTTTTGCAGAGTCCTGTGTTTTTAGTAAACAGTCGCCTGGGCTCTTTCGCTGCGCCCCCCACCACTTTAGTAAGAAACCTTTTTATAATTAGAGATATAAATTTTTAAATACCTCAATTTTATATTTAGGCTTCCTAACAAAGTGGTGGGGGAAGACCTTATTCCGAAGTTACGGTCGCTTTTTTGCCGAGTTCCTTAACGAGGGTTCTCTCGATCACCTTAAAATACTCTTTTAGCCTACCAGTGTCGGTTTGCGGTACGGTCATTATAAACTCTATTTTCGAGGTTTTTCTTGGCAACATGAATTAATCGAATTTCCTTAATTCAGGATTTCATTCGTTCCTCAGGATTGGACGATCCGATAGATTTGCTTGTCGGATCACTCCCTACAAACTTAGACACACATAACCAAAGCATGCTCAATCTACCACGTTGCGTCACCCCTAAAGTCAAAAAATTTATAATGGTATCGGAATATCAACCGATTATCCATCACCTACGCCTTTCAGCTTTGGCTTAGGACCGACTAACCTCCGGTTGATTAACATTGCCGGAGAAACCTTAGGCTTACGGTGGTCCGGTTTCTCACCGGACAGTTCGCTACTTATACCAACATTCGCACTTCCTCACTTTCCACCAAACCTTATGGTTTAGCTTCGTAAAGTGAGGGACGCTCCCCTACCTCCCCCACCATAATTGGTGGAGGATCATATCTTCGGTGTATAGCTTAAGCCCCGATAAATTTTCGGCGCAAAATCACTTGACCAGTAAGCTGTTACGCATTTTTTAAATGATGGCTGCTTCTAAGCCAACATCCTGGTTGTCCAAGTAATTTCACTTCCTTTCACACTTAGCTATAACTTAGGGACCTTAGATGATGATCAGGGTTGTTTCCCTCTCGACTAACAAGCTTATCCCTGCTAGTCTGACTCTTGTAGATAAAATTTATGACATTCGGAGTTTGGTTGGAATTGGTAGTTATAAAACCCCAAGCCCATTCAGTGCTCTACCTCCATAAATCTACTACAAGGCTAGCCCTAAAGCTATTTCGGGGAGAACCAGCTATCTCCAAGTTCGTTTAGCTTTTTACTGCTATCCACAGCTCATCCCTCCCAATTGCAACTGAGAAAGGTTCGGGCCTCCATCCCGTATTATCGGAACTTCACCCTGGCCATAGATAGATCACTTGGTTTCGGGTCTAATCATAATGACTTATTTCGCCCTATTAGGACTTGGTTTCCCTACGCCTACTCCCGCCCTTTGTTGTCTAGAATTAGAAATAATTTAAAAACTAAACCTCAAAGGGCGGGATTAAGCTTGCCATTAAGATTAACTCGTTGGTTCATTCTACAAAAGGCACGCCATGACCCCCCACCACTCTCCACAATTTATAATATTCAGAAATTTGAATTATATCTTAATTCTCACTTTGCTCAAATTATAAAAAGTGGTGGGGGGCTCTGACTTCTTGTAAGCACATGGTTTCAGATACTATTTCACTCCCCTAACCGGGGTGCTTTTCACCTTTCCCTCACGGTACTAGTCCACTATCGGTCAAAAAGTATATTTAGTCTTGGATGGTGGTCCACCCAGCTTCCCACAGGGTTTCTCGTGTCCCGTGGTACTTAAGAATAATTGTAATGAAGTCAAGATTTTTTTCGTCTACGGGACTATTACCCTCTATGGTTGTCCTTTCCAGAATCCTTCGACTAAAAATCTTGATTTTTTACTTCATCTAAGCCTACGAACTTAGTTAGTTAGCCCAAAATAATTTCAAATTATTACCTTCGCTTCGCTTCGGTGTAATTTTTCAAATTATAAAAGACTAACGTAGCAATTATCTTGCAACCCCTTATTTAATAACTCACTACATATAAGATGGTCGTAGCCTTTCTTTTATATCAAAAATATACAAAAGAAAACAAATAAGGTTTAGACTTTTTCCCGTTCGCTCACCACTACTAAGGAAATCTCTTTTGATTTCTTTTCCTCAGGTTACTAAGATGTTTCAGTTCGCCTGGTTCCCTATCCGATATAATATCGGATTTTCCTTTATGGAAAAGTTATCTCATTAGGAAATCGCCGGATTTTAACTTGGTCAGCAGTTACCCGACGCTTATCGCAGCTTCCCACGTCCTTCTTCGGTACTTTCCGCCAAGGCATCCACCATGTGCCCTTTAGATACTTAACTTAACATTGACTAACAATTATTAATTATCTTTATCAGGTGATCGATTTGTATTTTATCTAATATTCATTTTTAAAAGAGCATATTTAAAAATTATCTGTTTTAAAACTAAAATAAATGAAAAAAAAAATTAAAAAACCGCCTAAATTCAGGCGGCAAACAATACAAGCATAATAGCTTTTATCATCATTATAAGAAACCGCCTTTTTTTATTTGGTTATTTATTTTTATTCTCATTATATTCGTCTTCTCCTTCCTACATACTTATCCACACATTTATATTATAACTTTTTAAATATAAAATGTCAAGAAATATCAAAAAATAATAAATAATAAAACTTTACAGCACATTATCTTTAATTATTTATATTAAATAAACATTAAATTATTTTTATTACTATTTTCTTGACAGATCTTTCTTTACTTTTTCTAAAATTTCAGAAGCAGCATCTTTACCCCCCAAACCAAAAGCTAAACCAGCAGCTATAGCAATAGAACCCACAACACCCTGAACTAAAATTTGAATCAAAGAAGTAGCAATTCCCAATTGAATTAAAGCCGCTAAAACACTAAAAACTAAAATAACATATTTAGTTACAGCTCCTAAAATATCCGCATATTTAATCTCTGCTGCCTTCACAGCTCCTTTTACAATATTTCCTAAAAAATTGCCCAGTAATACTCCAACAAGTAATATACCAACCGCAGCAATTACAGAAGGGGAATAAGACAATACTCTATTCAAAAACTCAGTAACTGGGTAAAGTTTTAAGGCATCAGCAGTTGTTATAAATACCACAATAAGAATAATCCATTTAACTAAAACTCCCAGAAAACTAGCAACATCATTTTTCCAACCTGTCCTTTTCAAAACTTCTTCTACTTTAAATTTTCGACATAAGGTATTTAAACCTATAATTTTGACAACTTTATCTACCAATTTACCCAACCACACCGCTATAAGCCAACCAAAGACTAAAATTATAATAGCAGCTAACAAATTAGGAATAAATCGAATAATCTTTCCACCTACATCTTCTAAAGATTTTGAAAGGGCATTACCCCATTCTTGAATAATTTGATTCATAATAACAATTCCCAAATTAGATTTATATCTTATAATAATGCACAAAAAGTGCTACTAATTTAATAATAAAACGATAAGAAATAATGTCAAGAAAAGAAGAAAAAGAAAATGATTAATCTATAAAAAAGTTTGGTATTATTTATAAAAAAGAAAGAATGAACTATCTGCGAGTAAAACGAGTAGTTACAATTTCGCTATCCCGTATCTTGACTATTGTTTGTGGAGATGGCGGGATTTGAACCCGCGACCCCCGCAGTGCAAATGCGGTGCTCTCCCACTGAGCTACATCCCCTCTTTGTAATATTAAATTGTAGATAAACGGAATCTCGAAAATCTAGTCGCTCGGATTGTTCCTCGCGAAGATTTTCGGGACAAAGCAAGCACTCTTTATCCGATCCGATTACCTTTTGGAAAAAGTTTGACGGGTAAAATAAGTCTAATGTCTCAACTTTGTTGAAAATCAGAATCCCATATTAACTTTATCAATATCTATATCCCCGCTTATTATTAAATAAAGCGGGGATATAGAATTAAAAGAAAAAATTATTAATATAAACCACACCTCTTACTCAGTAGGTGGAGTACTAGCAGGTGGGGTTTTAACTCCTCCTTCTTTCTGTTTTAAACTACCACCAAAAATCATAACAATACCACCAGCTATGGTTACAAAAACTCCGAAGGAAACACCAGTGAAGCTAAAACGACCTATCTGAAGAATTCTAATAATGGGAATGCCAGCAACTACAGCTCCTAATATCATTTGCAAAACCCCCTCAGTTAAAGGCAGTTTAGGAAGTTTTGTGCCAAAAAAAGGTAGAGCTATAACAATTAGAGATGCTAGGGCTGCAATAAAAGCTAAAGTCCCAAGACCACTAAAACCACTAACACTAACTCCCCCGGTAATACCCATTACATCCCAACTAGTACTCATCCAAGGTAAAAAAGTACCAATTAAGCCAACTATTGCTCCTATACCAATAATTTTATCAGCTTTACTTAATTTTGATAAATCCATTTAATTCCTCCTTTAAATTTTATAATTGACTTTCGACCGTCCTTTTAAAAAGGAAGTCACAAATTTATTTATTAAAAATTAAAACCATAGATACTGAATACTTGTTATAATATTATTCAATCCACCAGTTAGATATAAAAAAGCAACAACTATTACTAAAATACCAATTATTTTATAAAAAGTAAAGGTACCACCCGGACCAAGAAATTTTTCCGCCCAACTATTTTTTCCTGTAAAGGAAACTAGTGATACATTTTTATAAATCATCAAAAAGCCAACTATAATACCTAATATTCCCCAAAAAATTCTAGAAAACATCTTGTGTCTCCTAAATCAAAGAGCTCTTTTTTAATATATTACTATAATCAAAAAATATATCAATATCTTAATTAAATATTATGTATTGATAACTCTTGGTTATTACCGGGGCGATAATAGAAATAAGTTTCGATATGTTGGGCGACGGAGGATTTGAACCTCCGACCTCTACATTAGTTACTCCGTAGAGTTGCGGATATTTCTAATAATTATTACTCGAAAAAATGCTTTAGCATTTTTTCGAAAAAGGAGAAGTGAACGGAAAGTGAGAGTCCCGATGTACATCGGAACGAGAACTTGAAGTTTACTTCGACGTGGGCATACCTGGACTTGAACCAGGGACCTCCACATTATCAGTGTGGCGCTCTAACCAACTGAGCTATATGCCCTCGTTGGAGTCTATCCCACTTCACATCCTACCACTGCAGGCTATACTTTTATATATCTTACATTAATATTATATAAAAAAAGAGATGGCAATGCCAACTCTTTTAATTTTAAAATTAAGACATTAAGTTATAGGGGGCTCGCTTGCTTCTTTTGGCTTTCCAACCATCATCACAACTCCGCCTATAATAATCAATAAAAATCCTAATACTGTTCCCCATAATCCTATACCAATACTTATTCCTGTTTTAAATTCACTTCCTATCTCTTCAAAAATTTTAGCGGTTTCTTTTTCTATCCTATTAACTTCAAGCCAAAGATAAATTCCAAAAATTAATGGCAAAATTCCTAATATAATTTCAGCTAACCCAATACTTTTTATATTCTTTTCAAATTTAGAATAAAAAAATACTAATCCTGCACTCAGTAATGCTAAAATTGGAATAATGTAAACAAAATATACTCTGTTTGAAGAAGTACTCGCGCCTAATGAAACAACATTTTTATCTATCTGAAATCCACTTTTGCTAATTATGTTTTCTACTCCAGGAAAATTCAACCAAGGTAAAAAGAAACAGATAATAACTATGGCTGCGCCAATATAAACCAAAATTTTTCCTTTCATAAAAAATTTTCCTGATTTTTAAGCTACTTATAATAAAATCTATATAAAATAAATTTTTAACAACTGAAAAGTGGCAGGAAAGTAAGAACGACCTGGATGGAACTTCACATTGTGGAGTTCTAATTCACCCTAGAAAGGAGGTGATCCATCCGCAGATTCCCCTACGGATACCTTGTTACGACTTCACCCCAATCATCAGCCCCACCGTGTGCCCGAGCTGAGCTCGGATCTTCAGGTGTTACTGACTTTCGTGGTGTGACGGGCGGTGTGTACAAGAGCCGAGAACGTATTCACCGCCGTGTTGCTGACCGGCGATTACTAGCGATTCCAACTTCATGAGGGCGAGTTGCAGCCCTCAATCCGAACTAAGACCAGTTTTATAGGATTAGCTCCGCCTTACGGCTTGGCAACCCATTATATTGGCCATTGTAGCATGTGTGTAGCCCGAGACATAAGGGCCATGCTGACTAGACGTCATCCTCACCTTCCTCCCCGTTAACCGGGGCAGTCCCATATGAAAATCCAACATATGGTAAGGGTTACGCTCGTTAAAGGACTTAACCTAA
>CAYFQT010000038.1:0-99603 GCA_964345445.1 uncultured Candidatus Saccharibacteria bacterium
TTTCCCACAATCCCAAAGACATTCCTGGTTTGCTTTGTAAGGCTCGCCAAGGCTATGATTTAGTCTTAGGTTCCCGCTATGTCAAAGGTGGAGCAATGTTAACCAAGTGGAATAGGAGAGCATTAAGTCGTCTGGCTAATATTTTTACTAAATTGTTATTAAGATTACCGATTTCAGATTGCACAGCTGGTTTTAAATGCTACTCCCAAAATTTTATTGAATCTTTAAATTTTAGCCAGATTAATTCTGTTGGCTATGCTTTTCAGGTGGAAATGGTATATAATGTAAAAAACAATGGATTCACCTATATTGAAATTCCCATTATCTTTACAGATCGCTCAAATGGTGATTCTAAAGTAGATTTTAAAGAAATTTCAACCTCTGCTAAGGCAATATTGAAGTTAAGTAAAAAACATATTATTAAAGTTTTATTTTATTAAAAAATAAAGGTTTTGAAATGACTTCAAAAATTTTGTTGATTTATCCTCCATATTCTTTAAAAGAAGAATTTTCTAAATTAGCTGAAGTAGGAAATATGTCTCAATCTTTGGGTTTGGCTTACTTGGCAGCTGTTTTGGAGGATGCAGGGAAAATAGTAAAAATTATTGATGCTCCTCCCCTAGGATATTCTGTTAATGATATTTTAAAAGAAGCAGATGAATTCAGACCGGATATCATTGGATTAACTTCTGTAACTTCTGATTTTTACAAAGCTGAAAAAATTACCCAGAGAATAAAAGAAAAACTGAATTGTCCAGTTATAATCGGGGGGCCTCATATAACGGCCACACCTTTAGAAGTAATCAAAAACTCTTCTTTTGATTTTGGAGTAATTGGCGAAGGGGAAGAAACAACTTTGGAATTGATAAATGCTTTAGAAGAGGGTAGAGGAGATTTTGAAAATATTAAGGGAATTATTTTTAAGAAAGGAAGTAAAATTATAAAAACAGCTCCCCGTCCTTTTATAAAAGACTTGGACTCACTTCCTTTTCCTGCCCGGCATCTAATGCCTCCTTTAGATTTATATCATCCCACCCCAGCCTCTTATAAAAAACTGCCAGTAGGATCAATGATTACTTCCAGAGGTTGTCCTTTCAGGTGTATTTTCTGTGACAGGTCAATTTTTGGTAATGCTTTAAGATTCCGCAGTCCTAAAAATATTGTTGATGAAATGGAAGTTTTAATTAAGGATTATGGAGCAAGAGAGATTCGTTTATGGGACGATACTTTCAACGCCCAACCGGAAAGAGTGATAAAAATATGTAAAGAAATTTTAAAAAGAAAGATTAAAGTTCCTTGGACATGTTTGGGTCGGGTTAATTTTGCCAATGAAAAAATGTTTAAAATGATGAAAAAAGCTGGTTGCTGGCAAATTTCCTATGGTATAGAATCAGGGAATTCTGAAGTTTTAAAAACAATAAAAAAAGATTTGACAAAAGAGATGGTCCAGAATGCTTTAAGTTTGACTAAAAAAGCAGGTATTGGAACCAGGGGATTTTTTATGTTTGGTTTGCCGGGAGATACAAAAGAAAGCATGCAAGATACAATTGATTTTGCCAAAAGTATGCCTCTTGATACTGTAGGTTTTTATGTGACAATTCCTTTTCCCGGCAATGAACTTCATAGCAGGATTTCCGAATTTGGAAAATTAAGAAAAGTGAGTTATAAAGACTATCTTATGAATTTACCAGATGATTTGCCTTTTGTGCCCCATGGATTAGATTCAAAAACTATTAGAGAATATGAGAACAAAGCCTATCGTCAATTTTATTTCCGTCCTTCTTACCTTTTGCGTCAATTTTTTCAGATTAGAAGTTTTCAAGAATTATTTGCCAAAATTAAAGCCTTTTTTGTAATTAAAAAAATTTAGAGGAAAAAATGGAAGAAAATAAAAAAAACAGTTATAGTTGGATTTGGGAATTTATTTTAATTCCAGCAATATTATTGGCAGCAGGAATATATATTATTTACCCCTTTTTTAGAGGCATATATACACAATATATGGGTTCTATTGAGGTTGCTTTTTTTACTGATGCCAAATATATTTATGAAAACTTTCCTAATCTTTCTTGGAATCCGCTGTGGTATCTGGGATTTCCTTATCATTTAGTTTATAATCCTTTTTTACCTTATCTTATAGCTTTTATAAAATTAATTAATTCAGCTTTAGAATTTTCTCATATCTATCGTATTGTTGTCGCTTCTTTTTATATTTTTGGCGGGGTTACTTTTTATTTCTTCTGCCGCTATATTTTCAGAAATGCCTGGCCAGCGGCAATTGTGGGACTTGCCTATACACTTTTGCCCAGTTTTGGTCATTTTATAACTGGTGGACCAACAGATGGTTTTTTGGGACAGCCTCCTGAAAGACTAAAAATTATTGCTCTTTATGGCGAAGGACCACACAGTATTGCTTTGGTTTTAATTCCTTTAGCAGCTTTGGCATTACTTCATGCTTTAAAGAAACCTTCTTTTTTAAATAAAATTTTAGCTGCTTTGTTAATATCTTGGGTGGCTTTAACTAATTGGATTGGACTGTTAACTTTGGTTATAATTTCTTTTGTAATTTTGTTTTCGGAAATTATGGTTGATTTGAAAGTAGGTAAAAAAATAAAAGATGTATTTTTTGTTTTTGTTTTAAGTTTTGGTCTTTCTTCTTTTTGGTTTAACTGGTCATTTATTAAAGCTGGTTTAGGTTTTGGAAAAAGCGGTCAGGGAGAAATATTCAGTAATTACACCAGTATATTTCCAATTCTGATTATTATTTTACCTCTTTTTATTGGAGTTTTGGTTGCTATGCTTGGCAGAAGATCTAAAATTCAACCTTTTGTTATTGGAGGTTTATGGTTTTTGTTCTTTTTTTCTGTTGTTGTTTTATGGAATTTTGCAAAACAGAATTATCTACCACAATCTGGTCGTTTTGTTCCAGAGGTGGAAATGGGTGCCTATGTTTTGATTGGAGCTTTTCTTAACTATATTTATAAAAAAATTTCTTTTAGTAAAATTGTAAATTTGTTTTTGAAAACTTCTTTCGTTATTGTTTTTTTTGCAGTAGTAATTTTATTATCTTTATCTTCTTTTGATGGAAATCACAAATTATTAAAACCAAGGTCTACAGATATTGAAAAAAGTTATGAATATAATACTGCCCAATGGTTTGAAGAAAACACTCAAGGAGAACGAATTTATGTAACTGGGAATAATTCTTTTTGGTTTAATTATTTTACTGATGTTCCTCAATTGCGGGGACCGGCTGATCCTGCTGTTACTCATCCTTGGGTTTTGCATGCTTTTTACCAAATTAATACATCAGAAAATGCACCTAGAGGACAAGAGGGTAAATTAGCTTTACAATTGATGCGTGCTTTAAATGTTTCTTATTTTTTGGTAAATGGGTCTGGTTCTCCGGAAATTTATCAAGATTGGGAAAAACCTTCAAAATTTGAAGGATTGGCTGAGGTTGTATATGATTATAACGGAGATAAAATTTACAAAGTTCCGCTTAAAAATCCTAGTTTAGCTCAACTGGTTGATGCATCAGAAATGGAAAATTTAAAAACTCCTTATAATGCTGTAGATGTTGATCCGATTGAAGATTATGTAGAATGGGTAGAAGATGAGAACAAACCAGAAGTTGATTTCCGCTGGCTATCAAATCAAAAGGCTGAAATAGAAGCAGATATTTCAGAAGGTGAAGCAATATCGGTTCAGATTACTTATGATAAAGGGTGGAAAGCTTATTTGGATGGAAAAAAAATTGAAACAAAAAAGGATGCTATAGGTAATTTAGTTGTTATTCCCAATGATAGCGGCAGGCGAAAAATTTTATTAGTTCATAAAAGAACTTTAAATATTTGGTTGGGATATTTAATATTTTTAATTACATTATTTATTATTGTTTTTAGAATTTTTGAATTAAGACGAATTAAAAAGGTGCAAAAAAATGAAAATTGATATTGGTATAATGGTATATAATGAAGAAAAAAATATTTCTCAGCTTTTAGAGACTTTATTAAATCAGAAACTTAAAATAGTTGAGATAAAAAATATTTTTGTTATTTTAAGTGGATGTACTGATAGGTCTCCTATTATTGTTAAAAATTACGGTAGGAAATATCCTCAAATAAAACCTCTTGTTCAGAAAAAAAGAGAAGGAAAAGCTTCAGCTGTCAATTTATTTTTGCAAAATGCTCAATCTGACATTTTGGTTTTGGAAAGCGGTGATACTATCCCTGAAAAAAATACTATTGAAGAATTAGTAAAACCATTTAAAAATCCAAAAATAGGGATGACAGGTGCTCAAATTATTCCTTTAAATGAACCTAAAAATTTTTGGGGTTTTACAGATAATCTTTTATGGGGGCTTCATCATCAAGTTGCCATTCGTCAGCCTAAAATGGGGGAAATGGTAGCTTTTAGAAAAATTTTTCAAAGAATTCCCAAAACTTCAGCAGCAGATGAGGCTAATATTGAACCTTTGGTTAAAGGACAGGGATATCAACTTTTCTATTCTCCCAAAGCAAAAGTATATAATAGAGGTCCAGAGAATTTACATGATTTTATCGCCCAAAGGCGACGTATCTATGCCGGACATTTAGTTATTAAAAAAGAACAGGGATATACAGTTGCTACTTTAAGTGGTTTGCGAATATTCTTTTTGCTTTTAAGAAATTTTAAATTTAATTGGAGGTTTATTTTTTGGACACCAGCAGTAATTTTATTAGAGGTTTGGGGGAGAATATTAGGTTTTTATGATTTTCATTTTAGAAAAAAGAGCCATGCTGTTTGGGAAATGATTGGAACTACAAAAAAATTAAAATGATTAGTTTAATTCCCAAAATTTTTGCATATAAACTATTTCACCGATTTAATTGGCCAAAGATTCTACCTATGAACTTAACAATCGGTGTTTCTTTTAATTGTAATTCTCGCTGTAGAACTTGCAATGCTTGGAAGAAAAAAAGTAAAGACCTGACTTACAAAGAATGGGATAAAATCTTCCAGTCTTTGGGCAAAGCTCCTTTTTGGTTTACTGTGTCTGGCGGTGAACCTTTTTTAAGAAAAGATTTAACAGAAATTGTAAAAAGCCTATATAGGAATTGCCAGCCAAAGATTATTAATATTCCCACAAACGGTCTTCTATATCGAATAATTCCTCAAAAAGTAGAAGAAATTTCAAAAAGCTGTCCTAAAAGTCAAATTATAGTCAACCTTTCTTTGGATGGAATTGGTAAAAAGCACGATGGAATAAGAGGTGTTCCCGGCAGTTTTAAAAAAGCCATGGCTACATATAAATCTTTAAGAAAATTAAAATATCCAAATTTCACTTTAGGCATTCATACTGTGATTTCTAAATTCAATGTGGAGGAAATTCCCCAAATTTATAAACATTTAATGCAACTTAATCCAGATTCTTATGTCACTGAAATTGCTGAAGAGAGAGAAGAATTAGATACAAAAGGTATGGATATTACTCCTACTGAAGAAAAATATTCCCAAGCTGTTGATTTTTTGACAGAAGAAATTAAAAAAAAGAAATTCAAGAAAATTTCTAAAATTACTCAGGCTTTTCGCATTCAGTATTATCAAATAGTAAAAAAAACTCTCCAGCAAAAAAAACAGATTATTCCTTGTTACGCTGGATTTGCTTCAGGGCAAATTGATCCAGAAGGCAATGTCTGGCCTTGCTGTATTAAAGCAGAAGTTATGGGAAATTTAGCCGAAAATAATTTTGATTTTAAAAAAATTTGGAAGTCTTCTAAAGCAGATGAAATCCGCGAGGAAATTAAATCAAAAAAATGTTATTGTCCTTTAGCTAATTCATCCTATACTAATATGTTATGCAACCTAAAGACTTTGGTTAAAGTAACATTAAGATTAATTAGGTAGAAGGACTTTTATGAGAATTTTTATAACTGGTGCTGATGGTTTTATTGGTCAGCATCTAACTAGAGCTTTAATTAAAGAAGGGCATCAAGTCTTTGCTTTGGTTTGCAAAAAAGAGGGAATAAAAGAAATAGAAAAGTTGGGGGCAAAGGCAATATTGGGAGATTTAAATTCTCTCTCTTTTTTTAAAAATATTTTTGATGAATATAATATTGAAGTTATCTATCACTTAGCTGCTATTCGTGATAGGTGGGGAACAAGCTTTGAAGAATATCACAAAATTAATGTGCAAGGAACAGAAAATTTACTTAAAGCTTCACAAAGCAAAATAAAACATTTTATTTTTTGCAGCTCAGTAGCCGCAATTGGATATCCTGGAAAGATGCCTATATCTGAAGTTTCACCTTGTGACCCCAAAAATTTATATGGAAAGAGTAAATTAAAAGCAGAAAAAATATGCAAAGATTACCAAAAAAAAGGATTGTCTGTAACTATAATCAGACCAGCTGTAACTTATGGACCAGGAGATTCTAGAGGAATGATTTTAAAATTTTCTAAATTGATAAAAGATGGAAAACTGAAAATTATTGGAAATGGCAAAAATCATCTGCAGTTTATATATATTGAAGATTTAATTTCCGGATTTTTATTGGCAAAAAATCCAAAAGTAATTGGTCAAACTTATATTTTGGCTTACAAAAATTCTATCACCTTAGATGAATTGGCAAAATTAATAGCAGATAATTTAGGAATTAAATTTTACCCCATAAATCAGAAAAGTCCATTCTTTAGGACAGGAATATATGGGGTTTACACAAAACATATTCCTTTGTGGTTTGCCAAGCCAGCTGGTTTTTTAATGGAGAATTTTTATAAATTATTTTCTTTAAAGAAAGAACCTTTAATTACAACATCAAAAGTTGATATTATATCCAAAAATCAAATTTATGATATTTCCAAAGCTCAAAATGAATTGGATTTTAATCCAAAAATAGATTATTTAGAAGGAATTTCAAAAACTATAAAATGGTATGAGGAAAATGGCTATATCTGAAATTATTCAATTGAATCTGCAGGATAGGTATGAACCTGAAATTATAGGTTTAGGGGAAATTTATGAAAAAATGTCTGTTTTTCATCTGCAAAAAAAATTGAGAAAAAAATATAAAGATGGAGTTCTTTTTTTGTCTTCCAATAAAGATCATCGGGGAAAAGGATTTACTTTAGATGAATTGAAATTTCAAATAAAGAGCAAAGGGTATCAAATTTTGTATTTTGGATATGTTGATTCACCGCCCTGGGCGTCTTACAAGGTAAAATCTGACAAAAAAAGTCCTTATTTAAAAAGTTGGATTATTATTTTAGCTAAATTATTATTTTGGTTTTTAATCCAAATAGAATTCATTTGGCAAGGGAAGAGGAGCTCTCATATGGTTGTGTGTTTGGGTAGATTTAAGATATAATCGAAATAAGGAGAAAATAGTGGAGGAGAAAAAAATAAGAAAAATTTCAATACTGCCAGAAATATTAGTGATTATACTAGGAATTTTAGTTTTAGCCTGGGGAGTAAATGAGGTAATTTTTTATCGTGAAGCTTATAAAAGAGATAGACAAAGAATAGAAATAGTAAAAGATCTTCAAGATGCATTGGAAGAATATTATAAAGATAAAGGTTATTATCCTCATCATGGTGGTACAGCTTGGGAACATCTTAGCCATAATTCTGATATAGATAAATTATTTGATTTTGAATCACACAAAGATCCTTGTAATGATGGAACCGAAATTCCAAAAAGTGGCCTTGTAATGTGTGGTGGAAGAGCAGTTAAATATATTTATGAAGCTTTTGAATGCGAAGATATAGATAAAAAAACACAATGTCGGGACTATCAGTTTAGATTAGAATTAGAAGTTGGTGGAGCAGAATTTTTTAATCCTAATAAATAATACTTTAGAATATGGAGAAGTATGAATTCTAAAAGAATATTTTCTATTTTAAAAGACACTTTGGCGATTTCTATTCTTTTTGGCTTTTTTTTGCCAATACTTTTATGGTATTATAATAGATTTCCTCCAATAGGTACTGATTTTTATCAATTTACTGCCTATGTTCAATATTTTAAAGAACATTTTACTTTACCTGTTTTGTCTTGGAAATATATTTGGTTTGATGGTTTACCTACTTTTACAGATTATGCTTGGTTATTTTTCTATTTAGGTGTACCTTTCGCCAAAATTTGGGGCCTAGTCATAGGGGCAAAGATATATTTGATGTTAATACTTTTTCTTTATGGTATTTTTTCTTATTTTCTCCTAAAAGAACTTTCTAAAAGTCGCTTTTTTGCAATTGGTGGATCAATTGCTTTATTATGGACATTAAATCTTTATGATGCATTGATGGGTGGAGGCAATACGACTTATTCTTCTACTCAAATT
Source organism: uncultured Candidatus Saccharibacteria bacterium (assembly GCA_964345445.1). Classification (GTDB taxonomy): domain Bacteria; phylum Patescibacteriota; class CPR2_A; order CAYFQT01; family CAYFQT01; genus CAYFQT01. The sequence continues at coordinate 8,323 of CAYFQT010000038.1, forward strand.
TTCTTACCGTTGGGTTTATTATTTCTGGTTAAATATTACAAAAACTTTAACCGAAAATACTTATATCTTTTAATTTTAACAGCCGGAATTTCTTATATGGGTCATGCTGGAACTAGTCTTCTTTTTATTTGGACTCCTCTTTTAATTATTTTTGCCTTATGGGTGGATGATAAAGTAAAATTATTTTCTTTCAAAAAAATGAAAGAAAGCTTATATTTTGGCTTTTTTTCTTTAGGTATTGGTTTTTTTGCTTTATATTCGGTTGCTTATTTAGTTTTAACCATTCCTAAATTAGCTGGTTTTTCTTTAAGTGGAGAAATTGAAAGAGTTCATCCTCCAGCTATTGTTGGTCTTTTTGCTACTCAAAATATATTTTTATATGCAGCTTTTCTTTTATTGCTTTTTCTTGTTATTTTCCATAGATCTTTTAAGGGTTTAAAAAAAATGATTCCTTTTATTGGAGTCAGTATATATATGTTATTTTTTGAGTGGTTATATGTAATTGGAAAAAATCCTTTTGGTGGTTCTTTATTTCCTTCAAGGACCTATTGGGTTTTTGGATTATTATTGGCTTGTATGACAGCTATTTTGTATAAAATTTGGAACGACCAATGGCAAAAACAGACAATAAACTTTTTTAAAAAAACAACGATTTTAATTGTTAAAGTGATTCTATTGCTTGTTTTATTTTCAACAATTATTAATTCTTATGTTGGTTCAAATGAGAAAATTTTTGGTATTACTCAAGATACCATAGGAGTAGGGCTTAATTTAAGGGAGTATTATTTTCCAGCACTAACTACTTTAGGTGTTGGTACTAATGATAAGAGTGTTGATAAATTAATTGCTAAAAGAAATATAACTGAGCAGGATAAAAGTGATTTAAAAGACAAATTAATTCCAAATTGGCTTGATACAAATGAAATGAATTATAGATTACATACTTTAAGAGTGGGAATTAATACTTGGTGGAATAGTCTTTTTAAAAAACCAATTGCTCATGGAGCTTATAGTTCTCGACTTTTAAATACACAAAACTATGCTTATTGGACTGATGTTGCAATGCATGGTGAATTGGTAGCCAATTATGATACACCTTTGGAAATAGCCAAAAATAATTTATTGTTTTTACTTGACTGGCGGGCGATTAACAGTTTATACGGTCAGGATCTTGAAATTAAAGAAGATACTTCTTATGATCAGGATGTTACAAAATGGGCATTAGGAATTGCTACTTATATTACCAAAGATGAAAATATAGTGGATAGGAAAGGAAATAGAGATATTCCTATTGAAGAATTGCCAGAAGAAGAAAAGAATTTTGATAATTTAACTTTCTTTAGAGTTAGAAAAGAAGCCACTTCACCGATAATTAAAACCACCAATGCTCCAACTATTTTAGTTATGAGTGATTTAAATGGCTATGATAATTTTTTAAGAAATTTGGCAGCAGTTAATTTAAATTCTCGATATATTATTCCTGTAGAAGGTCCAAAGTCACTGGGAGATTTTTCTTTGGAAGAGTTGAAAAATTTCGATATTGTTTTACTTTATAGATATAAAAGTGGAAGGAAAGATTGGCAAAAGCTGGAAAAATATGTGAAAGAAGGCGGAAAGTTATTTATTGAGACTAATGATGATATTGTAAAAGAATCAGATAGTAAAGAGTTTTTAAAAGGAGAAAGCCTGCCAACTGTTTTTCCTATTTCCGAAACTGAAAGAGAAGGATTGGGAAAGGAATGGGAAGAGGAAATAGGAGATTCGGAAATTTTTGAAGATATAGATTTTGAAAAGTTTGATTCTTTGGATTATGATGGTGATCCTTGGAAATTATCCTATACTAATGAAGAAAAAGTGAGAGATTGGGGAGAGGTACTTTTATCTCAAGATGAACATCCTATTTTAGTTTCGGGTGAGTTAGGTCAAGGAAAAGTAATTTGGTCTGGAATGAGTTTATTTTATCATATTAGTCGTTATAATAATCTTGAGGAAGCACAGCTACTTGAAAATATCTTAAAGTCTTTTGTTGGTTTAAAAGATGAAGGTACTTTAGATTTTAAAATGGAACGGCCAAAACCAGAGTTGGTTTCTGTTGAAGGGGAAGATTTTACTGGTGTTGTCTTTAAAGAAAATAATTACGGCGGTTGGAAAGCAAAAATAATTTCACCTGAGAAAAAATCGCTTAAAGTATACAAAGCTGGACTTGGATATTCTTATGTAGCAATTCCTTCTGATGTGAATTTTCCAGCAAAAGTTAAATTTTATTATGTTGGTTCATTAAGAAATTGGCTGATGTTTCTCCTAAGTACTGTCTTAATTATTCACTTTACTATTTTGTTGATTTTTAAGAAAAAATTATTCTCTATAAATAGATTTAAAATTGGTAGAAAATATACTTCTAAGATGAAAGATTGGTGGGATAAAGACGAGGATTATTAAAATGAAAGTATTATTAGTCAATCCACAACTTAAAGGATATAAACAGCCCGCACTTCCTCCTTTGGGGCTTTTGTCAATTACTGCGGTTTTAGAGAAAGAAGGACACAAAGTTACTTTTCTTGACCTTAATGTTTCTCCTTCTGGACTAGATGATTTAAAAGAAAAACCGGATTTGGTGGGAATTACTGCTACAACAACTTTGGTTAAAGAAGCTTGGCGTCTAAGCAAAATTTTCAGAAAAGAAGGAATTCCTGTTGTTTTAGGTGGACCTCATCCTTCAGCTTTGCCTTCAGAGTCTTTGGAATTTGCTGATGTAGTGGTTAGAGGAGAAGGGGAAGAGACAATGCGTGAGTTATGTGAGAATTGGAGCAAAAAAGAGGATATTGTTGGAATTTCTTATAAGAAAAAAGATCAAATAATTCATAACCCCCAAAGACCATTAATTAAAGATTTAGATTCTTTGCCTTTTCCTGCCTATCATTTACTTCATGATATATCTAAATATTCCACCCCTCAGCCAGTGTTAACTTCTAGAAAGAAATGTTTGACTTTAGTTACTTCCCGAGGTTGTCCTTATCAATGTAATTATTGTTTTAAAGGAGTGTTTGGACCGGTTTGGCGGCCACATAGTCCTGAATATATAATTAAACTTTGGCGCTATTTGGTTTCGGAATTTGGGGTGGAGGAGATAGGTGTCCAAGATGACAATTTTAATTTGAGTTATGATCGAGCAATGAAAATAGCTGAGGGATTAGCTCGAGAAAAAAATAAAGTTATGTGGACTACTGCCCAAGGAATTAGGGCGGACAAAGTTGATATGGCTTTGCTTTCGAAGATGAAAGAGTCAGGTTTTTTCAGGACAGGATTTGGAATTGAGGCTGGCTCTCAAGAGATGATTTATAAAATAGGAAAGAACCTGGATTTAAAAAAGGTGGAAGAGGCTATTGGTATTTGCAAAAAATTAGGCATTGAATCAATTGGTTATTTTATGCTTGGTAATGCCTGGGATAATCAAAAAACAATGGAGGATACAATTAATTTGGCTGTAAAACTTGATCCTGATATTGCTCATTTTACCATCACAGTTCCGTTCCCCAGCACTTCTTTGTATAAACTTATTGAAAAAGAAGGAAAATTTCTTATTAAAGACTGGAGTTTGTATGGCTATACCCAAGGTATTTGTTATTTTGAAATAGGAGAAGCAAAAAAAGATATAGTTGAGAGGATGTACCACCGGGCTTACAGGCGTTTTTATCTAAGACCAAAAAAAGTCGCTAAAGTATTAACCCAGAAGTCTACTTGGCTTAGGTTACCAGAAGTTGCCAAAGCAGCTTCGGGATACTTAGGTCTTGGAGGGAAATAATTTTATGGCTGATGTAATTTTAATACAACCAATCGTTGGTGTTTTGGACGAAATCAAAACAGCTCCAGCACTTCCTTTATCTCTGCTTACCGCAGCAAAATTGGTTTCTAAAGAATATAAAGTTAAGATTATTGATCAAAGATTAGAGCGGGAGAATTGGAAGGATGCCATAAGGAAAGAGTTGGAAAGTAAACCCATTTGTGTAGGTTTAACTACAATGTTAGGTCCTCAGATTAATTTTGCTTTAGAAATCAGTGAATTTGTTAAAAAAGAAAGTAACACCCCAGTTGTTTGGGGAGGACCGCAGTGCAGTACAATGCCAATCCAAACTATGGAAAATGAAAATATTGATATTATTGTTTCCGGTGATGGTGAGATTACTTTTTTGGAATTAATAAAAGCTTTGGACAAAAAGAAATCCCTTGGTGATATTAAAGGTATTTTTTATAAAAAAGATGGCAATATTATTAAAAATGAGCCTAGAGAAATGATTGATATAAATAGTATGCCTGATATTCCATATCACTTGGTTGATGTTAAAAAATATATGCCTAAGAGAATGGGAGTTTCCACAATTGATATAGAAACTTCCCGAGGATGCCCCAACAGGTGTACTTTCTGTTATAATCCTTTTTTCAATAAAGGAAAATGGAGACGTCTGGATGCAGATATAGCTTTAGAAAGAATAAAAAGGGCAGTTTCTGATTTTGAAGCTGGTGGAATCTGGTTTATTGATGATGAATTTTTTGTTGATTTGGAAAGAGCTCGTAAGATTATCCAAAAACTTAAAGAGCTTAACCTAAGCTGGACTGTTCAGGGGACAAGAATCAATTCCGCTTTAGGCATGGATGATGATTACCTGAAGATGCTTTCAGAAAGCGGTTGCGGACAGTTGAATTTTGGAGTGGAGTCCGGATCAGAAAAAATTCTAAAAAAGATTAACAAAGGCATTACTGTTGATAGTGTGCTAGAAGTAAATCGTAAATTTGCCGAATATAATATTATTCCTTGGTATTATTTTATGGTTGGGTTTCCTTATGAGACAGAAGAAGATGTAAAAGAAACTATTGCTTTAACACTTCGACTTCTTCAGGAAAATCCAAAAGCTAAAATTTCTTCCATTGCCTGTTTTACTCCTTATCCAGGCACACAATTATTTAATGAGTCTAAAGATTATGGATACATACCACCTTCAAAACTTGCTGATTGGAGCAGTTATGCCACTGATAATATTAATGTTCCCTGGCTTGAAGGAAAAAAGAGACGAGATGTTCAAGCTATCCAGTTTGCCAGTTTATTTATGGATCAAAAAGCCAGGGATGTAGTTGATTCAAGATTAATTAAATTTCTAGCCAATTTATACAGACCAATGGCTTTGTTTAGACTAAGACATCATTTTTACCATTTTCCTTTGGATGTTTATGTTGGAAATTTATTTAGAGAAAGGATAACCAAATTATGATTGATTTTTTATTTGTTCAAAAATCAGCTTTTTGCAGTTTTGGCCCTATGTTTATCGCAGCTGTCTTGAAAAAAAATGGATATAGTTGCGATTTAATTTTAGCTGGTGAAGAAAAAGATTTAATTGATGCTATTTTAAAAAAATCACCTAAGGTGGTTAGTTTTCCAACTATTACAGGAGAACATAAGTGGGTTTTGGATACAGCTGGTGAAATTAAGGATATAAACAAAGATATTTTAATTTTGTTGGGTGGTCCCCATCCCACTTATTATCCAGAGGAGACAATTTTAAGAAAAGAAGTGGATATAATTGCTTTAGGGGAGGCAGAATATGCAATTTTGGAGCTTGTTCAATCTTTGAAGTATAAGAAAGAAATAAAAAATATAAAAAATCTTTGGATTAAAAAAGATGGCAAAATTTATCGCAATGAAATTAGACCATTGGTTGAAGAGTTAGATAGCCTGCCGTTTCCTTCAAGAGAAATTTATTATAAATATGATTTTTTAAAAAAAGCCAGTGTAAAACAATTTTTAACTGGTCGAGGTTGCCCCTATAGCTGTACTTTTTGTGCCAATAATCTTCTAAGAAGAATATATCAGGGCAAGGGAAAATATTTAAGAAGGAGATCTCCAGATAATGTAATTTCAGAAATGGAGCAGGTAAAGAAAAAATATGGAATGAAAACTCTTTCTTTTACTGACGATAATTTTATATCAAACCGCCTGTGGCTTGATGAATTTTTACCCAAATATAAAAAAAGGATTGGACTTCCTTTTATGTGTAATGTTACTGCTAATTTAGTTACAGAAGATTTAATTGGTAAATTGAAATCTGCTGGTTGTTATGGAGTTTCTATGGGAATTGAATCAGGCAATGAAACATTAAGAGAAAAAGTTTTAGGCAAACATATTACCAACCAGCAAATTTTAGAAGCAGGAAAAATTATTAAAAAATATAACCTTATTCTAAAAACTTATAATATTTTGTGTTTACCCGGAGAGACTCTGGAGGCTGCTTGGGAGACTGTTATGTTAAATGCAAAAATTAAACCAGATCATACCTCTTGTTCATTGCTTCAGCCATATCCGAAATATGATATTACTGAATATGCCAAGAAGAATAATTATTTACCTGCAGATTTTGGTATAAGTGATGTATATGACAGTATTTATTCAGATTCACCCATTAATATAAAAAATAAAAAACAAATTAAAAATCTTCAAACTTTCTTTTTTATAGCTACGAGACACCCAAGATTAATTCCTATAATTAAATTATTAATAAAATTACCACCCAATTTTGCCTATAGATGGGTGGCTAAGTTATTTTATGGTTTTTATATGAGTAAAGTTCACAAATTAACATTTATGGATAAGGTCAGATATGCTATTCACTGTGATCCTTTTAAAATATAATTTTATCCAGGTTTCTCTTTCCAAACTACCCAATTGCTGAAAGTAAAATTTAGTCCTGTAGCAACAACTACTCCTGCCAAAGCTGCATACATATAATAGACCTGTATTTTTAATAATATATAATAGGTAAGATAATTAATCCCAAGCGCTAGGAAGGTAAGAATGTAATAAAGAATTAATCTTCTGGTTTCTTCCTTTTTAGAATTTGTTTTCACCTCACGCCAAGTGAAAAGACTGTTTCCAATGTAGTTGCTTAAAGTGTTTAATATTGTAGCCAAAAACCAAGACAGATAATATCCCAAATTTGCAAATTCCACAAATATATATAATGTACCTAAGCCTATTACCATTCCAACTGCACCGACCAGAGAAAATTTTATAAATCTTTTTGTAAGAAGATTGATATTACCTGACATAGTAAATAATGACTCCTTTTTAATAATATAACAAAAACCAATAACAAAAGCTAATTTTAGAAGACACTATAGAATCTTTTATCCTATTCAATAATTTATTTAAATTCTAATTTATCTAAATTCTACTTCAAAATCTAAATTACCTTTAATTCTGCTATGTTTATCAAATATATAAATGTATCGCGATCGCGATAAAAAAATATATTAATATTTGACAGAATTATGATAGAATTATGATTATATTAAGCTTAAATTGGCTATTTTGCAAGTATTTACTGGACAAACTGTTTCATTTTTTGACAAAAAGAATTTTTTTTTCTATAATGACTATAGTGTTTAATATTTAACAAATAAGTATAGTTTTTTGGCAAGGAAAGTTTGGTGTAAATCCAACACAGTTCCGCTGCTGTAATTCCCATCAGGGGATAAGTCAGAATGCTTGCCCTATACTTTATTTCTGTGCTGGGAGAGAATTTTCTCTTCTCTTCGAGAAAAGAGAAGGGATAATAAATAATATTATCCTTTCTTTGTAAAGGATTTTTTAGTTTTAAAGCCCCGTCATCCACTTCCAGTTACGACCCCGAAAAGAACGGGGCAGACAGGGCCTCCGCCTACGTCAGAGAATTCGGCGGATAAATCGGTCTCTGTAAGGAAGCTAAGCTCCTTGTAATGAATGGATATGCAGAGACCTCGGGAGGTAAAATGAATTTAAAAGAAAGAATAAAATTAATTCCCAGATTTTTAATTAAATTTTGGATGCCTGTATTGGGGGTCTTTTTGGTATTATTAATTTTTAGTTTGGGATATGTTGGAAAAGGGCTGATTGGTACTGAGACTCAAGAAGTAAAAGGACAGGGAGTCGAAGATGTAGACAGTGAAGAACTAGAGCAAGAATCAGAATTAAAGGAAGAAACAATAGAACAGAAAGAACAAAAGGATTATAGTAATTATAAATTTTTAAAAAATCTCCAACCTGGTGATGAGGGTGAAGATGTATTAGCTTTACAATACAAGTTAGGCATAGAGATGACTGGGGTTTATGATGATAATACTTTCAATGCCGTAGTTAGATACCAGGTTAAAAACAAAATTTTACCTTCTGTAGATTCCTATGGTGCTGGCTATTTTGGACCGAAGACTAGAAATTTTATAAATAGTGGAAAGTTGGCTGATGCTGATGATAACGACCGAAATAATAAATCTATATTACCAGAATCTAATAATAGACAACTAACTAGTAATCCTGCTCCAGAAGTAAAACATTATGTAGATTTGAGTATTAATTGGGGAAATGCTGCTGGTGGTTATCAAGTAGAAATTCAGGGCAATGAAACAGTCTTTTCCATTTTACTTAAAGCTTCCCAACAAAATTCTTTTACTTTTTTATATACAGATTGGGGAGATATGGGTATTTTTATTGATCAGATTGGTAATTTAAAAAATAGCGATGATTGGTCTAATTATTGGCAATATTGGATTAATGGACAATATGCCCAAGTTTCATGTTCAGCACAACCAGTTAGTAATGGTGATTTCATAGAGTGGAAATATGCTTCTTCACCATGGTAAATATAATATTACAATAACTAATAACTATTCACTAACAAAGGAGGATTTATGGCTTATTTCTTTATTTTAGCTGCAGTAATTTTAAGACTTTTGCCTCATGCTCCCAATTTTGCTCCAATTGCCGCAATGGCTTTATTTGGAGGCACTTATTTAAACAAAAAATTTGCCCTTTTAGTACCTTTGGTCGCAATGATTATTAGTGATTTTTTTATTGGATTTTATGATTTAAAATTAGAATTTGCAGTTTGGGGCAGTTTTCTTTTGATAGGAATAATTGGACTTTGGCTTAAAAAACATAAAAATATCCCAAACATTATTGGAGCCACGCTCTTTGGATCAGCTTTGTTTTTTATTATTACTAATTTTGCAGTTTGGGCTTTTTCTCCTTGGTATTCTCATAATTTTACTGGACTTTTGCAATGTTATGTAAAAGCATTGCCATTTTTCAGAAATACTCTCTTAGGCGATCTTTTTTATGTGGGAGTAATGTTTGGTATTTATGAATTGGTTTGTTTGGCAGTTAGAAAAAGAAGATTAGTCGGGCAAGAAGTTAGCAAATAAAGATATAGAAATAATCTCCTCCTTTAAAAAATTATTGACATTTGGGCAATTTTTTGGTAAAATATAGTAATTCAAGCTTTTTATAAGTTTTTATATATAAAAATAAAAAGGAAAAACATGGAAAAAGAAAATATAGATAAAATTTTAAAATCAAAAATTAAATTAACTGAAGAAGAGATTGAATCTTTATATCAACAAGGGAAGAAAGATTATAAGAGAATTATCAGGTCATTGGATCCCCGACGACTTATTTCTCAGGCCTTTAGTCCCAAAAAGACCGTGAAATCTGATGAGTTAGAATAGAAGGACGGATTTTAATAAGATAAATTTGACAGGGATATTTATACTACCCGATTGAAATAGTCGGGTTTTTTATTTGGAAACAAAATATTGAGTCTGTTTGGAAAATATGATAGACTTTTATTAGATATATAAATCTAAGCATGTTGCTTAGAATAATTTGTTAGTGTTAAAATTAATAACAATAACCATAATTAATAATAGACAAAGAACAACTAATTATGAATCTAAAAGAAAATAAAATAACTAAATTTCTAAAAGAGGTTAAAGTAGAGTTAAAAAAAGTTGTTTGGCCTACTAGAAAACAAGCTATTAATTTAACTTTAATTGTGATAGTCGTTACTTTAATTGTTGCTGCATTTATTGGTGCATTGGATTATTCATTTAGTAAATTAATGGAGTTATTTATTGTACAATAAATAATAAGTGTCAAAAGTGTCAGAGGTATAACAGGTATCAGAAAATATAATAACCTTTGACATATTTGATACATTTGATACTTACGAATCCTGTTACTAAAAGGAGGCAAATATGGCAAAACAAATAGGTCCCAAAGAAAGAAATTGGTATGTCATTCATACATATTCTGGTTATGAAGATAAAGTTTCTGAGGATTTGAAACAAAGAATTGAATCTATGGATATGGAAGATAAAATTTTTAATGTCGTTGTTCCTAAAGAAAAACAGATTGAGATAAAAAATGGAAAAAGAAAAATAGTGGAGAAGAAGATTTTCCCTGGTTATGTATTGGTGGAAATGATTGTTACTGATGAATCTTGGTATGTGGTAAGAAATACTCCTAATGTTACAGGGTTTATTGGGACAGGAAATACCCCAGCCCCAGTTTCAGAAGAAGAAGTAAAAAATATTCGCAAAAGAATGGGTATTGAGGAGCCTAAATATAAGATTGATCTTAAAAAAGGTGAGGCAGTTTCTATTAATGATGGTCCATTTAAAGGATTTGATGGAGTAATTTCTGATATTGATGAAGAGAAAGGGAAAGTGAAAGCTTTAGTATCTATGTTTGGCAGGGAGACACCTGTGGAGCTGGACTTTCTGCAGGTTAAGAAGATCTAATTTGCCGGAGGCAAATATGGCTAAAAAAATAAAGACAATAATTAAATTACAAATTCCCGCAGGCAAGGCTAATCCTGCTCCTCCTGTTGGTCCAACTTTGGGTCAGCATGGACTTAATATTATGGATTTTTGTAAAGCATTTAATGAAAAAACTAAAGATAAAGGAGATACTATTATTCCTGTAGAAATTACTGTCTATCAAGATAGATCTTTTGGCTTTATTACTAAGACTCCGCCAGCTGCTGTGCTTTTAAAAAAAGCAGCTGGTATTGAGAAGGGTTCAGGAGTGCCTAACAAAGAAAAAGTGGGCAAAGTGACAAGAGCGCAGATTCGAGAAATTGCCCAGACCAAAATACCTGATTTAAATACAGATAATATAGAAGATGCTATTAAGATAATAGAAGGAACAGCGAAAAATATGGGAATAACCGTTGAAAAATAAAAAATTAAAAATCAAAAATGTCCTGAAAAATTCAAAATCTTTGATTTTGTAAATTTTATGTTATCCTTTTATGTCCAAGCGGGTATTTGAGTAAATATTTCTCTACAATATAAAACAGCTTTGAATTAATGGGATCTCTAAGATGTAACCAAGCAAGCTTGGACATTTTTGGGATAAAATGGCATATTAAACAAAATTTAGATGTAATATTTAAATTAAGCCCCGTCATCCACTTACGTTAGGACCCTGAACCATGTAAGGTTCGGGGCAGGCAGGGCCTTGGCCTTTGCAAGGAATAATTATATAGCAAAGGCCTCGGGAGGTAAAAATGGCAGGTTCTAAATCTAAATCACAACAATCTTTAAAATCTCCTGTTTGGCAGACTATTTCTTTGATAGGAAGTATTGGTTATATCTGGATAATCTGTTTATGGATGATTTCTTCTATTATTGGTGCTTTTATATTGGGAAGAGCATTGAATACTAACTATAGCGTGCTCAGAAGTAATTTACCCACTTTTTTAAACCGACTTATTTTTATTCTTTTAGTGTGGGGAATTTTTTCTCTGGTTTATACTCTTTATTTTAACCACAAGGAAAAAAAATGGTACCGCTGGCTTGGTTTTATTCAGTTTATTCCTGCTTGTTATATGATTTTTGTGTTTCATTTACCAGAGATAACTTCCAATTATGGAAATGTTCCATTTTGGATTTGGGGACTTTCTATTTTAACTATTGTTGCTTTAATACTAATTGCTATAGCAGGGATAACTCAAGTTTTAGATTTATGGAAGCCTCAGGAAATAGATCAAAAAACAAAAAAAATTATTATTACTTCTTTATCAGTTTTTGTGGCTATTTCTTTTGTTATAGTAATTGGCTTTTTTATTTATTTAGGAACACCTGAACAAGTAAGGTCATGGATAGTATTCTAAACACAAAAATTCGCAAAACATTGCACGAAAAGTCACAAAATCAAAATTAATATTTTTAGTGTAATTTAGTTTATGTTTCCTGTTATTTAGTGTTAGAAGGATTAGTATATGGGAAAACAAAAAACTGTGATTATGGAAGGTGATATAATAAAGAAACCTGGGGAGGAGAAATCCTCTCCTGTTAAAGATATGGAGGATAAGGAGAAGAAAAAGAAAAAAATCCAAAAAGAAGGGAAGAAAGGAAAAGAAGGAAAAGAGAAAAAGAAGAAAAAGGAAGAAAAGGAAAAAGAATTAAAAGTAAAGAAGAAAACAATAAAAAAACCGGAAAAAAAAGAGAAGAAAGAGAAGAAAAAAATTACCCTTAAGATCAAAGAACGTAGCAAAAATTATAAGCAGTCCCAAGAGCTTATAGAAAAAAATAAACTTTATTCTATTGATGAGGCAATAGATTTACTTAAAAAATTACCTAAAGGCAATTTTGATCCTAGTATAGAGATTCATATTAAATTAGGAATTGATTTAAGTCAGTCAGATCAAAAAGTTAGAACTCAGATTACTTTTCCTCATGATATAGGTAAAACCAAGAAAATTTTAGTATTTGCCCAAGATCAAAAAGCAAAAGAAGCCAAAAAAGCCGGAGCAGATTTTGTAGGCGAGGATGAGTTAGTAAAAAAGGTGGAGAAAGGTTTTTCTGGTTTTGATGTAGTGATTTCTACTCCAGATATGATGGGTAAAATTGGAAAACTGGGTAAATATTTAGGACAAAAAGGATTAATGCCCAATCCTAAGTCTGGTACAATAACAAATGAAATAGGGAAATTGGTTTCAGAAATTAAAAAAGGAAAAACAGAAATCAAATCCGATGATTATGGCATAATTCATCAAATTATTGGGAAACTTTCAAAAGATGATAAAAAATTGAAAGAAAATTTTAAAACTTTGATGGATGCCATAATGTCTTGTAAACCAGCTAAAACTAAAGGTGAATATATTCAAAGTATAACTTTGTGTTCCACCCACAGTCCAGGAATAAAAATCCACTGGCCATAATTATAACTGAAAGGAGTTTTATGTTTTTAGGTGTAGATAATCTTTTAAAACTTACAAAAGAACAAAAATTAGTTGAGGGTTTATGTGACAGAGAGGTTAAAAACCCCGAAGGCGCTGGTTTTGATTTAAGGCTTGGTGAGATTTATAAGATAAAAGGAAAAGGATTTTTGGGCGTTAATGAGAGAAAGACTTGTGATTTAGAGTTAGTAGCTAAATATAATAAAGAAAAAAAAGAAAATATCATTTTAAAACCAAACGATTTTTATTTAGTTAAAACAATAGAGAAAGTTAATCTCCCCTCTGATTTATTAGCTATTTTTAAGCCTCGGTCCACTTTACATAGAATGGGAATTTTTCTTCGTACTAGTCAAGTTACTCCGGGATATAAGGGAGAATTAGTTTTTGGAATGAAAAATGCAGGTAATGTGAATGTGAAAATTGAACTAGGAGCAAGAATTGTCCATATAATGTTTAGCGAAGTCCAAGGACGAACTAATCTTTATAGGGGTCAGTGGCAAGGTGGAAGAGTGTCAACTGATAAGAAAGAGATACAAATTTGACATGATAACCCTTGTTGTTTTAAAATGTAAAATCAACTTATTTTTAACGAGATATTTTTGTTCTTTGAAAATTAGCTTTGTTTAATGGTTAGATAAATATATAATTTTCTTATTGTTCTTCTATAATTAATCTGATATATTCAAATACAGAAATTAATTTCTATGGAGGTGTTTTTTTATGGTTCGACAGACAAAAGATTTAAGATTGCGATTTTTAGGAGTTTTACCTGTTTTAAAAGATGAAGAATTAGGTGAATTAATGCCCCAAGAGATTACCTCGTTTCATGCCATTACGACCTTCGTTGGTAAAAACTTAAGAGAACTTGTCAAGATAGCTCGAGAAAAAAACCAAGATATTGTCCAGAAGTGTCAGAATGTTCAGCTTAGGTCAACCTTAGTAGGGCATGCTTCTATGGGCACCTCAGTTGTTTTAGCTTTAGACATTGAACAAGGGAGTAAATTTTTAGACTCTATATTAACAGGAATTGTTTTTTCTTCGGCTCTGATGGCTTCTGGAAGGAGAACAACGAGTATTGAAGAAGAGATAGTTTTTCCAACAGAGATTTTCAATAATCCAAAAGCGAAAGAAATATATTCTAAGCAATCAATTGCCAATATCAATTTGTCTAATTCCTTATATTCTAAAGGTGTTGAAAAAGATCAAGCAAGTAAAATATTGCAGTATGGACTTAAAGGAGCTGGGCTGTTGGTTCTACCCGTAGAATCAATAATTAGCTTACTGAAAGATTATGAATATGAAAAAGAATGGATGCCCGAAGAAGTTAAGTTATTTTTAAATTACATATCAGAGAATGCTAAAAAATGGGGAATTGATTGGTTATACAATGCTAGACAATTCGCACCACGCGATGCTTACCCATATCCTAATATTTTCAAAAATCCTGAAGAAAACAATTTGGCAAGAGATTTAGTTATAAAATACCAATCAGATTTAAATACCAAAAGAACTAAGATTGTTAATTGTAAAAATCTAACTTCTCCTGCTTTAAGAGAGGAGTTTGAAAAATTAGAACAATTAACAAAGCAAATTACTAGTTCAAAAGAGAATATTAGGAGTAATTGGCATTCTCTTCTTGAAGCAAGAAGACGGATAACTCGGGATTATAATTTGGCAGTAGAGGTAGATATTCTATCTTCTGTATCTTGGAGAGTATGGGGTGAGAAAAAACGACACAGAACGATTCCTCAAATTATTGATTCTATTTATTTTTCTACCTCTAGAACTTCTGAAGTTTTTAAGAACTTTGAAAAAGGTATTGAAAATAAAAATCTTTCCAAAGAATATATTGATGTATTAGATAGAGTTTTTTCTATCCCACCAGCAATAAAGAAAAATGAAGAATTTCTTTATGCATATCTCCAACATGCTAATTCCTCTTTAAAAACTTACGATAAATTAGTTCAAATAGGAATTAAGCCAAAAGATGCTATATTTATAATTCCCAGAGGGATAAGAATTGATATACTTCAGAGCTATAATTTATACAATTTGATTTCAGGATATTTTCCTTTAAGAAGTTGTATTACTGCAGAAGAGGAATTGAGAAAATTAACACGTAAAGAAATTAAAGATATTCAATCAGAATTTAGAAAAATTGGACTTGATTATATTGCAAAAGATATGAGGAAAAAATGTGAACTGGTAGGATTTTGTTCCGAGACAGAAAGTTGTGGCAATGTGAAATCTACGGTTTCTGATTACGACGATAAATTTCATAAAGAAATGCATGAGGATTTGAAAAGAAAATATAATGAAATTTTAAAAGGTAGAAGCGATGAAAGATCAGTTGAAGAAAGAGAACAAAAGATATGAAAAACTTGAAATTAAGGGAGAACAAAAATGAATCGTTCAGATGAAGCTAAAGAGATATTAATGGTTTGGAGATTTGATATCAGTGCGGCACAAACTATACAGTTACAAGAGTTAGGGGTTAATGTTATTAGAGAGTTGCCCAACAATGCTGCTATTGTGACTTCAATTATTCCTCATAATGTTCGTTTAAAGAAATTTTGGATTCCTGCCAGTGATGAAGATTCTTATGATGAGGGTTCAGCCTACAAAGCAGTTCGTGAAGGTCAAGAACTGATATTTGTTGACCATTGCTTATTTGACAAGTATTCAGAGATGAATAGAGTAGAACTTGTAAAATTGGTTATAGAAGAGGTAGAACGAGGATTTTGTGATAGCGTCTATCACAATTAGATGATTTTGAGGACAAATGTCTTTTTACAAATCGTTTGTAATAAAGACAGCTTGTCCTCTTTTTTATTAAATATCAACAAAATACTTTATTGGTATTGGTTATTCGTACGAATGTATAGTAAGGTTTATTGAAAATGTAAATCACAAAAAAATGCTATCGCATATTTTTGTGACGGAATTATTTTAATAAAAAAAACCCTTATTAACAATTTTCTTGACAAAATTTTTTTATTTGGTATAATTTAAGCAGTTTAATATCAACCAAAGAAGTAGGTGTCATCATAATGACTTAATTTTACCTGCGGAGGTAATAGATTTAGTGATCTTGTCACTTATTATTTTCATCTCTGCAGGTAGCAGAGATTTTTTTAAACACGAAAGGGCACTAACACAAAAGGTCACGGAACACTGCACGAAGGTTCACGAAAATTAATATTATTTTAGCGAAATTTCGTTTATGTTTAGTGAGGTTTAGTGTATGGCGATTTCTAAACAAAAAAAAGAAAAAATTGTAGAAGATTTAACTGAAAAATTTTCCAAATCAAATTCTGTTATTTTGACTAACTATCAAGGTTTAAATGTAAGAGATATTACTGATTTAAGATGTAAACTTAAAGAAAAGGGCGTAAAATTTGAAGTAGTGAAAAATACCCTGGTAAAAATTGCTTTGAAAAAAGCAGGGCTTAAAATTGATATTTCTATGTTTACAGGACCAATAGCTTTGGCTTTTGACAAAGAAGAAGGGATAGATTCTTCAAAAATAATTTATAATTTTGCCAAAGAAAATGAAAATCTAAAAATTTTAGGTGGAATTATTGATGAAAAATTAGTTGATGTTGATACAATTAATAACTTAGCTATGTTACCAAGCAGGGAAGAATTATATATAAGGCTATTAGGAAGTTTAAATGCCCCAATTTCTGGATTTGTAAATGTTCTTTCCGGAAATATGAGAAATTTAGTCTATGTATTAAATATATATAAAGAAAGTAAGACAAATTAATAAATATTAAATTTAACTTAAGTCCAAAATACAAATGTTATTTGAGACTTAGATACTTGTTTTCGACAATGAAAACAGGCTGAAAGGGAGAATATTATGACTAAAGAAAAAGATTCTAAAAAAGATGCAACCACAAAAGCACAAAAAGAAGAAGGAAAAAAAGAAGAACCAAAAGAAGAGAAGAGAGAAGAAAAACCTCAAGAAGAGGCTAAAAAAGAATCCGCCTCCGCTGAAGCTAAGGCGGGCAAGGAACCAAAAGAAGAAAAACCAGGGGAGAAGAAAGAACATGAGAAAAAACAGAAGAAAAAGCCAGAACCATCAGGGAAATATAAGGAGATTATTAAACAAATTGAAAGTATGAATGTAGTGGAGCTTTCAGAATTAGTAAAGGATTTAGAGGAGAGATTTGGTGTTTCTGCTGCTGCTCCAGTTACTGCTGTAGGCGCAGCGCCAACAGCTTCAGGAGAAGGTACGGGAGAGGCAGAAGAGAAAGCAACTTACACAGTTGTTCTGGCAGCTTCCGGTGATAATAAAATTAATACCATTAAGGCTGTCCGAGAAGTTACAGAATTAGGATTAAAAGAAGCCAAAGATTTAGTAGAAGCTGCTCCCAAGACCATAAAAGAAGATGTGCCTAAAAAAGATGCAGAAGAAATGAAAAAGAAACTGGAAGAATCAGGAGCTAAGGTAGAGTTTAAGTAAGTAATAAGTAATAAGGGATAAGGAATAGATTAAAAAAGCCGCTTTGTGCGGCTTTTATTTATTCCCCTTCACAGAATACTTCCGTTTTTTAACGGGAGATGAATGCGTTTTGCTTCGGGGGGATTTTGCCAAAAAGACATATTAGATATCTGGGTTTTAATCTGGAAAGGCTTTATGTTAACATATTTCATTATTATTTTTAACATATATCATTAACAGTATACCAATCGTGATATGTCGTAATGGAATATTACTGATTTTGAATATTCTTTAAAAAAATTACTTAACAAATAATCTCGATCGTGATATTTTGTTAAGTTGTGGGGTTGATAAAAATGTTGGTAGAGAATATTTTAAATAAAAGGCATAGTGAATTAAATAGTAGAGTTATCACTATGCCATTAAATTTTTGTATTCATTAATATGTGATTTTATGCTTTTTATTGCAAAATATTTTGTGATTATCATTCCTAAAGCAAACATAGAATAGGGAATTTCAATAGGAATGATTTTAAGAACAGCAAGTCCAACCAAAATACTTACTATAAAAAAAGTTATACCAGCACTGGTAAATTTCATTTTTCCATATTCGGTAGCTCCCAGTAATCTTTTATCAATCTTATCAGCTTTTCTGGCTAAGAATATTAATGAAAGTTCAAGAGCGAGATATATTCCTGTAATAGTCCAGAGAATAATTTGGAATAGAAAACTAACTAATATGCTCATTGCTAAGGTAATAAATATAGTAGCCGATCCAGTAAAAAATTTGTCGGCAAATGGATCAATTAGTTTACCAAAATCTGATTCTTGAAATTCAGGTTCTCTAGCAAGATAACCATCTAATAAATCAGTTATCCCTAGCAAGACTTCAGGAACAATTGGTAGAAAAATCATCCAGGGGTTTTTGATTAAAGCCCCTATGTAATAGATAGCACTTAGAGGTAAACCTAAAAATCGGGAAAATGTAAGTATATCTGGCAGATTCTTAATACCCATTTTTTTAGATATTTTTTTAAAAAATGGAGCTACTTTTTCACCAACATCATCAAAAAAATTTCTTACTGTTTCAAACAACTTTTCTTCTATATTTTCTATATAACTCTTATTCATCTATTCATCACCACTTTTTAAAGTACGATTTTAGAAATAGTTAAATAGGATTTTTAATTTCATCCATTTTGTAATAATTATTAATATTTTGATTTTTCAATTTTTGCATCCTGTTCTTTAAGCCACTGAAGAAATTCATTATATCTTTTTTGAGAAATATCTTTATTAATTCCTATCAATTTTCTCAGAGAAATCCATAGAACCACATCTTGAAAATTTTTCCGAATTATTTTACATAAATCTTGATGTTGGATGAGGAAAGGAAAAATTCCCTCCGCAGAACGAAACCCTTCAATGGTAACATAAATTTCTTCTGGAACCATTACAAACCACCTCTCTGTTTTTTATATTTTTGACAATATTTTTTTAAACTGCTACCTTTAGTTTATGGAAAGGATAGTGATATGTCAAATTTCAGTTTTACAATTAAAAAAAGATGTTCTTCAACAAAAGCTAGGGCAGGAGAGATTAAAACTTACCATGGTAAAATTTCCACCCCAGCTTTTATGCCAGTGGGGACCCATGGAGCTGTGAAAACTTTATCTCCGCAAGAACTTGAAGATTTAGGCACAGAAATTATCCTAGCGAATGCTTATCATTTATACCTGCGTCCAGGGGTTGATATAATTCATAAATTAGGAGGTATTCATAAATTTTCCAATTGGTCAGGCCCTATTTTAACAGATTCTGGAGGATTTCAAGTATTTTCTCTGGCTAAGTTACGGAAAATTACAGAGAATGGGGTGGAATTTTCTTCTCATATTGATGGTTCAAGACATTTTTTTACTCCGGAGAAAGTAATTCAGATTCAATCTAAACTTGGGGCGGATATTATTATGGCTTTTGATGAATGTACCCATCATCCTGCAGATAAAAATTATACTAAGCAGGCAATGAAAAGAACCCACAGATGGGCTGAAAAATGCCTTAAAGAATTTCAACAAATAGCTTATAGCAAACAGCAAGTAACAGATAGTCAAGTTTTGTTTGGGATTACTCAAGGAGGTATGTATTCTGAACTGCGAGAAGAAAGTGCCAAAGTTTTAACAGAAATGGATTTTCCAGGTTATGCAATTGGTGGACTTTCAGTTGGGGAAGAGAGAGAATTAACTTTCAAAATGTTAGAGATTCAGGAGAAAATTTTATCCAAGGTTAAACCTCGTTATCTAATGGGAATAGGGGAACCAAAAGATTTATTTGAGGCTGTAGAACGAGGAATGGATATGTTTGATTGTGTTTTATCTACCCGGATGGCTCGCAACGGAGCTTGTTGGACCAGGGACGGAAGAATTAATTTAAGAAACGCAAAATATAACAAAGATTCAAGCCCAATACTCAAAGGATGTAAATGCTATGCTTGCTCTAATTTTTCCAAAGCCTATATTTCTCATTTGGTAAAAACAGGTGAGGTTTTGGGTATTAGATTAACTACTTTACATAATCTCTATTTTATTTTAAATTTAATGAAAGAAATTAGAAAATCTATTTGCGAAGATCGATTTTTGCACTTTAAAAAAGATTTTTTGTCTAAATGGAAAAAGTAGTAAAAAGGTTGACAGAAAGCCATTTTTATGATATACTAAAGTAATATTTGCCGGTATATTGTATTTAATATATAAATTAAAGGTGTAAAATGAAAGGTAATTTTTCAGGACCTGAATATAAAAAAGGACCAACTCCTTCAGAGGTGAAGGAAAGTTTAGAAATTGAAGAAAAAGAGAAAGAGGAAAAGGAAAAAGTTACCCCAGAGGAAAAAGTTAGTAAAGAAGTACCCCCAACTCTGCCAGAAAAAAAACCTGAGATTGATAAAAGAATAGAAAAAGGGTCCGAAGAGAAAAGTCAAGAAGAACTTCCAGAAAAAAAAGGCTTAGATGTAAATTTACAGAATATTGAAGATCCTTCTACACTTGTAGAAGCAAGAAATAAATTAAGAGAGAAATTGCAAAAAAAAGGAAATCAAGAAGGTAATTTACCAAAAGCTGTCTAGAAAAAAAATCTCCAGCCATGCGTTTCGTCCTGAACTATTTAATTTATATAAGTTCACGGGCAAGTTTAGGTTTAGGGTGGCTATAAATAAAGAGAAAAAAATGGATTTTCTAATTCCTAATTCATTAACCCAAATTATGACAGTTTCTATAATCTGTCTTTTTGGGTTATTTTTATTTGGTTTGACATTTTTCTTTTTTAAAAAATATTCTCAGCAGAAAGAGAAATTATCTAGATCTTTAGGTACTGTTACTTTCAAAGTAAAAGTTGCTAAAGAGAAAGGAAAAAAAGAAGAGGAAATTCGAGATACTAAAGAATTAACTCAAATTTATTTAGGAGTAGCTGATCAGTTTTTTGCCAGCCTTTCTGATATTCGTGAAGAAGGTGCTAAAAATATAATTTTGGATCAACTTCATTTGAGTTTTGAAATTGCTGCGAGTGGTGATGAAATTTCCTTTTATTTAGAAATTCCCATACAGTTTAAAGATTTAATGGAAAAACAAATACATTCTTATTATCCAGAAAGCCAAATTGAGGAAATAAAAGGATATAATATTTTTACTCCAAAATCTTATATGGCAACTGCTCAACTGGCTTTGAAAAAATCTTATATTTATCCTATTAAAACATATAAAAATTTAGAAACCGATCCTCTTTCTGGGATTACCAATGCTCTAAGCAAATTAGGGGAGGAAGATGGTGTAGCCATTCAAATTCTTACCCGTCCTGTAGGAGATAAGTGGCGAAAATCCGCTCATCAAAAATCTAAACAGATTCAAGAAGGGAAAGCAAAAATTTTTGATATTCCTTCTTTAGCTGGCAGAACTTCAGAAGGGTTATCAAAAGTTTTAGAAGGCGTATCTCACCCTTCTTCAGCAGTAAAAAGCCAAGACAAGGACGCAGGTGAATTTAAAAAACTTACACCATCTGAAGAAGCTACTATAAATGCCTTGGAAGAAAAAGCATCCAAGGTTGGTTTTCAAACTATTATTCGTTTGGTTGCTTCTTCTAAAAATTCCAAACAACAAGCTGAGATGTATCTTTCTAATGTCATCAATGCTTTTGCTCAATTTAATTATCCTGGATTTAATAGTTTTAAAGCCATCAAAACCAAAGATGAAAAGAAATTAGTTACTGATTATATTTTTCGATATTTTGCTGGTCCTAGAATGATTTTAAATTCAGAAGAATTGGCTTCCATTTTTCATTTTCCTAATATATTAATCGATACACCCAATATTGATTGGCTTCTTTCTAAAAAAGCGTCACCCCCTCCAAATTTACCTCAAGAAGGTATTGCCTTAGGAGAAAGTATATATAGAGGAATAAAACATAAAATAAGAATTAAAAGTCTTGATCGTCGTCAACATATGTATATAATTGGTAAGTCAGGCGTGGGAAAATCAACCTTGCTTTCAGAAATGATTATTCAGGATATCAAAACTGGATGTGGGCTGGGAGTTATTGATCCTCATGGAGATTTGATTGAGGATATTCTTTTGAAAATACCCAAAAGTCGAGCTGAAGATGTAATTTTATTTGATCCGGCAGATACAGAACATCCTATGGGATTAAATCTCTTAGAATATAAAAATCCCGCTCAGAAGGATTTTCTAATTCAGGAAGCAATTACTATTTTTTATAAATTATTTGATCCTACAAGAACATTGGGAATTGTAGGTCCTCAGTGGGAACATTGGATGCGCAATGCGGCTTTAACTGTAATGGAAGATCCTTCTGGGGGGACATTAATTGAAATTCCTCAACTTTTTGTTGACCCTGATTTTCAGTCTCAAAAATTAATTCATGTTAAAGATCCTCAGGTTCGAAAATTTTGGACTAAACAAATTGCTTCTACTGCTGAATTTCATCGTTCAGAAATGCTAAATTATTTTGTCTCTAAGTTTGGTCGATTTATGACAAATGAGATGATGAGGAATATAATTGGCCAAACTCATTCAGCTTTTAATTTTCGGGATGTAATGGATCAGCAAAAAATTCTTTTAGTTAATTTATCGCGAGGGAAAATTGGCGATGTAAACAGTGACCTTCTAGGAATGATTTTGGTATCTAAATTGCAAATGGCCGCCATGGGTCGAGCTGATATTCCAGAAAGTGAAAGAAAAGATTTTTATTTATATGTTGATGAGTTTCAAAATTTTGCTACTGATTCTTTTGCTACAATACTTTCCCAGGCTCGAAAATATCATCTTAATTTAATTACTGCTAATCAATATATAGCTCAGCTTGAAGAACAAGTTCGTGATGCGGTTTTTGGCAATATTGGAACATTAATTTGTTTTAGGGTGGGTGCTCAAGATAGCGAATTTTTGGCTCGAGAATTTCATCCAGTATTTTCAGAGAGTGATTTAGTAAATATAGATAGATTTAATACCTATATTAAACTTTTGATTGATGGCACAGCTTCCAGACCTTTTTCTATGCAAACTGTTAAAACAGAAGGTGAGGAGAACAAAGATGTTACTTTGTCTATTAAAGAGCTTTCTCGCCTGAAATATGGAAAAGATAAAAAAGTTGTAGATAAAGAAATTGGAGAAAGAGTAGATATAGAAAGTGTAAGTGAATTTCCAATATCATCAGGGGAGGAGATGAGGAGAGAATAAGTTAGTTATAGTTAAGTAGTAAGCAATAAATAAAGAATAAGATTGTCTAAGAGGTAAAAAAATGGGAGAAAAATTACCAAATTTTGAGGATCATTATAAGGAAATCCAAAAAGAATTACAAGGTGCAGAAAATAGAGATTTAAGTACAGAAGATAAAGTAGTAGATAGATTAAATTCTTTAGCAGAATCTTTAGGTTTTAAGAACCCTGAAGATAAACAAAGATTTTTCGAGGAGGCAGAAGAAATAGCTGAGAAATCAATCTTTGATTTTAAAAATGAAGATGTAGATAAAATCAAAGATGAATTATGTGATCAATATAGTGATAGTAATAGAAGAGAAAATTGAAGATATTTTAAGTATTAAAAATAAATTTGCAAAAAATTTATAAAAGGTATATAATAAATTCCACTTTGTAAAAATCAAATAAATATATAAAGTTTAAAACACAGATAAAAACCAAGGGAGGAAACAAAATGTCCAAATTATCTAAATTAGAAGTTATTAGACAAATGTTAGAAAGTGCAGAAAATAATATTGCTTCAGCTCGTGAACTTTTAAAAGAAGTTATGGGAATAAAAGGAACAGCAGATGTAAGTAAAAAAGCTAAAAATCTTTCTATCTCTGAGGGGGGAGAAATAATTGAAGGTGTTTTTGATGGAGAAAATATGATTGGTCCTGATGGTCAAAAATATCCTGTGCCGGCAAATTACGCTTCTAAATCTAAATTAGTTTTTGGAGATGTATTGAAACTTACTATTACCCAAGACGGTTCTTATATTTATAAACAGATTGGTCCAGTGGAAAGAAAAAAGGTTATTGGAGTATTAACCCAAGAAGATGATAATTTTAAAGTATTAGCTGAAGGGAAGACTTATAGTGTCCTGCAGGCTTCAGTTACTTATTTTAAAGCCAATATAGGTGATGAAGTAACCTTAATTGTTCCTAAGATGCAAGAAAGTGATTGGGGTGCTATTGAGAATGTAATTATTAAGCCTCAAAAAGAAGCTGTAACTGCAAAAACACAAAAAGAAGCAAAAACGCAAAAAGAAAAAGAGAAGAAGAAAAAGAAGAAGTAAAATACTTTAGGCGATAAATAAATAGACGGTGACTCCGTCTATTTTTTATATCAAGATTATGTTTTTTACCCCGTTGACTTTTTTACTTTTTTGTTTTAAATTGAAAGATAGTAAGGTGAATAAGGGATAAGGAATAAGGAATAGGGAAGGGGAGTGAATTTATGGTTTCAAAATCAAAAGATATAAAGAAGGAAGTAGTTCTATATCGGAAATGGAGACCTCAGTTTTTTTCTGAGATTATTGCTCAAAATCATATTAAAAAAACATTGCAAAATGCTATAATTAAAAATCGTATTTCCCATGCTTATATTTTTTGTGGTCCTCGAGGAACAGGTAAAACATCAGTAGCTCGCCTTTTAGCTAAAGCAGTTAATTGCACAAATTCTAAGTCAGGAGAGCCATGTAATGAATGTAAAACTTGTTCTGAAACTTCTTCTGGTAGAAGCTTAGATCTTATTGAAATTGATGGTGCATCAAATAGGGGGATTGATGAAATTAGAGAATTAAGGGAGAAAATTAGATTCAGTCCTTCTTCTGCTTTATATAAAGTTTTTATTATTGATGAAGTTCATATGTTAACTCGCGAAGCTTTTAATGCTTTACTTAAAACTTTAGAAGAACCACCAGAGCATGCTATTTTTATTTTGGTAACTACTGAAGTACATAAGATCCCTCCCACTGTTCTTTCTCGTTGTCAAAGATTTGATTTTGAAAGAATTTCTATAAAAGATTTAATAAATAGGTTATATTTTATAGCCAGTAAAGAAAATTTAAATGTAGATAAAAGGGTTTTACAACTTATTGCCCAAAATGCTGAGGGAGGATTACGAGATGCTATTTCTCTTTTAGATCAATTAGTATCTTATGGAGGGAAGAATATAAATTTAGATCAAATTAGATCAGTTTTAGGCCTTGCTGATATAAAAACCTTGGAAAAGTTAATGGATTTGTTAATTAAAAAAGATACTACACATGCTATCAAACTTGTAAATGATGTTTTTTCTAAAGGTTATGATCTTCATCAATTTGCAAAAGGAATGATTGAATATTTAAGGAGTATTTTGATTGTTAAATTAAACCAAGATAATAAAATATTACAGGTATCTCCTGAACAATTTAAGAAAATAATTTCTCAATCAAAAGAAATTAAACTAGATGAAGTTTTGTATTTAATAAAATTATTTATTAAAGCAGAAAAAGATTTAAAATCTGCTACTTTTCCTCAATTACCTTTAGAATTAGTATTAGTTGAAGCAAACAAAGGTAGTTCGAATATTTCTCAAGAAGATATTTCCCCGCCCGACGGCTTTTCTTCCGACAAGATGGGCAAGGCAGGGGGCACGGACAGAGATGTGCCTATGGCGCAAAAAATAAAGGCAAAAAACAAACCAGCAGATGAAATTAATTCTAAAAAAGATAATATTGACATAAAGAAATTTTTAGATCTTTGGGAGGAAGTTCTAGAGGAAGTAAAATATTATAATCATTCTGTTCGAGCTTTCCTGAAAGCTTCTCGCCCTGTAGCTATAAAAGACGATGAAATTACTTTAGAATTTTTCTATCCCTTTCATAAAGAACGGATTGAGGATGATAAGAACCTTTCCTTGGTAGAAAAAGCTGTTTTTAAAGTAACTAAAAAGTCTTATAAGATTCACTGTATTTTAAGTGATAAAAATATTTCAGGATTTCAAAAGACTCAAAAAAATGATGGTAATGAAGATGGTGGTTTATTTCAAAATGCCCAGAAAATTTTCAAAGATCAGACAGAATAAAAACTCTGTGGCTTTTTAACTACAGTTCCTTGAAGATATTAAAAGCTGTGGATAATTATATTTGTATTTTTTTTATTTTGTAGTATAATAAATTTTGTTTATTGTAATTAAAATAAATAATTTATAGGTTTTAACTTTAGGAATAATCGATGGAAGAAATCAATGAAAAAATTCCTCCTCAAAATATTGAGGCTGAACAGTGTGTTTTAGGTTGTCTTTTGTTAGATAAAGAGTCAATTGTTAAGATAGCAGATATTTTAAGCCCTTCAGATTTTTATCGAGAGAATCATGGGTTAATATTTAAGGTAATTTCAGAATTATATGAGCAAAGAAATCCTATAGATTTAGTTACTACCTCTAATAAATTAGAAGAAGAAGGACAATTGGAGCAAATAGGAGGAGCAAGTTACTTGACTGTATTAGTAAATAGTGTTCCTTCTGCTGCACATGTAACATATTATGCCGATATTGTTCAACATAAGGCAACATTAAGAAGATTAATTTCAGCAGCTAATGAAATTACATCATTAGGATTTGAGGAAAATAAAGATTTAGATAAAATTTTAGATAAAGCAGAACAAACTTTATTTTCTGTTTCTCAAAAATATCTCAAGCAAAATTTTATTTCCATTAAAGAAGTATTAACCGAATCCTTTGATAGAATTGACAAATTACATAAAGATAAAGGTACATTACGAGGTATTGCCACTGGTTTTGTGGAATTAGATAGAATTTTAGCCGGCCTGCAAGCTGCAGATTTAATTATTGTGGCTGGCCGTCCAGCAATGGGTAAAACTTGTCTTGCTTTGAATATTGCTCAACATATAACTTCAGAGGAAAATGTTCCAGTAGGTATTTTTAGTTTAGAAATGTCCAAAGAACAATTAGTAGATAGATTAATTTGTTCAGAAGCAGGGGTAGATTCTTGGAAATTAAGAACAGGTAATTTAGCAGATGAGGATTTTCCTAAAATAGGCCATGCAATGGGAGTGCTTTCTGAAGCTCCTTTGTTTATAGATGATTCTCCTAATGTTAATGCAATGGAGATTCGTACTAAAGCTCGTCGTCTTCAATCTGAACAAGGTTTAGGAATAATTATAGTAGATTATCTTCAGTTAATGCAAGGTCGTAAATTAAAAAGTGATATAAATAGAGTTCAAGAGATTTCCGATATTTCAAGGGCTCTGAAATCACTTGCTCGAGAAATTAATGTTCCAGTGGTTGCGGTATCTCAACTTTCTCGAGCAGTAGAAACAAGACCTGACAGAATTCCTCAACTTGCCGATCTGAGAGAATCAGGTTCTATTGAGCAAGATGCAGATGTAGTAATGTTTATTTACAGAGAAGATTATTATAATAAAGATACAGAAAGAAAAAATGTTGCTGATATCTTTATTAAAAAGCATAGAAATGGTCCCACAGGTCAAATAGAATTATATTTTCAACCTGAGCAAATGAAGTTTTCTAATTTGGAAAGAAAAAGGGAAGGGGTAGAAATATAAAATCATTAATATTGTAATGTAGTTAGTCGAGTTAAACGAAGTATCTTCCCGGCAAAGCCGGGACTCGTGGTAAACATATGGTTTTAATGAGCGAAGCGATGCTATGCTACGGGTGTGAAGCATAATACTACGACTACTACATTTACTAACTTTTTATAATAATAGTAGCCGAGCTTAGCTCGGTCTTTTTATTGCAATAAATCCCAATTTTTCATATAATTAAACTAATTACATTAGAGAATATAATAAAAATTATTTAATTACGCTGGAGCTGTGCGAAAGCACTAATTAAATAAATATTAATACTTAATTTTATCAGAAAGATGGAAGAGCAAAAGATTAAACTTTTAAAATCAGATATTTTAGCCTCTTTATTAATAGGAATTCTGGCTTTTTTATTTTCATTAATCATAATCAAAAATTTAGCAATTAAAATTCCTTATTATCAGAGTGCTTTATTTTTTATCCCTCTTTGTTTAGTGGGAATTTATATTGGCTATTTACTTGGTCGAATAAAAAAAGTGTTTTTTCAATTTACTAAATTTGGTGAAACTGGTGGATTAAATTTGTTGGTAGATTTTGGTGTTTTAAATTTACTTATTTTATTTACAGGAATTAGTACAGGAATCTTGTACTCGGTTTTTAAAGCCATTTCCTTTACAGTGGCAGTTATCAATAGTTATGTTTGGAATAAATTCTGGGTTTTTAAAAAAACAGGTTCTTCTAAAGAGACGAGTAAGGAGTTTGTTAATTTCATTATTGTAAGTTTAATTGGATTAGGAATTAATGTATTATTAGCCAGCTTAATAGTTTATTTTTCTTCCCTGGGTAATCCACAACCACAATGGGAGAAGATTTGGGCAAATATAGGTGCTGCTTTTGGTTCTATTACAGCTATGATTTGGAATTTTATTGGATATAAATTTTTAGTATTCAAGAAATAATTGCATTTAAATAAATATAAATAGGAGAATAGAATATGAAAGAAAGGCCTTATCTAACAATTATCATTCCTACTTATAATGAAGCTAAGCGTATTGGAAAGACTTTGGATGCTGTAGCTGATTTTTTAAAGAAACAAAAATATTCTGCTGAAATTTTGGTAATGGATGGAGGAAGCAAAGATGACACAAAAGGAGTTGTTAAAGTAAAAGAGGAATTGTTTGATGATATCCAATTTATAGATGTTAGCAAAAACACTGAGGGCAGAAGCGGAAAAGGTTATGCAGTGAGATGTGGAATGATGAAAGCAAGGGGCCGATATGTTATGTTTACTGATGCTGACAATTCTACTCCCATTTCTGAAGTTGATAAACTTTTGCCTTATATGAAAGAATATGCAGTGGTAATTGGTTCTAGATATTTAAAAAGAGAAACTGTTAAAATAAAACAGCCTTGGTATAGGATTCTTTTGTCTCGAGCAGGTAATCTTTTGATTAAATTTTTAGTATTACCGGGCATTTTTGATACTCAATGCGGATTTAAAATATTTCGGCAAATAACAGCAAAAAAAATATTTTGCTTTCAATATATTGACGGATGGGGTTTTGACATGGAGATTTTGACTATAGCCTATAATTTGGGATATAAAATTAAAGAGGTATCAGTTTCCTGGTATGATGCCGGTGGCTCCAAAGTTCATTTATTTAAAGATAGTCTTAAAACATTAGCTGATTTATTAAAAATTAAATGGAATTTATTAACTGGGAAATATAGTAAGAAAAAATTACTTGATTGTCTTTTAGAAAAAGGATTGATTAAGAAATAATTAAATAACTGAAAAACTTAATAAATAAAGAACCAAATAACAAAAAAACAGAAAAATAGAATTGTTATTAAGTTGGAAGTAAAAGTATATGGACAAATTATCATCTTTTATCAAAAAACACAAAGTCAAATTGATAGTTGGTTTATTATTAACTGTTATGTTTTTTACAATGCTTGCATCTTCTGTGGGAGATTCAGGAATTGTTGATGAAATAGCTCATATTCCTGCTGGTTATTCTTATTTAACTACCGGCGATTTTCGAATTAATCCTGAGCATCCTCCTTTGATTAAATCTCTGTCAGCTGTTCCTTTATTATTTTTAGGATTGAAATTTCCTTATAAATATTGGCAAGCTTATGGTAATAATCAATGGGAGCTGGGTTGGAAATTTATTTACCATTTTGGTAACAATCCTGATCGTATCTTTTTTTGGGCTAGAATCCCTATAATTTTATTAGCTTTATTATTAGGTTATTTTGTTTTCAGGTGGGCAAGAGAGCTTTATGGAGCAAAAGCAGGAATTTTTGCTTTATTTTTATATTCATTTTCTCCTAACATCATTGCCCATTCTCGATTTGTAACTACTGATTTAGGAATGACTATTTTTTATGTATTAGCTGTTTATTTTTTTGGTAGATTTTTAAAAAATCCTACTAAGAGAAATGTTGTTATTGCCGGGGTGATTTTTGGATTGGCCCAGTTGGCAAAATTTTCAGCAGTACTCCTAGGCCCGATATTTATTATCCTTGTGATATTAAAGGCTTATTCTGAGAGTAAATTTATAAAGCAAGAAGATAAATCTTGGATTTCCAATTTACTAGCTTATTTGTTTAATAAAAAAGTTTTTAAGAATGGATTAAAATATTTAGCAAAGCTAATTTTAATTTTTACAATTGCTCTTGCCTTAATTCTTTTGGTTTATTGGGTTCATACATTCCGTATGCCTTTGGCTGTTTGTGAAGATTTAATCAAAGAGTCAATCCCAACTAATCAGAATATTCAAAATGGTCTTATTACAATTTCTCACTTTTCTAGACCTTTGGCTCAATATCTTTTAGGATTAGCAATGGTTTTTGCTCATGTAGGAGGAGGTCATACTGCTTTTCTTTTAGGAGGTTTTTCCAGAGTAGGTTGGTGGTATTATTTCCCCGTTGCTTTTCTTGTAAAAACACCTATTCCTACTTTAATATTTTTAGTTTTAGCTATTGCCTTAATTAGAAAATTTAAATGGAAGTTTTCGGAATGGCTTTTAATTGTCCCTGTTATTTTCTATTTTTTAATTAGTATTAAAGGTTCTTTAAATATTGGAGTAAGACATCTTCTTCCTATTTATCCATTTATTTTTATTTATGTAAGTAAGTTAGCGCCTGGCATTCAACAATTAGCCCTTAACTCTGTTAAGTTTTCAAAAAAATGGCTTTTTAATTCCTTTTATTTATTTTTTGCTATTTTGTGCGGCTGGTATTTATGGACTTCATTATCTATATACCCTTATTATGTTGCTTATTTTAATGAAGCAATAGGCCCTAAAAATGGTTATAAATATTTAGTTGATTCATCTTTAGATTGGGGTCAGGATTTAAAAAGATTAACTAAATATGTAGAAGAAAATAATATTAAAAATATAAAAGTGGATTATTTCGGTGGGGGTGTGCCTCAATATTATATTCCAGATAGCATAGAGTGGCATTCTCAATATGGCAAGACTTCCGGCCCGATTGCAATTTCGGCTACTTTCTTACAAATGAGCAAGTTCTATGCTCCCTTAGAAAACCAACCTTCTTACCAGTGGATAGAGAAATATGAACCGGAGACGGTAATTGGTCATTCGATTTTTGTGTATAATATACCTGAGGAGAAGTAAAATAATAAATCCGAAATCCTAAATACTAAACAATTTCAAAATTCTGATGTTCCAATATTCTAAACGTTTGTTTTAGTCATTTGTATTTATATATTAGGATTTGTTTAGGATTTAGAAATTAGATATTAGGATTTATTCTTAATTAGATATTGATTAGGCATTAGGTCAATTAGGAATTAGAAATTAACTATTACAATAATTTGAGGTTTAAAATGGATGATATCTATCTTTCAGTGATTATTCCAGCCTACAATGAAGAGGAACGTATTGGACAAACTTTGGATCTAGTTTGTAAATATTTAAAAAAACAAAATTTTCCTTCAGAAATTATTGTAGTAAATGATGGAAGTAAAGATAATACTTTAGATGTAATAAAGGGGAAACGATGTTTAGCTTATTTTCAAATCATTTCTTATTCTATAAACCGAGGCAAAGGTTATGCAATAAGGTCGGGAGTTAAAAAAGCTCAAGGTAAATATATTCTATTTGCTGATGCGGATAATTCTACTCCTTTTGAGCAAATTAAGAAATTACAAGCGAAGATTAGAAATGATTGTGATATTGTTATAGGCTCTCGTTATATATCTGGTGGAGAGATCAAAAAAAAACAAAATGTAATAAGAAGATTTATTAGTCGAGGAGGAAATTTATTATTTTGGTTAATTTTAGGACTTAGATTTAAAGACACCCGCTGTGGTTTTAAATTGTTTAAAAGTAAGATAGCTAAACATCTTTTTTCTTTGCAGAAATTAGAAAGATGGGGATTTGATACAGAAATTTTGGTTTTAGCTTGTAAATACAAATATAGGGTAGCAGAAGTCCCGGTGATTTGGTATGATAAAACCAGAAGTCAAATTAATCCTTTCAGTGATTCTTTAAGATCCTTTTGTGAAATATTTCAGATTAAGTGGAATATGATAAGAGGGAAATACAATAAAAATTAAAAAATCAAAATGCAAAATACAAAACGACAAACCAAAGTTTAAAAAGAAAAAATAATTTTGAATTTTTATATGAAATTTTAACTTTTAATATTTTATAAGGAGCAACTATGTTAGATCGTACAAAAGAATTATTAAAGTTACAAAAGCAAGCTAGAGAGATTCAAAAAGCTTTAAGAGAAGAAATTATTGAGGTAGAAAAATTAGATGGAAAAATCAAAATTGTAATTTCAGGGGAACAAAAAATCCAAGAAATAAAAATTGATCCTTCTTTACTTACAGCTGATAGTGTTTTAAGCTTAGAAAGTAATTTGAAAGAAGCTTTTTCTGAAGCTATTACTCGTTCTCAGCAAGTAGCCGCAGCAAAGATGAAGGAAATGGGAGGAGGAATGGGATTACCAGGGTTGTAGAAAAGTATAAGTGATTAAGTAATTAGGAATTTGGAATTAGTAAAGAAGAAGAGTTTATGTTAATCAAAAAGTTTGGAAAACTCTAACTAATTCCTAATTCCATATAACTACTACTGATACTTATGAACTATATTCCAAAATCAGTTCAAAATTTAATAAGTGAATTTTCCAAACTTCCTGGAATTGGACCGAAGACAGCCTCGAGGCTTACTTTTTATCTTCTTAGATCTTCTGAAGAAGATATTGCCTCTTTAGGAAAGACAATTTTAGAATTAAAGAAGAAAATTGTTACTTGTTCAGTTTGTTGTAATATTGCCGAAGAAAATCCTTGCCCAATTTGTAAAAATTCTCAACGTAAAAAATCTCAAATTTGTGTTGTAGAAGAGCCACTGGATGTAATGGCTTTGGAAAAGACTGGTGAATATAAAGGAACTTATCATGTTTTAGGTGGGGCGATTTCGCCAATTGAAGGAATAGGTCCTGAAAATTTATATATCAGGCAATTGGTCAGTAGGATTAAAAAAAATAGAGATACAATTTCAGAAATTATTTTGGCTACCAATCCTTCTTTAGAAGGGGAAGCTACTGCTATGTATCTTTTAGAAATATTAAGACCGCATAATATCAAAATTACTCGAATAGCTAGAGGATTGCCGGTAGGAGGAGATTTAGAATATGCTGATGAAGTAACTTTAACCAGAGCTTTAGAAGGAAGAAAAGTATATTAATATATTCTTTAAAAGATATTTTAGAAAAATCAGGGTAAATACTCTGATTTTTTGTTGGCGCATAAACCTTGACTTTTTGCCTATTTTAAGGTATAATAGAATAATTACAAAACTATAGAGACCCGACCCCCAATAGTAAAGACTTGGGGGAGGTTGGGTCTTCAAAAGTCAATTCAATTAGCGGTATAGTTATGAATAAAATACAAAAAATTAAAATTGGAAATTTAACCTGGGTGAATATTAAAAATCCTACTTCCAAAGAAATTATTTATTTGGAGAAAAATTTTAATTTTCATATTTTGAATTTAGAAGATTGTTTGTCTGTTTTTCAACGGCCTAAAATTGATGAATACCCTGATCATTTATTTATAGTTTTACATTTCCCCGTATTTGATTATAAAAAAAGAATGCTCAAATCCTCAGAAGTAGATATTTTTATTGGTTCGAATTATTTGATTACTCTTTCCGATTCTTGCCTAAAACCTTTAAATATTTTATTTGAGAGTTGTTTAAAGGACGAAAAAAATTGTACAGAAATTTTCCAAAAAGGCCCTTTTTATCTTTTATATAAAGTTATAGATAGGCTAACTGATGATTGTTTTCCCATTTTAGATAAAATAGCTTTTAATATAGAGAAAATTGAAGATCAGATATTCAAAGGCCAGACAAGAAAGATGGTGGAGGAAATATCTACGGTTAAAAGAAATATTTTAAATTATAGGAAAATTATTGAGCCCCAAAGAGAAGTCATTGCTGACCTGGAAAGTAATAATAAAGAATTTTTACCTTCAAATTTAGATATTTATTTTGATGATATTTTAGATCATATTGAAAAGATTTGGTATACATTAGAGAATTATAAAGAGTTGATAGACGGATTACAGGAAACTAATGAATCTTTAATTACCCATAAAATTAATGATGTAATGAAAATATTGACTATTTTTTCTGTTATTCTTTTGCCTTTAACTTTACTCTCTGGAATATATGGAATGAATTTAGAACAGTTGCCTTTAGCTGAACATCCTTTGTCTTTCTGGATAATTTTAATATTTATGATGATTATAGTTTTAGGCATGCTTTATTATTTTAAGAAAAAGAAATGGTTATAAAATGCGAATTAGTTACAAATGAAATGTATAGTTATTTCTAATGCGAATTAGTTACTAATATTAAATGTGGCGGCAAAAAATGCTATCGCATAATTTGCCGCCATTTGTAATTGGAAATTAAATTTTGCCTAAAATAAGCTATACTGTTATACTAATAACAGAGGATCTTTATGCTTAAACTTTACAATACTTTAACTGGTAAGAAAGAATTATTCAGACCTATTGCAGGAAAAAAAGTAGGGATTTACACTTGTGGTCCCACTGTTTATGATTATATACATATTGGAAATCTGCGGGCATTTACAACTGCTGATATTCTGCGAAGATATTTGGAATATAGAGGTTTTAAAGTATATTATATAAAAAATATTACTGATGTTGGACATATGTTTGCAGATTCGGATGAAGGGAAAGATAAAGTTCTAGAGACAGCTCGGAAAGAAAAAAAAGATCCTTATGAAGTGGCTAAATTCTATGAGTCTGCTTTTTTAGAAGATGAAGGAAAGATGAATATCAAACCATCTAATGTTTATCCTAAAGCTACTGAACATATTGAAGATATGATTGAATTGATAAAAAGATTGATTAAAAAAGGTTATGCTTATGAAACATCGGGTTCTGTTTATTTTAGAGTAAGAAAGTTTAGAAAATATGGGAGACTATCAGGAAATACTATAGATCAACTTGCAGCTGGGAAACGAATCCAGCCACATCCTGATAAAAAAGATCCTTTTGATTTTGCTCTTTGGAAAAAAGCAGAACCCTCTCGTCTTATGAAATGGAACTCGCCTTGGGGTGAAGGTTATCCAGGTTGGCATATTGAATGTTCAGCAATGAGTATAAAATATTTAGGAGAAAGTTTTGATATCCATACTGGTGGTGAAGATAATATTTTTCCTCATCATGAGGATGAAATAGCTCAATCAGAAGGAGCGACAGGAAAAAAATTTGTTAGATATTGGGTGCATACTCGTCATCTTTTAGTTAATAATCAAAAAATGTCTAAATCCCTGGGTAATTTTTATACCTTAAGAGATTTACAGGAAAAGGGTTATGATCCTAAAGCTTTAAGATATCTTTTTCTGACTTGCCACTTCCGAGATAGATTAAATTTTAGTTTGAAATCTTTATCTAGTGCAGAAAATACTTTAGAGAATATAAGAGACTTTTTTTGGCGATTAAAAAATATAAAAAATAACAACAATAGAAGGAATAAAAAAATAGAAAAGTTAATTTCCAAAACTCAAAAGGGCTTTAGGAAAGAAATGGATAATGATTTAAATACGCCAAAAGCTTTGTCTTATATTTTTGATTTTATGAGAGAGGTTAATAGATTAGTAGATAAAGAGAGATTAAGTAAAAAAGATGCTAAATTGGTTTATAATGTTTTAATGGAATTTGATCAAGTATTAGGTTTGCTGAAATATTTGTCACATGAAGAAGAAATTTCTGAGGATATTAAATTTTTGATCCGTGAAAGAGAAGAGGCCCGGAGAAAAAAAGACTGGGCTCATGCAGATGCTATTCGTGACCAACTTAAAGAAGAGGGTATAGAGTTAGAAGATACATCTTCTGGAACAAAATGGAGAAAGGTTAAAAAGT
Organism: uncultured Candidatus Saccharibacteria bacterium; assembly: GCA_964345445.1. Lineage (GTDB taxonomy): Bacteria > Patescibacteriota > CPR2_A > CAYFQT01 > CAYFQT01 > CAYFQT01. The sequence continues at coordinate 44,336 of CAYFQT010000038.1, forward strand.
AAATCATTCCGGGATCGTCCCTGGCCGATACGAGCTCGGCTCGAGCAGGCTAATGGTAGGACAATGAAAATGGAAAAGTATTATTTTTATGTTTTAAAAAGCTTAAAAGATGGAAATTTATATAAAGTGTTTACAAAAGATATCAAAAAAAGATTAAATGAACATAATTCAGGTAAAGTAAGATCTACAAAGAATAGAAAACCATTTATTTTGGTATATAAAGAAGAATTTCAAAATAAAAATGAAGTTATTAAAAAAGAAAAATATTATAAGTCTTTAAAAGGAGGTAAAGAGTTAAATAAAATTATAAGTAATGTTTAAGTAATCGTTCCGGGGTCGTCTAATGGTAGGACATCAGGTTTTGGTCCTGAAAATTGGGGTTCGAGTCCCTGCCCCGGAGTTCCGCTTAGATGCCTGCATGAAGGCATTTTTTGGGTCTTACCCCAGGCTGGTCATCGAACCTTATAGTAATATATAGCTCTTGTAATACAATTTTTGTATTGTAATAATGAAATTGATGTTTTATTGACTAATATTAAGCTAATTTATATAAAGGAATTGAAAATAATATGATGCAAAATAGTCATTCTAATCATAAAAAACATAATATGAAAAGTGGGCAAAATCACCATACTCATATGATTAAAGAATACAAAAAGAGATTTTGGATATCTTTAGTATTAACCATTCCAATTCTTATTCTTTCACCTGCAATTCAAAATTTTATTGGTATAAGAAATATACTTGAATTCACTGGAGATATTTATCTTCTATTTACATTAGCCTCTTTTGTCTTTTTCTATGGAGGTTACCTCTTTTTTAAAGGGATATTAAAAGAATTAAAATCTGCCAAACCAGGCATGATGACTCTTATTGCTTTAGCAATTACTGTTGCCTATGTATATAGTAGCGCTGTCATTTTTGGCTTAGAAGGTAAAATCTTCTATTGGGAATTAGTAACTTTAATTGATGTAATGTTACTTGGCCACTGGATTGAAATGAAATCTATCATGGGTGCATCCCTTGCGCTTGAAGAACTGGCTAAACTGATGCCTTCTGAAGCGCATTTAATAATGCCTGATGGGAGTATTCAGGATGTACTATTAGATAAACTTAAGCCTAACGATAAAGTTTTAATAAAACCTGGTGAAAAAATTCCTGCAGATGGAAATATCATAGAAGGCGAAACTTCAGTCAACGAATCAATGCTTACAGGTGAATCAAAGCCAGTAGCAAAAAAAGTAGATGGAAGTGTCATAGGAGGGTCAATCAATGGTGAAGGCTCAATTACGATAGAAATTCAAAAAACTGGTAAGGATTCTTTTCTTTCCCAAATCATACAATTAGTAAAAGATGCCCAAGAAAGCAAATCAAAAACGCAGGACTTAGCTAATCGAGCAGCTCTTTATTTGACAATTATTGCTATCGTCGGTGGAGTTTTAACTCTGTTTGTTTGGTTTGCCATTCTAAATAAAGACTTTGCTTTTGCTTTAGAAAGAACAGTTACCGTCATGGTGATTACATGTCCTCATGCTCTTGGGCTTGCTGTTCCTCTTGTTGTAGCTGTTTCCACTGTTTTATCCGCAAAAAATGGTTTATTAATAAAAAACCGTGTAGCTTTTGAAAGTGCCAGAAATATTCAAGCGATCATTTTTGATAAGACTGGTACTTTAACTGAAGGTAAGTTTGGAGTAACGGATACTATGATTTTAGATAGTAACCTAAACGAAAAAGAACTATTACAATATGCAGCTTCTATAGAGTCGAATTCAGAACATCCGATTGCCAAAGGAATCACTTCATCAACAAAAGAAGTTTCCCCTGTTAAAAAATTTGAAGCAATACCTGGCAAGGGAGCAGAGGGAGAGGTTAATGGTAAAGATATAAAAGTTGTAAGCCCAGGCTATCTTAGAGAAAATAAAATAGCAGTTGATAACCATAAGATCGAAAGGCTTACTTCACAGGGGAAAACTGTTGTATTTATTTTAATAGATGGAAAGCTCAGTGGAGCCATTGCTTTAGCAGATATTATTAGACCTGAATCGAAAAAGGCAATTTCTCAACTTAAAAATATGGGTATTAAATGTATGATGCTGACAGGAGACAATAAGCAGGTAGCAGAATGGGTTGCTAAAGATCTTGATCTTGACGATCATTTTGCAGAAGTATTACCTCACGAAAAATCTGAGAAAGTGAAAAAAGTTCAAAAAAGAGGTCTTGTTGTAGCTATGACTGGTGATGGTGTAAATGATGCTCCAGCATTAGCTCAAGCTGATGTTGGTATTGCTATTGGCGCAGGAACAGATGTAGCTGTTGAGACGGCTGACATTATATTGGTGAAAAGCAACCCTCTGGATGCAGTTGCAATTATTAGTCTTGCTAAGGCTACATACAAAAAGATGATTCAAAACCTAGTGTGGGCTACTGGTTACAATGCTATTGCCATTCCAATAGCCGCAGGAGCCCTTTTTAGTTATGGGATTCTTCTTAGCCCAGCAATAGGGGCGGCGTTGATGTCGCTTAGCACTGTAATTGTTGCAATCAATGCTAGATTTTTAAAAGCTTAATAAAAGGAAGGAGTGAAGTTTTCATTTATTCTAATGAAGAAAATTCTTGATACACAAATTGAATAGCAATGATAGCTTCACTAAAGGTCCTCACTCAAAAAACTCTTCCAATTCATCGAGCATCTCCATGTTCGAATAAAGGATATCAAAGAGAGTTTAAAAAACGGTTTATAGAGCCATTTTTTTAAATTCTTGACATTATAGAGATTATTTAATATTATTTAATATACTATAATTTTTTTAAGGGGGTGATCTTTAACAATTTTTCTTTAAACTTAAAAGTAAAGAACTTTACAAGAATAGTAAGATTTTAAAAAAGGAGAGGGAAAGATGAATAATGAGGAAGTTGTAAGTATTTCACAGAAAAGTTGGCATTATAGAACAGTACATTGGATGTATCATAATCCACTTTGGAATTCATATCGCGATTATGGATGGAAATCACTTTGCACATATGGAAGAAAACTAATCTTTGCATTATTGATTTTCTATCCAATTATAGTTCCAATTCTTCTTCTAGCTTTTGTTTTTGAAAGAATAACTAGAAGATGGATAAAAGAAGATATAATTAGAGAAACAACATCCGGTCTATTTGAATGGTTCATATTGAGTATTTTGATTTTTTATAGTTGGTATCAAATAAGAATTGAATATGGATGGTCTGGCTTTCTTGTTGAAGGAATGCCTTGGTATTATAAAGTTGTTGATTTTATTGCTGTATTCAATATTATTGCAATTGCTATATTTTCCATATCAATTATTTATTTTGTTACTCAATATTTTTTGTGGGATCCTTTAATAGAAGAATGGAAATATTTAAAACAAAGATTTGAGAGAACAAAAGAAGGGGAAACTGGAGAATCAGCTATGTCCATAATTGTCAAAACTTACCTAGCTTGGAAAAATAAAGTATGCCCACCAGTAGAGTTTGTGGACTAAATTTCAAAATTCTATCTGCTTTATGCAGTTACACTATTTAAGAGATCTGCACCGTATTTGGTGTTTTAGTGTGTTAAACAAGGTCTCTTTTTTATTTGACAAAAGAATTTTGATATAATAATATTAAGTATCTAGGAGATTTCTAGAAAACTAAGGAGTGAGTACCTTGAAAAATGAAAAAGTACCTTTTGTTATTACTGATAATAATATAGAAGTGTTTACAGATAAAGATGGTCAATTTGGTAATAATCAGAGATTTATTGGAAGAAAGGGTGATTATAATTGAGTGAAAAAGGTTTTGTTGAGAAAAATGGTATGCCAGCAGAGATAATGATAAGTATTAAAAAGAAGAGAGAGAAAAAAAAGGGAAGCTATGTTGCTACTTTATATAGCAACGATATTTGCAAGATTAAAGGATCTTTTTGTGGAGAAGGGAACACCCCGGAAAAAGCTATAAGAAATCTCATGACAAAAAAATGGCCCAACCATAATATAATGAAGCTCTATGGTGATGTTAATAATATGATTATTTCGGATTTTAAGTATGCAGAAGAAAATACTAAATCTTATTGAAAGAGGCGATTGATAAAATGAAAAAAGATTTGGAATTAAATATGGAGTTGGTTTCTTCATTTAGTGATTGTTCAATGGGATTGAGTCTTTTTCTTCATAATATTAGGGGTAGTCACACTATAGAATTAATTGAAAACGGATTAGGAATTTTGGAAGTTTTAAAACAAGGCAAAAATTGTGTTGAGGTTGAAAAGAAAATTAACCTAGATCAACTTTCAGCCTGTGAAGAATACAATATAGTTAAAGAATGTCTAAAGGAAGAAAATTTTGATGATTTTGTAAATGAAATTGAAATATTGTTAAATCATGTTAAAGATTTTCTCAAAGGAAAAAGACCAGATGAACCTGATGAGAAAGATGTAAGGAAAGTCCAAAATATGACTTTCAAGATCAGTGAACCATGTTTGACATATGTTTCACAAACAGTTTCACCATTTAGATAGAGAATCTTATTGAAAGGGGCGTGAAAAGAAGTGAGCTCAACAACAAAACTTTCTGAAATTTTTCCAGGATTAGATGATTTACTTGAAGAAACCAAAGAAAAAATTTGGTCAGTTCATTTTGTAGGAGAAGCAAGAGGGTATATTAGAGGATTTTTTTTAGGGAATAAAAGTGTAAAGAACACTTCCTATAATAAGAGGCATATTATTTATATTAAGAATGGAGATTTGATAATTGAAGAAATTGCTGAGAATATTGTAGATATCGCATTTGGTAAGTCTGATATTTTTATTCCTGAAGATTATGATGATGCTATGGATTTAGTTCAAGGATTATGTGGACTTATTAGAAATACTATTGCTTGTTTGAATAGTGGTGATCATATAGCAGAAGACATGCTAATATTAGATGTAATAAATAAAAAAGTTCCAGAAATAGCTTCAGAAAGAGCAAAAGCACAAAAAGTCAGAGAAAAAGTCTAAGATTGAAAAATAGAGTTTAAAAAATAATGAACTCCTGTTTATTTATATATTTTGGTTTTCAAACCAAAAACAACAGGGGTTCTTTTTTATTCTCCTTCTTAGACACCCACTTTTAAACTGGGGATGAATACGCAAAAAAGAAGTTTTCTGCTTTAGGGGATTTCGCAAAAAAGAAATATTAGATAACCCGGGTTTTAATTTGGGTAAGCTTCATTTATTAGTTATTAATTTAGTATTATAAAAGTTTTTATTTTGTAGTATAATTAAATAAGTTACATTAAACAATATAATAAGAATTATTTGATTACACTGGAGTGAAACAAAAGCTCTAATGTAAAGAAGGAGAATAATTATAATGACAAACATTAATTTTAGCAATATTATAAAAAATCTAGAGAGAGTTTCTAATATAATAGATGTTGATGAAGATGTTATAGAGATTTTATCAAGTCCCCAGAGAGTTATTCAAGTAAGTATTCCAGTAAAAATGGACTCTGGTAATATAGAAGTTTTTCAAGGATATCGTGTTCAATATAATAATGCTCGAGGACCATATAAAGGCGGTATTCGTTATCATCCAGATACTGGACTTGATGAGATTCAAACATTGGCAGCACTTATGGCTTTTAAATGTACAGTAGCTAATATTCCTTTCGGTGGCGCCAAGGGCGGTATAAAATCTGATCCTACCAAGATTTCTAAAGATGAACTTGAAAGATTAACTCGAGGCTATATAGATAGGATTTATGAAGTTATTGGCCCTCAAAAAGATATTCTAGCTCCGGATATTTATACAGATGCTCAAATTATGGCTTGGGTTATGGATGAATATAGCAGAAGAACTGGTTATAATGTAACAGCAGTTGTAACAGGAAAACCAATAGAAATTGGTTGTTCAGCAGAGAGAGGAGGATCGACATCACTGGGGGGTGTTATTATATTAAAGGAAGCTTTAAAGTCAATAAAATCTAAACCATCTGATACAAAAGTGGCTATTCAGGGATTTGGAAAAGTAGGTTCTTTCATGGCGAGTTTTTTGGAAAAAGAAGGTTTTAAAATAATTGCTATATCTGATGTTTCAGGCGGGATAATGAACAAAAAGGGATTAAATGTTCAAGAAATTTTAAAATACAATCAGAAAACTGGTAGTGTTACTGGTTGTCCTAAAACTGATAAAATTACTAATAGCCAATTATTAGAATTAGATATTGATGTTCTTATACCCGCTGCTGTAGAAAATCAGATTACTGAAGAAAATGCTGATAAAATAAAGGCTAGAATAATTCTAGAGATGGCTAATGCTCCCATAACACAAATTGCTGATGGAATGTTGGAAAAAAGAAAGATTATTGTTGTTCCAGATATTTTGGCGAATAGCGGAGGAGTGGTAGTTTCTTATTTTGAATGGATACAAGATATGCAGGCTTATTGTTGGTCAGAGGGAGAAGTTGTTAAAAGATTAAAAGAAGTTATGGTAACATCATTTGACGAAGTGTTAGAAAAGAGTAGAAAGTATAAGACTAGCTTAAGAATGGCTTCTTATATATTGGCTGTAGAAAGATTATCTGCCGCTATCAATTTAAGAGGAAAATAATCCAAACTTTTTAAATAAACTTTTCCCCGGGGTAATTATGGATTTTAAGAAATATAATAGTGATATTGGAACAATCATTTTAGCAGCAGGAAAGGGAACAAGATTAAATTACGGAAAACCTTCTCCTATACCAAAAGTTTTGTATAAAATTTGTGGTCGTCCAATGATTTCTTATATTTTAGATACTTTAGAGAAGATTGGAATTTGTAATATAGTTATTGTAGTTGGCTACAAAGCGGATTTGGTGGAAAAAGCTTTAGGAGACAAGTATACTTATGTAATTCAAAAAAAACAGCAGGGGACAGGTAATGCTCCTTTATATGCAAAAAATATATTAGCCGGCAAGGTTGATACAGTTTTAATTCTTCAGGGAGATGACTCAGCTTTTTATGAACCTCAAACATTACTGGATTTAATCAATTTGCATAATAGACAAAAAGCTATTTTGACATTCCTAACAATTGATCATCCTGCTCCTTCTGAGATGGGAAGAGTAGTGCGAGATAAAAAGGGGAATGTGCAGGGTATTGTTGAGAAAGAGGTAATAACTGAAGAACAAAAGAAAATTTGTGAGATAAATGCTGGTTTATATTGTTTTAATGATAGATGGCTTTGGCAATCACTCCCGAAATTAAAACACAGCAAGGTAGGGGATGGAGAATATGCTCTTCCTGATTTGGTTAATATGGCAACCTCTGAAGGCAAGAAAGTTATAACTTATAAAATTGATGATTTAAATCAATGGGTGGGAATTAATAATATAAAGCAATTAGAGCATGCTAATAAATTGATGCGCACAAAGTTAGTCAGTAAGGTAATAAAGTAATAAGGTTGAGGTATATGGCAACTTACAAAACAAAAGGGATAATTTTACATAGAAAAGATTTTTCTGAGTCTGATAGAATTGTTACTATTTTCACCTTGGATTATGGTAAAATATATACTATAGCAAAGGGAATAAGACGTCCGGGGAGTAAATCATCGGGTCATTTGGAACTTTTTACCTATTGTGATTTATTTATAGCTTCTGGCAGGAATTTAGATATTATTTGTCAAGCAGAAACAAAAAATAGTTTCCGGCCACTAAGATATAATTTGTTTAAAACTAGCCTTGCTTATTATATAGCTGAGTTGGTTTTAAAGATCGCTCAGGAAAGACAAAAAAATAAAAATGTTTTTAATTTGCTTAAAGATACTTTTAATTATTTATCAAAAGACGGCAATCCAGAGGTATTACTTAGATGGTTTGAACTTGCTTTGATTGGTAATACAGGTTTTCATCCTGAATTTAATCGATGCGTTCATTGCAAAAGAGAAATTAAAGAAAATCAAGAGAATTTCTTTAGCGCCACCTCTGGAGGTATTTTGTGCCCTTTGTGTATAGAATCTGATTCCTTTGTTATTAGACTATCTAAGGATGCATTAAATAATCTTAGAATTTTACAAAGAAGTGAATTAGAAGATACAAATCAATTAAAAATTAAAAAAGATATTTTAGAAGAAATTGAAAGTATAATGAATTTTTATATAAATTTTGTTTTGGAAAGAGAATTGAAATCCAAGAAATTTGTACAGAAGATTAAAAAAGAAAAAATTGCCTATTCTTAAAGTGATCCCGGTAATTTACCCCGAAAGTTTTCGGGACAATCTTGAACAATAATATACTTCGAATTAATAAAAAAATAAGTCAATAAGCTTATTTCTAATATTATAAAATTTATTAATTGAATATTATGACAAAAAAACAAAGCAAAAAAACAGCCGAGCAAAAAAAGTGGGAAAAAGAACATTCTAATGGAAAAGCAATATTTTCTTGGACTATTTATGATTATAAAATTTGGGGGATTGAATGTCCTGAGTGTATTTTGAAAAATCCAGGGAAAACCGAGGGAGAGCTTTTAGGAGAGGAAGAAATTAAAAATTGGTATATTGATTCCATTCAAACATTAATAGTTTTAAAAGGAGAAAATAAGAAAGTTTATGAAAGGGTGTATAAAGATTTTATCTTGGATTTGAAATATTTGTTGTCTTTAGGTAATATTCCTTTTGAACTTTTGGAATATGCACAAGATGAAAGTAATTTTGGATAGTTTATTAGACTTTAGACCTAGGTAGATATTCAATATAATCGCTCAGGGGAACGAAAATTTGCTTCTGCCCCGTAATAAAACGGGATAAACGGAACTTCTTTATCTCAGACAGCTTGCCCCGTAGGAGCAAAGGGACTTTCGGGGGCCTCGTGCACAAATTTTATTTCCTTCGCTTAAAAGATTAATTAAAAAGGACTATTGAATGGCTTTTAATTTGATGGAAAAAATTGTATCCCTATGTAAACGTCGAGGTTTTATATTTCCTTCCTCTGAGATTTATGGAGGAATTGGTGGATTTTGGGATTGGGGCCCATATGGAACAGAACTTAGAAATAATATAAAAAAAGCTTGGTGGAAAAATATAGTCCAACAGCAAGATAATATTGTAGGTTTAGAGAGTTCCATTATTTCCAATCCCAAAGTTTGGGAAGCTTCAGGCCATACATCTTCCTTTGCTGATCCTTTGGTTGATTGCAAAAAATGCAAAAAGAGATTTAGGGCTGATCATTTAATCCAGTCAATGGAGAAAAAGGAAGATGGGGTAGTTACCTCAGCAGAGATAGAAAAACTTAAAAAGGCCTTGAAGAAAGTTAGCTGTCCTGAATGTGGAGGAGAGCTGACCCAGCCAAGAAAATTTAATCTCCTGGTTCCTACTTATATTGGAGTTATAGAAGATGAAAAGTCAAAAACTTATCTAAGAGGAGAAACCTGTCAGGGTATATTTGTAGATTATGATTTAATTAGACAGTCTAGCCGGCTGAAAATTCCCTTTGGTATTGCTCAGATTGGTAAAGCTTTTAGGAATGAAATCACCCCTGGAAATTTTGTTTTTAGGTCTCGGGAATTTGAACAGATGGAATTGGAGTTTTTTATAAACCCCAATGATGACAAAAAATGGTTTTCCTATTGGAAAAAGCAAAGATTAAAATGGTTTTTGGATTTAGGAGTGGAAAAAAAGAATTTAAGATTTCGTGATCACAAGAAAGATGAACTTGCTCATTATGCTAAGGAAGCAACTGATATTGAATACAAATTTCCTTTTGGCTGGAAAGAACTGGAAGGTGTTGCCAACCGTACTGATTTTGATCTAAAACAACACTCTAAATATTCTGCAAAAGATTTAAGTTATTTTGATGAAGATACTAAAAAAAGATATATACCTTATGTAATAGAGCCTTCTTTGGGAGTAGATAGAGCAGCTTTAGTATTTCTATTAGATGCTTACCATGAAGTAAAAGGCGGAAGAACAAAAACAACCGAATCAATTAAGGAAAAAGAAGTGGTTTTAAAGCTGCATAAAGATCTAACTCCAATTAAAGTAGCAATTTTGCCTCTGTTACGCAAAGACCAGCTAATAAAGAAAACCAAGGAGATTTATGATTTGATGAAGAATCATTTTATGTCTGAATATGATGAAACTGGTTCAATAGGAAAGCGCTATCGCCGTCAAGATGAAATTGGTACTCCATATTGTGTAACTATTGATTTTGATACTTTGAATGATAAAGCCGTCACTGTCCGTGATCGAGATTCAATGGTTCAAGATAGAATAAAGATTGAAAAGTTAGTAAAATTTTTATGTGAGAAATTAGAATAATATATCTATTTTATCTCTGCAATAGTGAAAGACCAAAATTGTTTTGTTTTTAATTTGTGGATAAGTGAAGGTTAGGAATAAGGAATAAGGAAAAAGGAATAAGGAAAAAATGGCTTTTCAAAGCCATTTTTTTATATTTAGGTATATAAATTATTTTTTACTTGACAAGATATTGACAAATATTGAAAGTGGGGTATAATGGTGACAAAGATATAGATTGTGGATAAAAGTGGGGATAAGTGGTAGAAGCTGTGGATAAGCAGTAGCTAAAACACACTAAAGTTACACTAATAAATCACTAAATTAATACTAAAAATAAAGATAGAGTTTTAACTTGTAAAAATACTTTAGTATTTTTACGAAAGAGGAGAAACAAACTGAAAGCTGGAGTAATTGCCTATAAGGAAATTAGGAAAGCGGCAGGTTTGTTTGGACGATGTTTATAGGAGAATTTACACATTCAGTTGATAGTAAAGGAAGATTGGCTGTTCCAGCCAAGTTTCGAAAAAAATTAGCCACAGGCGCTGTAGTTACTCGAGGCTTGGATGATTGTCTTTTTCTATATCCTAAAGTTGAATGGGAAAAACTAGCTAAAAAGTTATCCCAGCTTCCTATAAGTCAGAAGAATGCCAGGGCTTTTGCTAGATTAATGTTAGCAGGGGCTTATGATGTAGATTTAGACAAACAGGGTAGAATAGTCATTCCTGCCTACCTGAGAAGATATGCTTCGATTAAAAATGAAACAGTCATAGCAGGACTTTATAGTAGATTGGAAATCTGGAGTACAGCTCGCTGGAATAAATATAAAAAAGGAGCAGAGGAAGAAAGTACTGATATTGCCGAACATCTGGGAGAGTTAGGTGTGTAATATTAAAAATTTTTTGTTTGCTAGTAGCTAGTAGCCAGTTTTTTAAAAAATGGCTGTAGAGTTTATTTAAAGATGATTAAAAATTGAATACTCCGAAAACCTTCGGAGTAACCATTTGTTCACCTCCTTAAAGTTAAAACCCCACAAAAACAAAAATATTTTTTAAAACCCCACAGGCTGGCTACTAGTTTACAATATTATAAAAAATATGTCAGATGCTCAAAAACATATACCTGTTCTTTTAAAGGAAACATTAAATTTTTTAAATCCTCAACCAAATCAAAATTTTATTGATTGCACAGTAGGGGGAGGAGGACATTCTCAAGCTATTTTGTCTCACATAGCCCCTCGTGGTAAACTTTTAGGAATTGATAAAGATAAGGCGGCAATAGAAAAAGCAGAAAAGAATTTAAAGAAATATGAATCCAGATATATTCTTATAAGAGATAATTTTGTAAATTTAAAAAATATAGTTTCTGAATATAAATTTTTCAATGTAGATGGAATTTTATTTGATTTAGGTATTTCCTCAATTCAGCTTTCCGATAAAAGAAGAGGGTTTTCATTCCTTTTCGATGCACCTTTGGATATGCGAATGGATCAAAGGAATATTCTTACTGCTTCAGATATTATAAATAATTGGGAAGAAGTGGATTTGATTAAAATTTTTAGAGATTATGGTGAGGAAAGATATGCAAGGAAGATTGCTCAAGCTATTGCTGATTTGAGAGCAAAAAATCCAATTACTCGGAGTTTGCAGTTAGTAGAGATAATTACTAAGATAAAGCCTCATAATAGAAGGATACATCCAGCAACAAAAGTTTTTCAGGCTTTAAGGATTGCTGTAAATAATGAGTTAGAGAATTTAAAGAATATATTACCAGATTGTCTATCTATCCTGGAAAAAGGAGGGAAAATTGCAGTGATTTCTTTTCATTCTAAAGAAGACAGAATTGTAAAAGATTTTTTTAGAAAAGAGTCAAAAGATTGTATCTGCCCTCCTAAAACTTTAGTTTGTAGGTGCAAACATAAAGCAAAACTTAAAATAATAACTAAAAAGCCAATTACAACTACAAATAAAGAAATAAAACAGAATTTGAAAAGTCGCAGTGCTAAATTAAGAGTAGCCCAGAAGGTATAAACTTACTAAATAACCAATTAACTAAAGAACCAAAGAACAAAATTATTATTATATTGTGATGTTATTAAGTTATTCAGTTTTTTAAAGGTAAAAATTATGGGAAGATTATTAACTTTTACAATTTCAGAATCACAGGATAGGAGAGCAACAGGTGGAAACATTATGCCTAAGATTAAAATAGGTCCTATATCTTTGACTTTTATCACTATAATTTTAGCTTGTCTCTTGTGCCTTTTCTATCTAGTTCAGTCTAATGCAGTAACTACCAAAAGCTATGATATAAGAGAATTAGAAAGTAAAAAAGAACAAATTCAAGAAGAAAATGAAAGGCTACAGTTGGAAGCAGCAAGGTTACAATCAATTAAAGAAGTTGAAGAGGAGGCTAAAGATTTAAAGATGGTTCCTTCAAAAAAAGTCGATTTTCTCACCCCTTCTTCTGGTGTAGCAAGTAAATAATGTTCTTTGATTTTATATAATCTTATAAATGTATCTTTATAGTTTGTACTTTAGTTCATTAAAATAGCTCTTGTTATAAATAAGAGCTATTTTTTGATATAATAGTTAAAGATAAAATATTTTATTTAATTAAATTGGAGTATTGAATGAAAGGATATAAAGAACATACTATCCAACGTCGACGTATTTCTTTTATTCTATCAATAATTGTTCTTTTAACTTTCTTAGTTATTGGTAAACTTTTTATTATTCAAATAATACAATATGACCATTATACAGCTTTAGCCAAAAATCAACACTGGCTTATTAAGGAGATTCCAGCCAAACGAGGTAGAATTTTAGTAAAAGATAGATATTCCCAAGAATCTTTTCCTCTGGCTATGAATATAACTCGTTATTTAGTATATGCTGTTCCAGCACAGATTAAAGATCATAAAGATATAGCTTTGAAATTATCTCCTATATTAGAAATACCTTCTGGGGAAATAGAAGAAAAAATTTCTAATAAAAAAGATATGTATGTACCTTTAAAACATAAACTGTCTAAAGAAGATATAGAAAAAATTGAGAATTTGAAACTAGAAGGGATTGCTTTTCAATCAGAGAATTGGCGTTCTTATCCAGAGGGAGAATTAGCCGCTTGTATTTTAGGTTTTGTTGATGCTGAAGGAAATGGAAAATATGGAATTGAAAGTTATTTTAATGAGGATTTAAAAGGGGAAACAGGAATTTTAAAAACAGAAAAAGATACCCAAGGAATTCAAATTTTAGTTGGTCAAGAAAATATTTACTCTTCTTCTGATGGCAATGATTATGTTTTGACTATTGATCGTACTATTCAACATAAAGTAGAAAATGTGTTAAAAGAACATGTAGAAAAACATGGAGCTAAAGGTGGAAATGCTATTGTTTTAGATCCCAAAACCGGGGCTGTTTTAGCTATGGCTTGTTACCCTACTTTTGATCCTAATTTTTATTATCAACAGAAAGATTATACGATATTTGAAAATACTTGTATTTCTTCGGTTTTTGAGCCAGGTTCTATTTTTAAACCCATTGCTATGGCTGCTGGGTTAGATTTAAATAAAGTTTCTCCGGAAACAACACATTACTGCCAGGGTAATGTGGGTGTAGGGGCGGAGATAATTTATACCTCTGACCGTAAAGCTCATGGAACAGAGAATATGATAAAAGTTTTAGAGGAATCTTGTAATGTCGGCATAATTTTTGTAATAAGACAAATAGGGGGAGAGCAATTTTATAATTATATAAAGAAATTTGGTTTTTCAGAGGCTACAGGAATTGAGTTAGATGGTGAAATAAAAGCAGATTTGAAGGATATTTCAGAATGGAGAGAAATTAATTTTGCCACTGCTGGTTTTGGTCAAGGGATTGCTGTAACTCCTTTGCAGATGGTTACATCTATTGCTGCCATAGCCAACGGAGGTAAATTGATGCGTCCTTATATAGTAGATAAGGTTGTTTATTCTCAAGAGCAAAAGGAACCTAAAGAAACAGAACCCCAGATAATTAGACAAGTTATTTCTGAAGATAAAGCTGAAACATTAATTGCTATGTTAGTTTCTGTTGTTGAGAAAGGACATGGTTATCAAGCTAAAATTCCTGGTTATAGGATTGCTGGTAAAACTGGTACAGCGGAAGTACCTGATGAAAAAGGAGGATATGCTTCTGGTAAGACTGTTGGTTCTTTTATAGGTTTTGGCCCAGTAGATGATCCTCAATTTGTAGTTATGGTAAAAATAGACGAGCCTAAAGGAGTAGCTTGGGCTGAATCAACAGCAACACCTGCTGTAGGAGAGATTTTAGGTTGGCTTTTTAATTATTATCAAATTCCTCCTTCGGAGTAATTTGTAGACTGCTTCGCACTAAGCAAATTCCTCCTTCGGAATAGTAATGATTTGATGTGTGAATTCATAACCCATTAACTTACCTATAAGGATATTTATGAAGAAAATTCTTAAAAAGAATATTGTTGAGCCTCTTTTTCGTAGTTTAGCCTTTTTTATGCTTAAAAAACATAAACCAGAAGTTATTGCTATAACTGGAAGTTTAGGAAAAACTTCTGTAAAAGATACTATTGCTTTACTTTTGTCTCAAAAGTTTACAGTTGGAACTCCTAAAAGAAGTTATAATACTGAAATAGGAGCACCCCTTAGTATATTTAGCCAGGATGTTCCTCATCCTATCACTTCATTAGTAGGATGGGTGAGAGTACTAGGAAACTGCTTTTTTCAAATTTTATTTCAAAAAAAATATTATCAGAAAATTATTTTAGAAATGGGGGCAGATAAACCAGGAGATATAAAATATTTTACTAGTTTTATAAAACCTCATGTGGCTGTTGTTACAACAGTGGCACCAGTTCACCTTTTGGAATTTAAAGATATAAATGCTATATCGAAAGAGAAACAGATATTAATAGAAAATTTATCTCCAGATGATTTTGCAGTTTTAAATTATGATGACCAAAGGGTGAGAAATATGGCTGATAGTACCTCAGGGAAAGTGGTATTTTTTGGATTAGACGAGAAAGCTAATATATATGCCAGTGATATAGTATCTAGAATAGATGGTTTAGAATTCACTTTGAATTATAAAAATAAATCAGTTTTTACAAAAATACCTAACATAATTTCCAGACATCAAATTTATATACCCTTAGCTGCAGGAGCTGTAGCTTCAGTTTTTGGTTTTAGCCTACAAGAAATATCTCAAATTTTACGAAAAATCAAATTACCCCCTGGTCGAATGAATTTAATACCAGGTATAAAAAATAGTTTGATTATTGACGATAGTTATAATTCTAATCCACAGGCAGCTTGTGCTGCTCTGGAGACTTTAGCGGAAATCCCTGGGGCAAAAAAAATTGCTGCCTTAGGAACTATGAATGAATTAGGAGATTATACAAAAGAAGGGCATAGAAAAGTAGGTAGAAAGGCAGCAAGTGTAGCTGATTTATTAATTACAGTGGGTAAGCCGGCGGAAATATTTTTAGCTGATCAAGCTTATAAATCTGGACTTAAGTCTTCACAGATTTTTTCTTTTGAAAATTCACTTAAAGCAGGAGATTTTTTAAAGAACAAAATAAAAAAGGGGGATATTATTCTAGTTAAAGGTTCTCAAAATAATGTACGTATGGAATGGCTGGTGGAAAAAATTATGAGTGATCCTGAAAAAGCAAAGGATTTATTGGTAAGACAAGGACCAGAATGGGACAAGCCCAAAAAATTAAAAGGTTTGCTTAAAAAATAAAATGACAAATTATTTAAAATATGCTAAATTAATTAAAGATTCCCCGTAACCATTAACTAATAACTAATAACTAATAACTAAAGAATCTCTATGGAATATGTACCAACATTAACTAAAATTTTTTTAATATTATCCATATCTTTTATAATAGGTATGGCCATAACTCCCTTTTTAAGTTTTATTTTATATAAGTATAAAATAATCCAAGGTCTTAGAAAGACAGCGGTTGATGGGAAGGGGGTGCCGGTTTTTACTTCTTTGCATAAAAATAAAGCAAATACTCCTACTGCTGGTGGAGTTTTAATTTGGCTTACTGTTTTATTTTTGGCTTTTTTTATTCATCTTTTAAAATTAACAACTGGTTTTTGGTTATTTAATTATTTAGATTTTTTAAGCCGTCCACAAACATGGTTGCCTTTATTTACTTTAGTATCTGCAGGAATTTTAGGATTAGTTGATGATCTTATAAATGTATTTGGTAGGAGTGTACAGAAAGGAATTAGGGTTACTCAGAAGTTTATCTGGCAGGCAATCATTGCTTTAGGAGGAGCTTGGTGGTTTTATTATAAATTAGATTGGACAGTTATTCATATTCCCGGGGGTAATTATTTTGGCTTGCCATATAATATAGATATTGGTTTTTTATATATTCCTTTATTTATTTTAGTAATTATTGCTTGTGCTAATGCTGTAAACATTACTGATGGTTTGGATGGTTTAGCTGGAGGGGTGGCAGGGACAACTTTTGGAGCTTATGCAGTTATTGCTTTTGTTCAGGGTAAGATAGAATTGGCTGCTTTTTGTGGAGCTATCTTAGGAGTGCTTTTAGCTTTTCTGTGGTTTAATATTTATCCAGCTAGATTTTTTATGGGAGATTCAGGATCTTTAGCTTTAGGAGCTACCTTAGGCGTTGTTGCTCTTTTAACTAATTCTGTAATTGTTTTACCTATTATTGGTTTTATATTTGTTATTGAAACTTTTTCTTCTATAATTCAAATTTTATCTAAAAGATTTAGAGGGGGGAAACAAATATTCAAGTGTGCTCCTTTGCATCATCATTTTGAAGCAGTAGGTTGGCCAGAGCCCAAAGTTACTATGCGATTTTGGGTGGTATCTGCTATTTTTGCTGGAATTGGATTAATAATTGGACTAATTGGGATGGGATAAAAATGAAAAATTATTTATATAGATTTAAAAAGAAAAAAATCGCAATAGTGGGATTGGCAAAAAGTAATGTTCCTTTAATACATTTTTTACTTAAGGAAGGAATTGATAACATTACTGGTTGTGACAAAAAAGTTGAAAAAGAACTAGAAGTATTTAGTGAACTTTCAAAAATACCTATTGAATTATCCTTAGGTAGAAAATATTTGGAAGATTTACACAAGTTTGATGTGATATTTTTATCCCCTGGTGTTCCTAAAGATTTAAAAGAAATAAAAAAAGCAAAAATTTATGGGGCTGAGATTACAAGTGAAATGAAATTGTTTTTTGATTTATGTCCGGCTGAAATTGTGGGTGTAACAGGAACAAATGGAAAATCAACAACGGTAGCATTGATAGGAGAAATATTAAAAAAATTAAAAATCAAGAAGCCAGAGGCGCCGACAACAAATAAAAAATCAAAAATATTTATTGGGGGGAATATTGGTCAACCTTTGATTGATAAGTTAGAGAAAATCCAAAAAAAAGATCTTGTTGTTTTGGAACTTTCTTCTTTCCAATTAGAAGATTTAGCAAAGAGTCCTCATATTGCTGTAATTTTGAACATTACCCCAGATCATTTAAATCGTCATTATAAATTTTCTGATTACATTAAAGCCAAAAAAAATATTATCAAATTTCAGAAGAAAGATGACTGGGCAATATTAAACTTTGATGATGAAATTGTTAAAAATTTTCCAAAAGACTACAAAGGAAAAGTTTTTCCTTTTAGTATAAATAAAAAATTTAAAAAAGGTGTCCAGATAGAAAATGGCTACATTACAGTAAAAAATGGTATATCTGAACAAAAAATTTGTTCAAAAAGTAGATTAAAACTTTTAGGTGGGCATAATCTGGAAAATGTATTATCTGCAACAGCTGTAGCATATTTAATAGGGGTAGAGCCTGAACAAATCAAAGAAGTTATAACTGGTTTTTCTGGTTTAGAACACAGATTAGAATTTGTATCCGAAATAAATAGAGTGAAATTTTATAATGATTCCAAAGCCACAACCTGTGAGTCTACAATTGTTGCCCTAAGATCTTTTGATTGTGGAAAAATAATTTTAATTGCTGGAGGATATGACAAGAAAGCAGATTTTTCTAAATTAGCATGTGAAATTATTAATAGCAAAGTTAAACATCTTATTTTAATAGGGGAGACTAGTGATAAAATTGCTCAAGCAATTTTACAAATCTCAAATCTCAAATCTCAAATCTCAAAATGTAAGACTTTAAAAGAAGCAGTAAAGTTATCTAAAAAAATAAGTCAATCGGGTGACATCATTCTTCTTTCTCCAGCTTGTGCTTCTTATGATATGTTTTTAAATTTTGAAGAAAGAGGAAAGAAATTTAAACAATTGGTTAAGAAAGAGAAATAATATGCCCAAAGAAAAAAGAAAGCTTCATAAACCAGATTATATTTTAGCTGTTGTTGTATTTATTTTGATTATTTTTGGCTTGATTATGATTTTTTCTGCTTCACCAGTTATCTCTTATACCCAAACAGGCTCTCCTTATTACTTCTTCTGGCGACAGACTATAGCCTTAGCAGTGGGAATTATAGTTTGGGTTATTTGCTATTTAATTGATTATCATTTTTGGAAAAAAATTGCTTTGCCTCTTTTGATTTTAACTATCATTCTTTTGACAGCTATATTTATACCTCAATTGAAAGTTTGTACTGAAGAAGAAGTTTGCAGATGGATTCGTATTGGCCCAATATCATTACAGCCAGCCGAGATAGCTAAACTTACTTTTATTTTATATTTAGCGGCTTGGCTGGAAAAAAGAGGACAATATATCCGTAAATTCGTTTATGGATTTTTGCCTTTTATGATAGTATTGGGTATTATTACTTACCTAATAATGTCTGAGCCTGATTTAGGAACTATGTCAGTTATTGTGATAACAGGAATATCAATGTTTTTTGTTGCCGGTGCTTCATTACCTTATTTGATATTAGGAGGAGCTTTTGGTTGTGGTATTTTGTGGTTTTTGATTAAAAATGCTCCTTATAGAATGGAGAGATTAATGGTTTATTTAGACCCTTCAAAAGATCCACAAGGTATAGGTTACCATATCAATCAGGCTCTCTTGGCTGTTGGTTCTGGTGGAATTTTAGGATTAGGTTTTGGTCAAAGTCGTCAAAAATATAATTACTTACCTCATGCCGAAGGCGACTCTATTTTTGCTATTATTGGTGAAGAATTAGGATTTATAAGATCTTCCTTGATAATTATTATATTTTTAATTTTAGCTTGGCGAGGATTTCAAATTGCTCGTAAGGCCCCAGATATTTTTGGCAGATTAGTGGCTTGTGGAATTACTTCTTGGCTTATTTTCCAAGCTTTAATTAATATTACTGCTATGGTTGGTTTAGTTCCTTTAACAGGGATTACTTTGCCATTTATAAGTCATGGAGGGACTTCATTAGTGATTTCTTTAGCGGGTATTGGAATTTTACTTAATATTTCTCGACAGACTGTAAGATAAAAGTAATAGGAATTTTTGCCACGAAAACACCCCGAACAACTCATTATATTCGTATACGGGGTAGGCGCAGTTGGCTATAATCGCTCAGGGAACCAAAAATTTGCTTCTGCGGAACTCGCTCGCTTACGCTCGCTCAAACAGTCCTCGTGCGCAAATTTTATTCCCTTCGCTTGCCGGAGTTTATCCTCCGATGTTCATCGGGGGAAAGACTTTTTTCAGGGGTGCTCTCAAACAAAAAAGGAGTATTAATTTAATGAGAATCATAGTCACTGGGGGAGGGACAGCTGGACATATTTATCCTGCTTTAGCTACAGCCAAGGAATTAAAAAGAAAGGAACCTAAAGCTTCTTTTTTATATATTGGCTCAAGAAATAAAAAAGAGAAGGAAATAGTACAAAAATCTAGTGTCCCTTATAGGAGTATTTATACTGGAAAGTTTAGAAGATACTGGAAGGAGGATTTTTTATCCTTTTTTCAAAATTTAATTGATATTTTTTTTATTATAATTGGGATTTTTCAATCACTGTGGATTATAGGTAGAGAAAGACCGAATGTGATTTTTTCCAAAGGCGGTTATGTGGGTTTACCTCCTATATTAGCAGGATGGATTCTAAGAATTCCATGTATAGTTCATGAATCTGATGCGCAGGTAGGTTTAGCTAATAAAATATCCCTCTATTTTTGTGAAAAAATTGCTATTTCTTTTCCCCCAGAGGTTTTTCCTACCCTTCCTGTTTCTAAAGTAATTTTTACAGGAAATCCTACAAGAGAAGAGATTATAAAAGGGGACCCAGAGAAGGCACTAAGAATTTTTAAGTTAGAATCTGATTTGCCAGTTATTCTGGTTACTGGTGGAAGCCAGGGGGCTTCCAAGATTAATAAAGCAATATCCCAATCACTTCCAAATTTACTTCCTGTATGTCAAATAATTCATCTTTGTGGCGAGAAAGATTTAAGTTGGCTTCAGTCAATAAGGTCTCATTTTGATTTAAAGATGCAGAAGAGATATTATTTGGCAGGTTATCTTAAAGAAGAAATGAAGGATGCATTGGCAAAAGCTGACTTGGTAATTTCTAGGGCAGGGGCTAATATTTTATCGGAGATTAGTTTATTAGGTAAACCGGTTATACTGATACCGCTTTTAGGACATCAATATAAAAATGCTCAATTTTTCCAGAGGAATAAAGCAGCAATTGTTATTAAAAACGAAAAACTTAATTCTCCAATTTTAATTAAAACTATTTTAAATTTATTAAAAAGTCCTCAGCAGTTGGATATATTGAGTAAAAATATAAAAAATTTAGCTGAGCCTGAAGCAGCTTCTATCTTGGCTGAGGAGATTTTAAAAATTGCTAAATAATATGAAGGTTGTTAATGTTGCACTAAGCAGGTTATGAAATATGAAAGTCGGTTATCGTTGTTGGAAAAATGATACTTCTTTCCTTTTTTATTTTTTTCACTAGTATATACTAATTTATTAATTTTATTAATGAGAGTAATCAATGGTTAAAGATTCTAAATATTATCATATGGTGGGAATAAAAGGGGTAGGGATGTCTGCCTTGGCTCAAATTTTAAAATCCCAAGGCGTAAGATTAACCGGTTCTGATGTAAATGAAGTTTTTTTTACTGATAAAATTTTAAAAGATTTAAAAATTCCTGTTTTCTCGGGATTTAAAGCAGAAAATATAGGAAAACCTGATTTAGTAATATCTTCAGCTGCCTATGGTAAGGATAATCCAGAAATTACTGAGGCTAAAAGAAAAGGTGTTAAAGTTCTCTCGTACCCTCAAATGTTAGGGGAGTTGACAAAGGATAAAAAGAATGTTGCTATCTGTGGCACCCATGGCAAGACAACAACAACAGCTTTAGCTGGTTTATTATTGGAGAAAGCTAAATTTGATCCCACTGTTGTTGTTGGAAGTTATGTTGATGATTTTTCAGGGAATGCTCGGATAGGGAAAAGTAATTGGTTTGTGATTGAGGCTTGTGAATATATGCGACATTTCCTAAATTATAATCCTTATATTGTAATTTTAACATCGCTTGAGATGGATCATCCTGATTATTATAAAAATATTGATGATATAAAAAGAGCTTTTAGTCAATTTGTAAATAAATTATCCCAAGATGGACTTTTAGTTTATTGTGGCGATGATAAAAATGCCAGCGAGGTATCCCAAAGAGCAAGATGCCCAACTTTATCTTATGGATTTTCTGATAAAGTGAATGTTCAAGCCAAGAATATTAATACCAAAGAGAAAAATATTAATTTTAATGTTATATCATCAGGTGAAAAAATAGGAAAATTTAGTTTACAAATTCCAGGTGAGCACAATGTATTAAATTCTTTGGCAATAATTGCTTTGGGGTTAAAGCTAGATATTAATAAAAAAATTATAAGTCAAACTTTGGCTTCTTATTCTGGGATTAAAAGAAGGTTTGAGACAATAGGAGAAGTAAATAATATTAAGGTTATTGATGATTACGCTCATCATCCTTCTGAGATTAAAGCAACTCTGGCGGGAGCAAGGAAATTTTATCCCAAAAATAGAATTTGGGTCGTCTTCCAACCACATACTTTTTCTCGCACAAAAGAATTACTTTCTGAATTTAGCCAAAGTTTTGCAGATTCTGATTATGTTATAATAGCTGATATTTTTTCATCAGCTCGCGAGAAAGATACTGGCAGCATTCATTCTAAAGATATTGTAGCCGGAGCTCAAAAATATCATAAAAGTGTGCAATATATAGGTGATCTTTCTGATATAGAAGATTATCTAAAAGACAAACTTCAGGAAGGGAATGTTTTAATCACCATGGGCGCAGGTAGCATATATAAAGTAGGGGAGGGGTTGTTGAAGAAATTAAGAGGTAAAAGATATTAGTTAGTTTGTAAGTTACTAAGGTGCTAAGTTAGTAAGGTAGTAAAGATTTGTATGAATAAATATGAAAAATTTAAAAATGAGTTGGGAAAGCCGGTTTTGGAGAAGGAGAAGTTAGCCGGTTATACTGCATTTAAAATTGGTGGGCCGGCGGATTTGTTTTTCAAAGCCACAAATAACAATGATTTAGTAAAAGCAGTAAAATTGGCTATAAAATATAAAATTCCTTATATAGTCTTAGGGCAGGGGAGTAATGTTTTAATTTCTGATTCTGGATTTCGGGGTTTGATAATTAAAAATAGTTGCCAAGATTTTAGAATAGAAAATAATAAAATTATCGCCTCATCTGGCGCTAAACTCTTTAATATTGTGCGACATTGCGCAGAAAAGAATTTAGGAGGGATAGAATTTTTGGCCAATATCCCAGGAACAATAGGTGGGGCAGTATATGGAAATGCTGGAAGTTACAGGAAAGATAATAAAAAATCTATTGCTGATGTATTAATTGAAGCAAAGATATTAAGGAAAGACGGTAAAATTAAAAAAGTAAAAAAAGATTATTTTGATTTTGACTATCGTAAAAGTAAGCTTATGGAGACTAAAGAATTGGTAATTGAGATTACTTTAGAATGTGAAGGAAGAGATAAAGATGAAGTTTTACATTTGATTAAAGAAGATATTAATAAAAGAATTAAAAAATATCCTTCATATCCTTTTCCTGGAAGTTTTTTCAAAAACCCTTCTGGCAAATATGCTGGACAATTAATAGATGAAGCCGGTCTTGTAGGAAAAAAAATAGGTGGGGCAATGGTGTCACATGAGCATGGTAATTTTATAGTGAATACAGGTGGAGCAAAAGCTGCTGATATAAAAAAATTAGCCCGGAAGATAAAAAAAGAAGTTTATGATAAATTTGGAATAAAATTAGAAGAAGAAATTCAATATATTGGAGAGTTTAAATAAAAGGAGTATATTATAATAGAAAGAAAGGAAATTATGTTATTTAGAGATTCTAGCCTAAGAAGAAAAAAAAGGATTACAAAAACAAGACATCATCCTAAAATTTATGCTAAAAGTTATAGAAGACCTCGCACTCCGAAATCTTTTTTTTCTTTTAAAAAAATTATCATTTTGTTCTTTTTAGGAGCTTTATTTTCTGGATTAGTATATTTTATTTTTCTTTCTGGAATTTTCCAAGTTAAAAATATTATTTTAATAAATAATCGTTCAATTATTTTAGAAGAAGTGGAAAGAACATTAAATCCTATTTATAAAAAGAAATTATTAAATTTAGAATTTAATAATATTTTATTTTTTAAAAGCAGAGAGGCTAAAAATTTGCTTTTGGAGAATTATCCTCGTTTAAGTTCTGTTGAAATTAAAAGGAAATTTCCTGATACATTAGAGATTAAAGTCCAAGAGAGAGAAGGGATTATTGTTTGGGATATAGGTGATAAGAAATATTTGATAGATGAAGAGGGTATTGCTTTTTCTGAATGCTTAGGAGAAAGTAATCTGCCAAATATTACAGATAGTAAAAAACTACCAGTTGATTTGAATTCTCAAGTTGTAAATAGTGATTTTGTAAATTTTATTTTACAACTTTCAGAAAAACTACCTAAAGAAGATATATTTATTGGCTCTATTGTTGTTCCAGAATCAATTTATGATATTGAAATAGAAACTAAAAAAGGTTTTAAAATTTTTTTTGACATTAGAAGAAGTATAGATTCTCAAATTAATAAACTTAGAACATTATTAGAGAAAATTGGGGATGAGGTAAATTATATTCAATATATTGATTTGAGAATTGAAAATAAAGTCTTTTATAAATAAAGAGTATCATAAGTGTCATCGGATATACCTTTGATACTTATTTATAAAGGAGGCATATTAATATGTGGTGGGCAATTTTAGGATTTGCTTTAGGAATAATTATAGGATTGTTTTTTACTTTTTCTATTCCTATACAATATGCTCGATATACAGCAGTAGCTATATTAGCTGCTTTAGATTCTATTTTAGGGGCAGCAAAAGCAGACCTAGAAAATAGATATTCCAGTCAAATTTTTATCACTGGATTAATATTTAATATGGTTTTGGCAGCTGGAATTACTTTCTTAGGAGATAAATTAGGTTTAGATTTGTATATTGCTGTGGTTGTAGCATTTACATTTAGAATGCTTTTGAATATTGGCAAAATCCGCCGTCATATTTTAGAGAGATTTAGAAAGAGATAAAAAATAATTTGTATTTTAAAATTTTTATATTGATAGTATAGTTTTGCGAAGTAATGAAGAAGTAATGAAGGAGTACATAAGTATTATTAATTTTGAATGTTCTTTTAATTTACTTCGCAAAACTATCATTGTCCGACATATTTTCAAATGTAAAATAACACCAGCAGAACCCCTTCCCTGCTGGTTTTTTACACTAATTAAATATATTTTATCTTAGAATTACTCTGATAAAATAATAAGACTTTTAGTAATAGAGTTTGCCAAAATTGGTGACTTTTTTAAAAAAAATTAAATTCTATCCCCTATTATGATGAAACTTAGTATTTTTTTACTCCAGATCTCTATATTGCTGTTATATTGCTGTAGTGAGGGATTTTAATATAGTTCAGCAATAGCAATAATGTAGATTATTGAAGTGAAGGTGTTTGATTTTTAAAAAAATAATAAAAGATTTTAGTAGTTCACTTCCCTATCTTTCATAATCTTTCCGAAAGTCTCTTT
Source organism: uncultured Candidatus Saccharibacteria bacterium (assembly GCA_964345445.1). Classification (GTDB taxonomy): domain Bacteria; phylum Patescibacteriota; class CPR2_A; order CAYFQT01; family CAYFQT01; genus CAYFQT01. The sequence goes on from CAYFQT010000038.1 coordinate 69,682, forward strand.
TATTTCTTCAAAATGTTTTTCTTTTTCTTCCTTAGAATCATTTACACTATCTTTATAAAAATATACCAAAGCCAGACTTTCAGGATTGGAAGTTTCTCCTCCAAAATCTTCTGCTTTGCCGATTTCTAAAATATGATTTCCAAATTCTATCATATCTGCTTCGTGGTCAGATAGTTCTGTTATTTCATCTTGTTCAAATAATTCCATTTTTTCTATAATTTCTTCTGATTGCCAATCTACCTCTTGATTTTTTTCATAAGCCAAAGCGGAGATGAATTTCTTCAGTTCCTCAACTTCTCCTTTAATAATAATTCTATTAAATTGTTCATCAATTTCTGGTTCTATTTCTATTTCTTCAGTTGGGTCATATTCAGAAGTAGATCCTAAATCCCCAAGCATTTTTTCCTCTCTTATTGAAGCCTAATTACATAGACTTCTCCTTTTTCGATAAAATACTTAAAGCATTTTATCAAGTAAAATGATTTAAAAAGCAGCTTCAATACATAAAAAGCTGCTCATTTTTTGAGTTTTTTGTATAATTTTAATTTTTTTAGAAATTTTATTTTTGTTTTCATTTTTGTATAACGCAGATTAACACTGATATTATAATGTAGATTATTTTGACGCTGATTTACGCGGATATATATTATAATCGCTGAGTGCCGATTAATCGGCAGGCCCGACTGCAACGCTATGCTTGCATTAGCGGGCAGGCTACATCTTCAACATCTTGAACAAGTGAGCGGAGCGAACAATATAGCAATTTGAACATTTTATAATTATTTGTGTTTAATTTGTGCATTAAATTCGTGTTTAATTTGAGAAAGATTCCTGCTTTTTTCAACCAGAGTCTGATCTTCCTTTGGACGAAATTTTTACCTCTTCTCCTTCTTTCAACTCATGTGTTTTACTTTTTTCTTTTTGTTCTTTTTCTTCAGTTACTGAGTTTTGGGTCTTTTCTTTTGAAGATGAAAGAGTATCAGAAGGTTCTGTGGGTTTATGTGATATCTTAATTTCTTCTTTTTCTTTTATTGGCCTATGATGTATTATAGAAGGCTTTGCTTCTTTTTTTTCTTCAGCTATTTCTTCTTGAGGTTTTTCTTTTACTTTTATACCTTCTTCTTGAGTAACTTCTTCTAAAATATCTTCTGCAGTTATTCTTACCTCTGGGTATTTTTCTACTCTAATAGTTTCTCTGGGTCTTTTTTCTTTAAATTTCTGAGGTTGAGTTTCTTCTTCGTTTTCCTCTTCTGTTTCTTCTATCCCTGCCCAACGAGCAATTTTTTCTTCTACTACATTTTTTGGGGTGCTATATCTTTCTTGTGATAAAAGAATAACCTTTTCTTTATTTTTATTTTCCCCTTTGAGTGGAGGTAAAGTTTGAGCAGAAAAAGCAGGAGAAGTTACCCCATTAATAGCAAGTTTTAAATAAATATTATATTTATCCAAATTTACTATATCAGTTTCATCAAAGACTGGGGCTACTTCTTTGGCTAAGAATGTTGCATCTGCTGCGCCTACTCTAAAGGAAATTAATGTTCCAATATTGCCAAAAACAGCATCACGAACTACTTCAGGCATTTGGGCTATATATTGGTTAGCTACTATTAAATTTAATCCATATTTTCTTGCTTCAGATAATATTTTGGCAAATGATTCAGTAGCAAAGTTTTGAAACTCATCAACATATAGATAAAAATCTTTTCTCTGTTTTTCTGGGATGTCTACTCGACTCATAGCTGCTAACTGGAGTTTAGTAATCATCATTGCTCCTAAAAGAGAAGAATTGTCTTCCCCTATAGTTCCTTGAGCTAATTTGATTAATAATATTTTTCCTGAATCAATAACTTCTCGCATATCGATAGTGCTTTTAGGCTGCCCTATAATGTTTCTTATTGTTGCCGAAGATATAAACTGCCCTACTTTGTTTTGAATTGGAGAAATTGCTTCTGTTACTAAACGAGGATTTGATTGATATCCAGGAAACTCTTGAGTCCAAAATCTTTTTACTTCTATATCGGTAATTTTCTTAACCACTTTTTTTCTAAATTTTTTATCAGTAAGCATTCGATTTACTGATAACATTGTAGAATTAGGATAATCTAACAAAGCTAATAAAGTATTTCTTAAAATATGTTCTAATCTAGGACCCCAGGTGAAAGCCCAGATTTTTTGAAAAATGGAAATTAATCCTGAACATATCAACCCTTTATAGTCAGGGTCCACAGCTTCTAGTGGATTGAAAGCAATAGGATATTCTCGATCAGAAGGATCAAAGATAATTACATCATTTATTCTTTCAGAGGGAATGAAATTTAATATATCGTCAATTAGGTCTCCATGAGGGTCCACTACTCCTACTCCTTTTCCTGCTCGGATATCAGAAATAGCCATATTTCTCAACATATTAGTCTTGCCCATCCCAGTTTTACCAATTAAATACATATGTTTTCTTCTGTCATCAGTTTTTATTCCAAATTTTTGTCTTATATGTCTAAAGTTTGTCTCGGCAAATAAAGTTAGTTCGCTAGATGGAATAACTTTTTCTTCAATTGGTAAGTTATCAGGAGGTTCTCCTTTTTTAGATTTTGTCCAAGCGATTGTGGGAGTTTCTACTCCTATAGTTGGAAGATGAAATATTGAAGCTAATTCTTCAGTATTTAAAACAAAGCCAGAGTCGGAAAACAAACGTGCTTTATAGTCTTGAAGAAAATTTTCACCTTCATAAGTTTTGTCTGATTTGAAACCATTTAGGTTAGCGGTTGAAAATTGTTTAAATGTTCCAATAAGAGATTGAAGATGAGGATTTACAATTTGTCCTTTCTTGCAAACATATGCTGCTCTTATTTTTGTATCAAAACCAAGTTTGGATACTTTTTCCTCAATAGCCGAAAGCTGAGTCTCTTGAGCAGATGAGAGTTGAGGAGGTCCGGAGGCACTTTCTTCAGTGGTTCCTGGTGTAATCAAAGAAGTAATTTGTCCTAAAACTTTAGCTAAAAATCCAAAAGCTGTTCCTATGCCAAAAGCTTCTGGGTTTCCACCAGCTTTTACTATGTCTATATAAGAAAGACCTTTTTTTTGCCATTCTTCCCCTGAAGGACGAACGAGTATTTGAATCCAAATTTGTTCATTATTTTCTTTTAATTTTCCTAAAACCCCAGTGATTCCTGCCAGAGGATCTACTTCGAAATCAGGAAAGGTTTTAATAGGAAAAAAATCTAATTTGTTTAAGAGAAGTTGAGTGCCCATAATTTGTTTTTCTTTTAAATCAATCTCAGTGTAATCAGGTACTTTTTCAATTTCTACTTCAGGATATTGGGCATAAATTTGTCCTTCCACAAAATCTCTTAGATGTTCTGGAACCCAAATAAAAAATCCAATTTTTCCATTTGTTGAAGCAATTTCAAAACTAATGTGTTCTTGTAATGTTCCTTCCAGAAATCTTTTTTTAGTAGGTTTATAAATTCCATGTAGAGAAGCAAACATCATTTCTGCTGCAGTAGGTCCTTTTTCATTTTCTTTTGGAATATACAAAGATAAAAGAACGTATTTTTGTTGAGAAACCCAGTTTAATTTTCTACGGCTTAAAAAAGACAAAAATAAAAGTAGAGGTACTAGAAACCATATACCCCAAAATAAAAATTTACCAGTTTGTGGTAATATTTGGCTTAAAATTTTAAATAAGCCTTCCATTTATTCACCCCTTTAAATTATATATTCCCCTATTTTTATTATATCATTTTTCTCTATTTTTTATTTATCTTTTTTAGCCCATAAGTACATTTTTTTATTCTTGTAAATTGAGGTTTTTCTTGAAGATTTAAAACTATAGTATTAGGATTTACTTGACGTACTTCTAACACTTTTTTAATAATTTCATCTTTGCTAAGCGGTTTTCCTTCCTTTTCCAATATTTCTTTAATAACATTTGCTACTGTTCCTGGTTTAAGCCCCCATTCAGAAAGTCCATAAATTCCTCTTCCTACTAAAACAAATTTTTTATCTTTTACTAATTCATTATGCACTGCTTGACTGTTTACTGGTTTTTTATCAAAATTTGCTTCGGTAATCATTTGAGCGACTGTTCTAAAATGAACAGGTTTTTTATATTTTCTTAAAACATATAAAGCTTTGTCTCTTATATTTTTAGGATTAATATTTGACCAATATTTAAGTCCCCATCTGCCATCTTCAGTTTTCATAATATTTCCACTTATTTCTAAACAAGATAAGAGAAAGTTATCAGATAACATAAGTTGATTTTGCTTATAAAATTCTTGTATTTTGATTTTTTGTAGAATATAGTCGGATTCTTGAACTTTTTGAGCTTTTTGTAGTATTTTCTCAAATGATAAAATTGTAGGTATAGTCAATCTTTGAGGATTTTTTAATAGACTCCAAGATTTTTTTAATTTTTCCTGTTTTATTTTGATAAATTTATCTTCTGTTTCTAGGATGAATTTTAAAGCATTAATATTTTCATTACTTTGTTTTATTGAATTTAGGGTTTTTTGAATAATTTTTTCTTCAGTTAATACTCCCCCACTCTCTTTTATTATTTCTATAAGTAGATTAATTGCTGGGTTTAATATCTTTTTTGAAGAAGGTTGATTTATTTTTATAAGACTCATTTTTTCTATTTGACGAATTCGTTCTCGAGATACTGAATATTCTTTTCCAATTTGTTCTAATGTCTGTTTCGCCTCGCCTTGTAGAGCAAAACGCTTAATTATTACTTCTTTTTCTCTAGGTTTAAGATTTTCAAGAACAGAAGATACTACCTTAGCTGGTTCAAATTCTTGTAAGGCATTTTTATGATTTATAGATATTATTTTGTCTAAAATAGAAGATTGAGTTTGTTGTTTTTCTTCATTATTCATTTTTTTCTCCATATCTGAATATAGTTATATTTTCTAATGTAATTACTTAATTAGTGCTTCCACTTTGTTACAGCGTAATTAAGTAATTTTCTATTATATTTTCTAATGTAATTACTTAATTATAGCACAGAATGAGGAAAATGTCAAGTCTTTTATATTTAATATATAGTTAATTATTGTTATAAAAAAATACTATAGATTATTAAAAATCATAGCTGTTTTGCAGAATTGACTTATTTTATCCTTTAATAACTCCAATAGGTTCCAGTCTAGCTATTTTTTTAGCTAAACCTGCTTTTTCTACTATATTAACAACTATATCTATATCTTTGTAAGCCTCAGGAGCTTCTTCAGCCAACCCTGGTTTGCTTTTGCACTTTACTATAATACCTCTTTTTCTTAAATCTTCTTCTAATTTTTCTCCCCAAATTTTTCTTTTAGCTGCTTTGCGGCTTAATACTCGCCCTGCTCCATGACAGACAGATCCAAAAGTATTTTGAGATTTTTCTGCCCCTGTTAATATATAAGAAGCAGTGCCCATATCACCAGGGATTAGAACTGGTTGTCCATAAGGTTTATAATCTTCTGGTAGGTCAGGATGACCAGGTCTGAAAGCTCGAGTGGCCCCCTTTCTATGCACACATACCTTAATAGTAGATGGTGATTGGTGGTTAGTGACTGTCTGGTGTTCTTCTATCTTAGCAATATTGTGGGCTACATCGTATAATAACTTTAATTGAAAATTTTTTATTTTTCCTGCTAAGGTTTTTTCCCAAATTTTTCTTACTAGATGGGTTAAACATTGTCTGTTAGCCCAAGCAAAATTAGCCGATGCACTCATAGCGGAAAAATATTTTTTGCCTTCCTCTGAATCTAAAGGGGCACAAGCCAACTCGGGGTCAGGAAGCTTAATTCTAAAACTTGATAACTTCCCGTGCATTTCTCTTACATAGTCAGTACAAACTTGGTGTCCTAGTCCTCGAGAGCCAGAATGAATAAAAATAGTTATTTGATCTTTTTTTAAATTAAATTTTAAAGCTACATGTTTGTCAAAAATTTGTTTAACAGTCCCTATCTCTAAAAAATGATTTCCAGACCCCAAAGTTCCTAATTGATTAATTCCTCTCTGTTTTGCTCTTTCACTTACATTTTCTGGATTAACACCTGACATACATCCTTGCTCTTCAGTATGTTCTAAATCTTCTTTTGTTCCATATCCATTTTGGATAGCCCATCCGCTTCCATTTTTTAGAACTCCATCCATTTGGGAAGAATTAAGTTTTATTTTTCCCCCTCTACCCACTCCGGAGGGGATATTATAAAATAATTCGTCTAGTAATTTTTCTAAATGAGGTTTTAATTCTTCAAAAGTAACTTCAGAGGTTAGAACTCTTGTTCCACAATTGATGTCGTAACCGACTCCTCCAGGAGAGATAACACCTCGAGGCAGTTTTGTTGCCGCTACTCCTCCTATAGGAAAGCCATATCCTTCATGAACATCAGGCATAGCAAAAGCATACCCTACAATCCCAGGTAGAGTGGTTACATTCACTAATTGTTCTAATGACCTGTCTTTCCAAATTGATTGCAAAAGCAATTCATCTGCATAAATTCTGGCCGGAACTCGCATATCACTTCTGTAACTTTTAGGAATTTCATATAAATATTCTTCAATTTTTTTCAAATATTTTTGCTCAATCATAAAATTTCCCTCTGTTTATATTTTATCAAATTAGAGCAAAATAAAAAACAATCTAAAGATTTAGATTGATATATAATAATATATATTAATAATAAACTATATATCAAATATAATCTGAGCTTGCCAAATTCCTTTTTTTTCTTCTATTTTTAAATCATGATAGGTAGCAGCTTTGATTTCTAACTTTATATCAGAAGTTTTCATACCTTTAACTTCCGCTTCAATTTCTTTTTCATTTAGTTTTTTAATGTTAAATTGACTGTATATTTCTTGATTTGCATCATATAAATATAAGAGCTCATTTAAAAAGTCAATGAGTAAATCTTGAATATTGCTAGCTTTAAGTCTTATTTCTCGTTTAATTTCAGGGGTAATTTTATTTAAATCAACCATATTGGAGAACATTGCATAGGCACTGTTTATAAAAAGCTCAGATAATTCTTTTCCATATGCTCGGATAGCTAAGTCAGCTATGTGTTCTAAATTTTCAAATTTTTTCATTTTATTTCACCAATAATTATCATTTTTCTATCTTTAAGTTGAATATTAGTTATATAAAAATTTTCTTCTTTGGGTAAAGATTTTTCTAATTCTTCAGTTATATTTTCTTGTAATTGACTAACTAAAAAAGAAGGAATTCCTACACTACCACAATAAATTTTTTTAATATTTATTTTAAGTTTACCATTTTGTATCCATGGGATAAAAACAACTTTAAATGCTGTTGATACAGGTTTTTTTGTCTTCCCAAATAATTTTACCTCTTCTGGTGTAATTACTATCTGAGGATTTTCAATTTCAATTTTATTTTTAGGGGGATAATAAACTAAATAAGAAGTTAATTCTTCCTGAGTAATTTCTATTTTAAAAATATTTTTGTCTAAAATAGGATTTTCTAATTTGTCTTGTAAAGATTGAGCTTTTTCTTCTGTAGGTATGATAACTTCTTTGGGTTTGGGTTCGTGATAGACCAAAGAAGAAATTCCGGGAATTTTAATAATGCCAGTAGCAGCCAATAATAAAATAATTAATAAAATAAAAAATATACACCCAGCTCCAAAAATTTTAAGACAAAAGTGTTTTTTGCGTTTTTTTCTGGGAGTTTTTAAAATTTCTATTTTTCTTCCTAATTTTTTTATATCTTCTTTTCTTTGAGTTTTATTATTGTTAGAATAATTTGACATCTTTTTAAGAATAGACTGTATGGGGTTTCAGCCCAAAAAATGATGGAATCTTCAGCCTAAAGACCCGGGGATGCTTTATTTAAATCAATTTCTTCCCAATCTCCTTCTTGATCATTCCACCTGTAAGCTGTGACTTTATGAGTTTTTTCAGTATCAGAGAAAATATATTCTACTTGTCCACTTTGAGCTTTTGTTTTCTTATAGTGGACTTTTTTTTCTAAAATAAGAGGTTTGGTGGTTCTTTCTAATTTCATTTTTCCTATACCTGAATTAAAAATAACAATTTCTTTTTTACCTTTTTTTTCTTTTTTACCCAACCCATCTTCTATTTGCAAATCTTCTGTTTTTTGATTTTCAATACCAAATTTTTGATCTATATTAAATATTAAATCTTCCCATTTTTCATCATTCATTGTTCCCTCACTAATAAATTATGAATCTTGCGTTCTTAATTTTAAAGATTATATTTAAATTCTAACTTTTATCTTATTAATCTAAATAATCTTCGCGTCCGAATCATTACGAATATTATATATAACTAATTCCTCATATCTAATAACCAATAACTAAATATTATGGTATTCCAACAAGTTCTACAGCATCTATTTCATTCCAGCCAGGAATTTTTTTAGTATCTAAAGTTATTTTTATAATATTTGTTTTGAAGTTTATCTTGGGGAAAGTTATATCTAAAGAACCTAGTCCTGAAGTTTCATCGTCGCCCGTCCAAATTGTATGATATTCCCCTTTTTCATCTTTTACTTCTAGTTTAGTTACTGCTCCGGGGTTATATGACTGGTAAATTTTTACAGCAGTTGCATATACATGGGTTTGATATTCAAGTTCTATCCATTCTTCACCTTTATTTTCTTCCCCTGGAGCCCAGGCATTTTCACAATCTCCATATTTTGTAACATCAGGTTCGCCTATAAGTTTTTTTTCAGACCAATTTTCCTCTTCCGGAGTTCCATAACTGCTACTTACAGAAGCAGAACAAGCCCATTGCTTAAGTGCATTTTGGGAAATTTTAATTTCTTGATTATTTTTTTCTTTGGGTTGATTTTTAAATATAGTTTCTTTATTAGTATAAGGTAATTCTTTGTTTTTTTGATAATAGTAATATCCTAAAAGTACTCCTATAGCAATAATTAAACCAATTAGAATTTTAGCCCAGAGTATAATTGTTGATTTACGCATATTTTATTCACTGATTCTTCTTAATAAAATTCTAAGTCCTAATAAAATTAATAAAACTGGCCAAAATTTCCAAATACTTTCTGTAATTATTCCCAAATTACGAAGTAGAAGAATTATCCCTAAAGCAATTATGAAAATTGCCCAAAATATCCCTCGAGAATTATAAGAAAAATTTTTAAAGTAAAACATAGTTTTAATTAACCTATTTAGAGAAATATTAAGTATTTAATTCTTTTTTTCGCCTAAAAAGTTCTTTTTGGGCTATACCCAAAGCTCCTAAGCCAAGTAATATAACTATAAAATTAATAATTCCTCCTATAAAAGGAATATTTATAACAATCAAAATTAACACTAAACCTAGAAATAAACTTTGTACCGTCGGTATATCTTGTTTTTTAGTAAAGTAAACTAAAGTTCTTTTACCTAAATATAAACCTACAAAGATTTTGCTTATATATATAACTATAATATATATACATAAAGTAATTAAAGCTAAAGGGACTCCTATTATAGTTATAAATAATAAAATACAGATTATAGGCACTAAAAACAATAAAACAAATCCTATTCCTAAACTTAGGAGAGATTTTTTCTGTAAATTATCGACGACTTGATTAGATTTTTTAGGAAAAAGATACATCAAAATCAATCCTATAATTATCAAAGAGGCTAATGATATTATTTTTCCAATTAATATTCCTTTTACATTTGCTGTTTTTCTTACCTGTTGAGGAGTTTTATGTGTTGTTTGTCCTTTAACTTTACCTTGAATTTGAGCTTCTTTATCACTTGTATAATTTAAATCCCCGGCAATTACACTTTTTTCACTTAGAGTTAAATTTTCACAACTTACATTTACATTTCCTTCAATCCCTCCACCAATTTCCAAATTTCCAACCTCACCTCTAACTTTTTTCTTTACTTTTCCATTGATTTTAACTGTTCCTCCATATACTATTACATCACCTTCAATTGAACTTTCTCCTCTAAAATCTACATTGCCAGCAAATACGATTACATCACTCATTACTGTTCCGCTTAAGGTTACATCTGCCCCAGCTACTCTGATGTCATCTCTTACTATTCCAGAGATATTTATTATCTGACCAACAGCAATTACATCACCAGAGACATTGCCTGGGATATTTATTTTCCTTCCTGCAGCAATTACATCACCAGAGACAATTCCATCTATATCTATATTATTAGCAGCGGTTATAAAATCATCTTCTAAAACTTGGTCTTTAGAAACAAAAGTGTAATCTCCTGTACGGATTTCAGTAGCTTGGGCAATAGTTCCAAAGAAAAAAATTGAAATAAATAAATATAAAACTATTCCCCAAATTATTTTTTTAGTTTTCATATTTTCCTCCCTCGTCGAAGTAAACTTCAAGCTTTGGCGATCCCACAAAGTAGAATCGCTCTCGCTTTTCGTTCACTTCTCCTCTTTTGGCAAAATACTTTAGTATTTTGCTTAGTGAAATATTAAAAATCTCAGTTTCCATTCCAAAATCACCTTGGTGTTTCTTGGTGTTTAAAGCTTCCGCTTATTTCTTCTCTCCGTTAAAATGCTAAAATATTTTAACAGGCTTTTTTGATAATAATTATTCCTTTGTGGGGTCGAAGGCCCCGACGACTCGCTTCGGATCGCCCGAATCGAGGCGAGAACACAAGTGGATGTCGGGACAACTTTCATTATTTATATTCATTGTAAAAATTGAAGCCCTATCGTAACACAAGTGGATAAAAGGACAATTTCTTTTGTTAAATTAGTTAAATTACCATTTATTCTATTCTACTTTAATTCTTTTTTTTGTGCAAATTTTAAAAAGGGGTCGGTATATACCGACCCCTTTTTACATTTAATATAGAACTCTTTTGTTTTAAGGAAAAGTAGGTGTTTCATAAATATCAGGTGTCTCGTAGTAATATTCTGGCATTTCATATAAAGATTCACCACCATACCAATTCATATAATATTCAGTCATAATATCTTCCAAAGATTTGGTTTTTTTAGGCTTTTCTACTTCTATTGGTTTATTATAATCTGAGAGGGTTATTTCCAAATTCACACCAATTTTATCTTTCGTATCAGGAATTTTAATATTAAATTTACTTTTTGTCTTATACAACAGATTATCTTTTTTGCCAATCCATAATTCAGCAGATAGTTCATCAATATTATCTAAAAGTTCTTCTAAACTTTTTTTATTTGAAAGGGTCATTTCCTCTCCTGTAATAATATCAATATTTTTCTTCATAAATTCCAATAAAGCATCTTTATCTATAATTACTTGGTAATGATAACATTTTACTCCAGAGACAGTCTCCGGTTTTAAAGCTTTAATTTCGGAAAATTCAGCTTCTTTAATTAATTCATTAAAAAATTTGCTAAAATTTAATTCCATATCTTCTCCATATAATCCAGAGAAATCAGAAGAAGATACTTTAATCCATTCATTTTCCAAAAAACTTAAGTCAATAGGGATATATTCCAAAGGAATATTGGGAATTTCTTTGATTATAAAGTATAATTCATCCTCGATTGTTCTTATTTCTAATTGACCGGAAAAAGTTATACCACCAGTTTCAAAGCTTCCGGAAATGTCATTTTTTGTTTTAGGATTATTAATATCTAATTTATCAATATCCCCTTCTGCGCTTAATTTTATATTAAATGGTTCATCATCAGTTTCTCCACTTAAGGTTAAATTATCCATTTTATAATGGTAAGTTTCAGTTTCTTTACTGCTCATTTTTTCTTGCATTGCTGCCACAACTTTCTTTGGGGTTTTATATAGGTATTTATAAGCAAAAAATCCACCTGCGCCTAATACTCCTACTCCTAATACAACAGCAATAATAATTTTTACTTTTTTAGTCATTTTTTCTCCTTACTTTTTTACCACAAATTTTATTAGGTATTATTATAAATTTTAATTTATTAATATTCGACCTTATATTTTTTTATTTTTTATATAATAAATTAAATTATTTTTGTATAAGTTTATTTCAATATACTATAAAAAAGATAATAATGTCAAATTTTACAATTTTTGTCAAATTATCTTTCATATTTTTCAATAAAACTTTTTGGTCTAATAACTTCAATCTTTCCAAATTTCTTTATTTTCAACAAATGTTTATCATTACTAATAATATAATCAGCTCTAGCTTGTTTTGCACATTCTAGAAATTTATTATCTTCAGGATCCTCAGATACTATATGTAATTTTTTAATATTTTTAATTTCTTTTCCAATTTGAAAGAATTTTTGTATTTTCTTTTTATATTTTTGATCAGCTTTAATATTATTTAAAATAAAATTTATCTCTTTTTTAATTTTCAAGCTAAATACAGGAATAAATTTTCTTTTAATACATAAATTGATAATTTTATATGAAGCAGATTTTTTGTTCCAATATGCTCCAATAAATAAATTAGTATCTAATACTACTTTTTTTCTATTCATCTAAGTTCACTTTTTGGTTTAATATATAGCTTATAGAAAAAATTCATTTAATTTATCTGAAGGCAGTCTTTGAGAAAACCATATCGCAGCCCCCCCAAATAAATCTTCACCTTAGAAAAACTTTAGATGGGGAGGTGAGATCTGAGTAGCGCCTGGGGCAAGCCTATCAAAATTATTCAATTAGAGGCGACTGCGTGTTTTCGAGGTGGATAAAATCTTGTAGATTATTTAAGTTCACTTTCTGCCTTTTTAATAGCTTTAGGTAAAAATTTAATAATATCTGAAGCAATAATAGATCTTTGACCAATTTTCTTACAAGCTAAATCTCCAGCTAAACCATGTAGATATACAGCAGTACAGGTAGCTTCAAAAATTTTTGTTAGATTTTGAGCACATAATGTAGAAATAATTCCTACCAAGACATCACCCATTCCCGCAGTAGCCATAGCAGGATTTCCTGTTTTATTAATTACTATTTGTCCTTTTTTATTTGAGATTACTGTGTTATTCCCTTTTAAGACTACAATAAATTTTAATTTTTCAGAAAGAGCGGGAGCAATTTTTAATCTATTTTTATCAATAAATTCCGGTGTCTTTGATTTTTCTCCTTTTTCTTTGAGTGCATTAAATAATTTACTTGCTTCTTGTGGGTGAGGAGTAATGACAGTTTCTGTTTTTCTTTTGGAAATATATTTTTCTATTTCAGTTTTATCTTTTTTTTGTTTAATTACCTTTATCCCTTTTGTTAAAGCATTGATTCCGTCAGCATCTAAAACCAGAGGTTTGCCTATAGCAAATATTAATTGCCAGATTAATTGAACTGTTTCTGGATTAGCTGATAATCCAGGACCTAAAGCTATAATATCAAAATCATCTTCTTTATTTTTAATTTGATCAAACGCTTTTAAACTTAGGCTACCCTCTTTTGTAGAAGGCAAAGGTAAAGTCATAGCTTCAGGAAGAATTTTTTTATAAATATCTTTTAGTTTTTCTGGAAAACCTAAAACAACAATTCCTCCCCCTGATCGAAAAGCAGATTCACATACCAGCGCTGCGGCTCCTGTCATTCCTTTTGATCCAGCAATAATTAATACTTTACCTCTTTGGCGTTTATAAATATTTTGAGGCATTTCCCAAAGAATATCTGGAAATAAAAGTTTATTTTGAGCCTGTAAGAAACAAGGTTCTTCGAATGAAGTGAGCAGGTTCTTATTTTGAATTTGAGGTTTTATTCGCATATTTGAAATTATTATACCATTAGAGGAAACATTCTGCTTTAAATAAAAGGTTGTGGTCAGGTGACTGCAGAGTTTTCACTTATGTTTCTTTAAATATTCATATACAGATAAAGCTGCTTTAGCACCCTCACCAGCTGCTACAATAATTTGTTTTTGAGGTATATTTGTTACATCGCCAGCAGCAAAAATTCCTGGGATATTAGTTTGGTTTTCTGAATTTATCTCTATTTCTCCTTTTTTATTCAACTTAACAAGAGTTTTTATAGAATAAGAAGCAGGTATAGAACCAATTTCAATAAAAACCCCATCTGTTTTAAGTTCTTTCTGTACCCCTGTTTTTTCCTTTATTTTAATTTTCTCTACTATTTTTTTTCCTTTAATTTCTAAAGTTTCTGTATTAGTTAAAATTTTTACTTTAGGAGATTTTTTTATTCTATCTTCAGTTTTTTCATCTCCCACAAATTCTGGGTTAATATTGATTAAATAGACTTTTTGGGCAATTTTAGAAAGTTGTAGAGCTGAATCTAAGGCTGCATTACCCCCACCAATTACAGCAATAATTTTATTTGTAAAAAAAGGAGCATCACAAGTAGCACAAAAGCTTACTCCTTTACCTAAGAATTTTTTTTCTCCTGGAATTTGTAATGTCCGAGGGATTTTTCCAGAGGCTATAATAATTGCTTTACATTGAAATTTATTTTTGGAAGTGATAACTTGAAAACCTTTAGATATTTTCTTTATTTTTTCAACAGTTTCTTGCTTTATTGGAATATTAAAATGTTCAATATGCTCTTGAAATTTTTGAATAAGTTTTACACCTGAAATTGACTTAAATCCTAAGTAATTTTCTACTTTAAATGATTTGGTTGCCTGACCTCCAATATTTTCAGATAAAATTAAAGTAGATAATTTTTTTCTTATAGTATAAATAGAGGCAGAAAATCCTGCTGGCCCTGCACCAATAATAATAACGTCGTACATTATTGTCCCTTTCTATTTTAAATTTTACCAGTTAATAATTTTATTAATGTCTCTACAGAAACCATAATAGTTAAAGTTGGTTTGCCAGTAGCTATATTTTCTTTTAAATTTCCTCCTTTAATTAATTTTAAATTTAGAGTACTAATAGGTGTGGAAAGAAAATCTCCCATTTTAAATAAAATATCATTTAATTTAGTTTTTTTAATATTATCCTTTTTCTTTTTTTTCTTCTCTATTTTCTTTTCTATTTTTATCTTATATTTTTGAAGTTGTGCACAATTTAACCAAATTCCCCCACATTCATTGCATCGATTCACTTGATAGAAATTAGGTAAATTAGAATCTTGGAAAAAATCTAATTTGGTTTTACATTTAGGACAGGAAAGGACGGTAGAGATAATTGAATCAATATCTCGTAATTTTCTAGTATTAATTTTTTTAATATTTTTTTTCTTGTCATATAATTCCCACCTATCAAACCAAATTCCTCCACAAGAAGGACATTGATTAATTTCTATTGTTTTACCCCATTTTGTTTTTGTATATACTTTTTCAGTTGGAGTATTACAATTTGGACAATTCATATGCCCCCCAGTCTTCAGTCTTCAGTCTACTGACTACAGACTATGAATAATTACTATTCTAAGTTTATCATATTTTTTTTAAAATCAAAAGATTATCAAATATAGTCCAATGATTTATTTTAATAATTTATAAATAAATAATCTTCCGCGACTGCGAAAGAAAATATATATTTATATTTGGTAAATTTATAACTATATCAAAATATAAACAACAATTTTTAGAAAGAAAAAGAGCAAATTGATTTTATGTCTACTTAATAAGTAAATAACCAATTTGCTCTTTATTTTGGAATTTTATGGTTTTATTTCTTCAACAACTTTATAGATAAGTATTCTATTATTTAACACATTCTTAAATTTTATTTTAGCATATTCTTCGGCATCTTCCTTTCGGGTAAAATAAACTGGAGAACCACTCATGGGAAAAAAAGCCTGAGGATTACCAAGACGAATTGTAAAATATGCTACTGGGTCTATTAGGTAAATCACATAGCTGTCAATTTGACAATGAGGAGTTAAGATACCATCTTTAATCAGCCGATTAGCTAGTTCGTTAAGTTTTTCATAATCCTCAACTTCTTCTAATATAAGAAACTTTTCCCAATCAACTTCTTGTTTAATATCTTTTTTTATCCCAATCCCTCCTCTCATTTTTCTCTTAATATGGTTTTTAATGTGCTGAAGATTTTAATTTAGCATTTTTTAGAGATTTTTACAAAATCTTTTTTTCTTTTAAGAATATCAGTAAGAACAGATTCTATTTTTTTGATTTAATTGCTCAGTTTCAGAATGTGAGTTTTCTATAATGAAATCAGCTAATTTGATACAAGCTTCAACTTGCTGTCCTGATATAGGTTGGTCAATTCCTCTATCTCTTTGATCTGCTTTTATAAATTCTTCCCATTTTTGAGGGTCAGATGGTCTTTTTCTTTTGGTTATTCTTTGAAATCTTATTTTAAGTGGTGCTGTAACACCGATAAGAAAGAAATTCTCCTGAGATTTGAGATATTTTACTTCATCAGGGTTTCTAATACTGTCAATAGTAATATTTTCCGATTTATTCTCTTGAGCTTTTTTGAAAACTCGCCTAGCTAATACATCGTTACCAAAACAATTTCTTAGATCATCGCCAATATTTTGAAGTAGTCTTCTTGTGAATTCTTTATCAGTAAAGTCTCTATCCCTTGCTTCCTCTCGAACTATTTCAGAAAGAGAAAGATAGGCAAAACCTCTTTGTTTTAAATAACAAGCCACTTCTCCTTTACCAGCCCCAATATAACCTGAAAGTCCAATAATTAATTTTTGTTTTCCAATATTCACTTTGTTTTACCCCCTTTATTTTTTGTAGAGTTTTTTATTTATTGTCATTCTGATATTTTCTTAAAATTTCAAAAACAACCACCCCATAAGCAGTGGCGACATTTAAGGAATTGGCCATACCCAACATAGGAATGTTAATAGAAAAATCACAAAGATTTAAAGTTTTTTCTGAAATTCCTTCTCTTTCATGGCCCAAAACCAAACATAAAGGAAATTGATATTTGGCTTTGGTATATTCTATACTTCCATCTGTTTGTTCTAAAGCTATAATTTTTATTTTTTTATTTTTTAAATTACAAATTATCTTTGTAGCATCTTTATGATATTCCCAAGGAATAAATTCTGTTGTACCTAAAGCAGTTTTGCTAATTTCTTTTCTTGGTGGATAGCCAGTTATTCCGCATAAATATAATTTTTTAATTAGGACTGCATCAGAAGTTCTAAAAATAGCCCCTACATTATATAAACTGCGAATATTTTCTAAAACTATATAAATAGGATTTCGGGGTTTTCTTTTAAATTTAGAAGGTGATGGTTTATTTTCCACCAGTTGACAAGTAGATAATTTTTTCACTGATATTGTAATCTCCTTAAAGCCTCTAATTTATCTCTTTGGCCAATTTTAGCTTTTCTTATAGCTTTTTCTAAAACTTCAATTGACCTGTCATAATTTTTTCTATCTACAGGGTAAGGATAGCCATCTTTTCCGCCATGAGCAAAGGAAAATTTAGCCGGATCTGAAAATGAAGGTTTGCTTCCATATACTAATTCAGAAATTAAAGATAAAGCTCTGATTGTTTTTGGACCTACACCTGTCATTCCTAGGAGTTTTTCAAAATTTTCTGGTTTTTGCATATAGGTTTTAATTAATATCCTTTTTAAATTTTCTGGTCTAATATCCAAAGTTGAAATTGGATGATAAGAAGATAGGGTTAGATTTTGTATTTTCTTTAAATATTCAACCGTTTTTTCTGGTTTTTGCAAAGATAAGAAGGTGGATGCTTTCCTTGCCTTTTCACTTTCAGAAGCTATCATATTTAAAGTTTTTCCTTTTTTGTCACAACAAATAGCATATTCCGGTTCAACTACAAAATCATTTACTTCATCAGATAACCAGTGATAACGTCTTGCCCATTTTCCAACTGTTGACATATCTTGGTATGAACCATGCGCTTCGCTTAGGTTCATACCTTGTTGAATTGTTGCCCATTTTCCACCTGTAGTAAAAATAAATGTATGATGGTAAAGCTGGTAGCCATCTTGGAGTGCTGTATTGTCCACCTTGGCTGACATTTTTGAGGCGTAAATAAGCTTGGAAGTGGAAGATATCGCTTGCTTCTCCCCTATTTTTTCAATTTCATGAGGTGTTTTTCTGGAAGTTTTCCCCTTGCCACCACAGACAAATAATCCCAAATCATTTTGAAATCTTGCAAGTCCTTCTTTTAAAGCACCACAAACTGTTGTCGTTAAACCAGATGAATGCCAATCAAAACCCAGAACACAACCAAAAGATTGAAACCAAAAAGGATCAGAAAGTTTCTTTAGCATTTCCTCTGGACCAAATTCAGATACAATTATATAGCTAATTTCCCTTGATAGCCTAGTCATTCTCTCAAAAAGCCAAGGAGGAGTTGATCCATAATGTAATGGCAAGTTAACAATTCCTGTTCTCATTTTTCTTCCCCTTCTACCTTTATTTTACCTCAAATTAAAATTTATATAAATATAAACAAAACCTGCCTTTAACTTCTTTAAGGCAGGTTACCAAAATAGAAAAATTATTTGGCTTACTCTTTTTCAGTCTCTTCCTCAGATTTGCTGGCGGAATTCAGAATGCTTTCTATTCTTTCTACCACTTCTTCTAAAGAATGTTCTGACTTTATCATATAATCAGCCGCTCCTTCTTCTAGCCCCTTCATTACTTCATCCATCTCTGAGAGATTAGATAGAATTAAAACTGGGATAGAAGATGTTTGAGATTTTTCTTTTAATTTTTTTAAAACTTCTCGTCCATTTAATTTAGGAAGTAAAATATCCAACAAAATAATATCTGGTTTTTCAATATCAACCATTTTGATACCTTCCCTCCCATCTAAAGCTATTGCCACATCATATCCTTCTCTTTGTAGTTTATTCTGATAAATCTTATTCAAAGCAGTATCATCTTCTATTATTAGAATTTTAGATTTATTGTTCATTTTAACCTCCTGAGGTCTCTGTTATCCATTCATTACAGAGGCCGAGGCCCTATCGGAACCGGAGGTGGATGATAGGGCATTATTATTTTATTACTTAATAATAAGTGTTTGATGGGACTTTTTAGCTAATCTTATTTTACTACATTATTGGCAAATATGGAACATTTTTAAAACCCAGTTAATTTCACATGAGCAATATTATCACAGTGATCGCCGATTCTTTCTAAATTGCGAGTTACATCTATAAAAATTATTCCTGCTTGGGGATGACAAATTCTTGCTTTTAATCTTTTTAGGTGATGATTTCGTAATTTTCTTTCCAATTGATCAACTTTTCCTTCTTGATCTAATATGTAAGTAGCTAGTTTAATATTTTTTCTTTTAAGAATTTTAACTACATTGCTATACATTTTTTTCACTTCATCAAACATTTCTATGAGCTCTTTTTGAGCTTTGTCAGAAAAAGGAACTTTTTTTTCTATTTTTACCTTTCCTAATTCAGCAATATTATTTCCATGATCAGCTATTCTTTCAATATCAGAAATAGAGTGCATCAGCCCAGCTAGTTTTTGGGATTCTTTTTTAGTTAGAGGTTTTTCGGAGAGTTTAATTAAATAATTTCTAATTTTTCTATATAAATCATCTATTGCTTCTTCTTGTCTGATTGCTGGTTGAAAAAAAGTAATATCATCTGACATTAATACTTTATAACTATTTGAAAGCAATTGAGAAGCCATATGTGCCATTCTATGAGTTTCTTTAGTTGCTTGGGATAGAGCCAGTGAGGGAAGATTTAAAACTCTTTTGTCTAGATATTTTACGCCCCTATCAATTTTTATTTCTTTACCAGGGATTATTTTTTCTACTATTTTAACTAAAATTGGTATAAAGGGTAATAAGATTAGAGTAGTTGTTATATTGAACACAGTATGAGCATTAGCTATTTGTCTAGCTAAACCAGCTGAGGTTTTTAACATAATTTGGGTAAAAATTGGTAAAAAAAGAAAAAAGATTATCACTCCTATAATATTGAATAAAAGATGAACAATTGCTGCTCGCCTAGCTTGTAGATAGGAGCCAATTGAGGCTAAGATTACTGTTATACAAGTACCGATATTAGCTCCTAGGATTAGAGAAATTGCTGCTTTTAAATCTATAATATTTGCCATCCCCATAGCAATAACTAAACCAGAGGTAGCGCTTGAGCTTTGGATAATTCCAGTAAATAAAGCTCCTGCTAATATTCCTAAAATTGGTATTTGACTAAAGTTAGTTAGAAGATTGGTAAAAAATGGTGCACCTCTTAAGGGTTTTATGCCACTGGTCATAAAATTCATTCCTACAAATAAAATACCCAACCCCAAAAGCATTTCCCCAATATATTTATTAGTTCTTTTTTTACTCAGGAAGAATAGGAGAAAACCTATAACTAAAATAAGTAAAGCATAATAATTAATTTTAAAGGCAACAAGTTGGGCAGTAATTGTTGTTCCAATATTAGCCCCCATTATTACTCCTATAGCTTGTTGAAGGTTGACTAAACCAGCATTTAAAAATCCTAAAAGTATTACTGTTGTCGCACTTGAGCTTTGAATGATGGCAGTAATAACAGCCCCTATTGAAACTCCTACAAAAGGATTATTAGTTATTTTTTCTAGTGTTTTTCTGATTTTATCGCTAGCTATTTTCTGCAGTCCTCCACCCATCAAGATCATGCCATATATAAAAAGAGCTAATCCTCCCCCTACTTCAAAAATTATTTCTTTTACTGGCATATAATGTGCCTCCTTCGTCGGCAGGTATCAAATGTATCAAGAGTATCAAAGGTTTAAAAACCTCTGATACCTGTGATACCCATGACACTTGTGAGACTTATAAAAATGATACCTTTTTTGACACCTATTAAATAAAATAAAAGGCTGTTGGCTAAAAGCTACAGCCTTTAATTAAAATAAAGATGTTTTTTTCTATACAACAGATGAATATCAAAAACCATTATTTGAACATATTCTTGGATATTATTTATTGTTTATTATTTTTTCCTTCATTCCACCACTTTATAAACTATATCATGTTCTCGAGCATGTTCTTTGACTTTCAAACCGATAGCATCACCTTTTTTAGCCTCTTTGACATCTTCATGCTCAATCTGCATTGATTCTACTTTTTGAGTAAAGTCAGAAGTAGCTCCTTTAATATGGACATTATCTCCTACTTTTAAAGTATCAGAAAGTTCAACAATAGCTACTCCTATTTTATTAAAATAGTGGGTTACTTTACCGACTTCTTTCTCTTCCTTTTCTTTTTTTTCTTCTTTTTTTTCTTCAGCCATTTTTTAACCTCCCGAGGTCTCTGTTTACCCATTCATTACAGAGACCGAGGCCCTATCGAAACTGGAAGTGAATGATAGGGCATTATTATTTGTTATTATTATCCTTAATAATTAGTGGATGATGGGATATTATTAATTTTAATTGTTTGTTACTTAATTTATATAATCCCTATAGCAACATTCAGTAACTATTTGTAACATCTAGTAAATTTTTTATCCTAATATTTCTTTTATTCTTTTTAATATTTGAGGAATAGTGGATTCGGATTTAACAAAAAAGTCTTCAATTTCATAACTTTGGCATTTTTCTTTGGTTTCTCTATCACTTAAAACAGTAAGAATAACTATAGGAATAGATTCTGTTTTTGGTGTTTTTTTTAAAATGTCTAATACACTAAGTCCGTCAATTTCTGGAAGCATTATATCTAATAGAATTAGATCTGGTTTTTCGTCTACTGCTTTGGCTAAGGCTTCTTGACCATTTGAAGCTTGAATTACTTTATACCCTTCATTTTTTAAATTTAGCGCATATAGTTCTTGCAATGGTTTGTCATCTTCTACTAATAATATTTTTTTTTCTATCATTTAAATCTCCAGAGAAATAGATAATAATTACTAATTAAATTTTACCATTCTAATTGAATAATTACAATAAAAAATATAATAATAGATTATTTAATTATAATTCATTTAATTTTTCTAAAACAGGCAAAGAGATATCAATTAGGTCTTTAGTGTCGCTTCTGTTTAATTCTGCTAAGCTACCTTTTGGTTTACAAAGAAATAAAAGTTCTATTATAGCTCTATAAAGTTCTGGAGTTATGATTTTGTTGTCTTTTAATTCCTCAGCTATATTTATTGGATCTCTTTCTTTAGATTGAGGTAATTTTTTATTTTGTATTTCACCTAATCTTTGGGTAATTTTTTTTTCTTATTATTCCCACAGTCAAACAAACATCTCCTTTAGTTTGTTTTTTAAGCTCTTCTTTTTGAGCTTCTGCCTTTTTTTCGTCTTTTATTTTCATTTTTTCTACCGAGTCTTTTGCCTTTTTCAAACTTCTTTTAAATTCAAATAAATAACTAATTTTCCCACTTTGTAAACTGGGCAAAATGGAAATGAAAAACAAAAGAACGATTAAAAATAAAGAATATTTATCCAAGTTGATTGTATCAGGATAAAATAGATTTAAAATTAAAATTGCTAAAATTAATAATGTATAAAAATAAATAAATCTAATTTTTTTCAAAAAACTAATCATAATTTCCCCTATTAAATTTTGATTTTTTAACTTTGAATTTTAAACTTTTATATTACCATCCACTTCCTCCTCCTCCACCAAATCCGCCGCCGGAGAATCCGCCTCCTCCAAATCCACTTCCTCCAGAAGGTGCAGATCTAAAAGTACTTCCTATACCTTTGGACATACCATTTAGAGAGCTAGCAAAACGACTGGCTGAAAAAGCACCAACATAACTTCCTGAATACCAATCAGGAGGAGTTTTGTAGATATCTTTAAATTTTCCAGCCCAAATCTCAGCCACACCAAAAACCATTGCATAGGGCAGAAGTTTTTCAAATATCTTTTCTTTTTCGGCAAATTCCATTCTATATCTTTCAGCAGTTTTAATATATTCTTTCAAACCCAAGGCATGTTCATATGCCAAAGTTCCTGCTTTAGTCCGTCTGGGCATAAAGAAAGAAAAAATAATAATTATCAAAGCAGAAATCCACATAGATATCACAGCAGTAAAACTGAAAATATTCGCTATAAAAAATATAAAGACAAAGCCCAAAATACCAAAAGCTATACCTACTCCTAAATAAATACCTCTTATTTTATCAGGACTAATTTTAAAATAGTTAAGTAATACTACCTCTTGATAAAGATATTTTTTAATTTTGGGCAAGTGAGTATAAAATTTTTCTTTCAAATCAGAAAGTTTACTTTCATCTTTAGAATAGCCAAAAACCCCTCTTAAAATTTCTTTTTCATGTTCTTTTAAAGATTTATCATCCTTAAATTCTTTATTTTTAATAAATTTATAGTCTTTGCCTTTAAAAATTAATCCCTTGCCTTCAATCTCCTCAATTTTTAAATATCCTCTCACTGCTAAATCAATTACTGTCGCTGAAATATCTTTCATATCTGCTCTTTGATCAATTAGAATCCCTAACTCCCCGGCTGTTATATTGTCTGGAGGTTCATATTGGGCAATAATGGTTTTTCTCCCCTCAGGTTCTCTGCCTCTGGTCCACCAGAGATAAAACAAAACAAAAAATACTAAAAAGGGAATAGCCACAGCCCAGTTATCTTGAGAAAACCAGAAGATTTGTTGAGATGTAGAAGGTTTTTGGACAATTTCTTTTGGCCAGCCGGCAACAATTGTCAAATATACCGTTGATTGATAATCTATTTGTCCATCTTTGATTTCATAGGTTAAATCTTGGCTTTTTGAACCATATTCTCCTGTATATCCTTCTGCTTGCAATTTGTCTTTGGGAATATTTTCCGGAAAATAAACAGTAGCTGAGCAATTTTCAATAGGCATATCCAATTGAGTTCCTGTAACATTCCAATATAATTCATCATGATCAGAAAAATAATTTATAGCTCTTTGTACTTTATAGGTGATTACATAAGTATTAAGTCCAGAAATTGTCACATCTGGATCACCTATTTTGATTTTTATATTTCTTCCAGACCTGGAAGTCTCATATTTCCATTCTTTTCCATTCTCGTCAGTTATGGAAATTAATTCAAATTTCAATTTTAAATTATTTCCATATTTATCTTTGTATTTAAGGGGGATTTCCCGGTTTATTCCGTGCTTGCCATGTGGAACATCAACTTCTATTTTTTCTTTGATATCAATTGAAGCATCTTTATTTATAGTAATATCAGAATGAAAATTCTCAATTACAAACTCTGACTGCGCCCAAGCAAAAATATAGAGAACAAAAACTAATATTACTGTTCCAAAAATTAATCCAATTTTCTTTTTCATAAAAACCCACTCATTTTTAAATAAATCTATTTACCTATTCGCGCGAATAAGTCTATAGAATATCTTTATAAATTAATAATTAAATCATGCTCATAATTTTATATTCGGGACTGTTTTTCTTAAGATCGGATAAATAATATAGAACTTTGTTAGAAACTTGTCTATGAGAAATCAGCCCTAAAGCATCTAATCGTTGCAGGTGTTTAGAAGTACTTTTAAAAGAAAGATTAATTCTATTGCTGATTTCTCCCACAGTCATTTCCCTTTCTGCCCTAAGAATTTTAATAATTTTTAATCTTCTTTCATTCCCTAACACTTTAAATAAATTAGTTAATTTTTTCATAATTTATCCTTTTTTCTATTTTTCTATATTCCCAGCACAGAATATCACAATTTATAACTATTCGCAAATTCGCGCGAATACGTCCAAGGGATTTTAGAAGAAATATCTCTTTTTATTATTTTCTTTCTTCTTTCTTAGAAAAAATAAAAATATAAATAATTTCTAAAATTCCTAAAGTGTTAAAGATAAGAAGAATAATATACCAAACTACAAGCCGCTTTCCACAAGGCTATTCCCTTCCAGACCAGAGACCAAAAAGTTGCTATGATTATAAAAGCAACAAAAAATGGATTTTTAAAAATTGGATATGTATTTATAAAAATCTCTATATCCATTTTATTTTCCTTAGATTAAATTAGCAATTTTATTTTCTGTATAAATTATACCCTAAAATTATTTATATACAAAATAGTTGTTTTTTGTTTTAAAAAAACAACAACACCCGGTGTTGTGTCAACACCGGGTGTTTATTTAAACTAATTCCTTATTCCTTATAACTTATCCCTAATAACTAATAACTTTACTCTTCTCCTACTTTCTCCCCCCCTATTTCTTGTTCTTCCACAGGTGGTCTTCCTTCTAAAAATTCCTCTTCTTCGGCTTCTATAGCAATTCCTTTTTCTAATTTATCAATTTCCTCCAGTTGTTTTTTAGCGTCTTCATTTTCTGGTTGTAAGGCAAGCACTTTATCAAAATATTTCTTGGATTTTGAATAATCTTTTTTTGCTCTATAAACTAACCCTAGATTGAATTGAGGATCAGCAAGATCATCTTTCAACTGGATTGCTTTTTCAAACATAGAAATTGCTCTGTCATAATCTTCACTTGTTAGATAAACTTGACCTAAGCCATTGAAAAGATAAGGATTAGTTGGTTCCAATTCAGCAGCATTTGAGTAACATAGTTCTATCCAAGGCAGAGCATTTGCTGCATAAAGTCCGGCATTTCTATAAATTACAGCCATTGATTCCCAATTTGCTACACTTTTTAGATTTAGATTTATAGCAACTTGACCAGTGGTAATAGCAGCTTGAACTTTTTCTCTAATTAAATCAACATTTCTTTCATCTTCTTTCTTTATTCCCTCTTGATTGGCTAGAATTAAATTAACTCGAGCAACATTCAATTGATAAATTTCTCTGTAGCTATTAAGTGCTACTGCTTTTTCAAAATTATCTTTTGCTTGGTCTATAGTTTCTAAAGCTAAACTTTTCTCCAATCCTTTTCTGTAAAAAATATCAGCTGAATATATTTTTGAGCCAAAATAACCCGTACTAATAACACCAAAAAGGGCTAACACAACAATAATAAAACCAAAAGTTCTAGCCTCCAAGGATTTTACAGAAAGAATTTTTGCTTCTTCTTCCAAACCTCTTAGAATTACGGCAATTGTTAAAAGAAAAAATATTATAAAGTTGACAGCAGTATTATTATAGTAAAAATAGTTATTAATTAATAGGAACAATGAGACGCCAAAAAGACCTAAGCTTAAGAACTTAGCAAAAGAATCCTTTGCTTTTATAAAATAAGTTGCTGAAAGAACTGCCAATATAATAAAAAGAGCTGCAAGAGAAGCTAAACCCAAAATACCCTTTTCAGCGATAACCTGAAAATATTCATTGTTGGCTTTATCAAATCTCAAAAGCCAAATATCTTCTTTATTTATTTCTTGGGGTCTGAATTTTGAATAATCATATACAAATGTCTCTGGTCCAGAGCCAAAAAGGACTTTATCTTTTATGGTAGCTTTGACAATTGTAGCAGCTGTGTTTCTGTTAATCTGGATTTCTCTTGGCAGCTGCAAGCCGAAAGATTGGGAAAATATCATAAAAATAGAGATTATCAATATGAAAGCAGGAATTGATAGAACCTTATAATCAACACTCCTAGTAAGCAAACTTATTATTGCAATTCCCAAAATCCCCGCTATAATACCATACCAAATATAGTTTACATTTAAGCCTACTAAAAGAATAAAAGATAAAACACCCAATATTCCTGCTGATATTTTAAACTTGTTTTCTTTTTGGATGAAAATAACACAAGAAATCAACAAAACTAAGGCTAAAATTGCAGATAAATTTTCTATTCCTCCAACAGTATTGAATATTTTTGACTTAGTGACGGAGGAAGGTAAAACAAAAACTCCATAGGATTGCAGAAGAGCATATAAAGAGACAATGCCAATCGATATCAGAAATGTTCCAAATAGTTTTTTAAACTGCTGCCTTGTTTGGATAGAATTTGCACAAACAAAGAAAAAAACAACAAGAATTGTTGTTAAAAGAAGACTGTTGCTGCCTCTGGAATAAAATCCTAAAAAACTGGTCAAAGGACTTAGAGAGCCCATTGTAGAAATGGCAGAAGATACTAGAAGAATTATAACAGCCACATTCAAAGCTGATTTTTTGATTCTGAATTCAGAAGCGAAAATCATAGAAGCCAGCCAAAAAAACAAACTTAAACTTACCAGAATTAAAAGCAACATTTGTTTGGGAAGTTCTAATGTATCAAAGGTTTTGCTGGAGAAGATTAGAGGAACCAGAAAAACAGTTGCCAAGATGGTATAAAAAGTTAGTTTTTGGAAAACTTTTGCTACTTTTGGAAATTTTTTAGTTTTTACAGATTCTGGTGAATTATTTTTTTCTTTTGATTTTTCATCTTTTGTAATGTCAATTTTAGTAGATTTTTTGATAAAGTCATCGTCATTTTTCATAATTTTTCTCCTCTATCCCCGGTCACCTCTTGATCGGGACGGACCATCCTTCTGGTAAAACCGAGAGGAATAGATCTTTATATTAGTTTGTTGGATATATTTTAAAAATATTATAACTAAAAATATTATAACCTAAAAGTAACAAAAGTCAAAGAAATAAAAAATAATCCAATTATTACTTAGCTATTTGTCTACAGTCAATTCTTGTTTTCATTTTCAAATTCAATTTCTACACCATTTTGAATCCCCCAGTATAATTCTTGTATTTTACTATTTTGAGGGTTGTTTTGAATAGATTCTTTAAGTAGGGAAAGAGCCTTATCTATTTTACCTTCTTTATAATAAATTACAGCAAGATTGAAACTTAATTCTGAACTTCGAGGAAATTTTTTTAAAGCACTTTCCAAAAATTCTTTTGCTTCATCATATCTATTCATTTTCAAAAGAATTCCAGCTAAGTTTTGATAAGCAAGATAATAGTCGGCACGATCAATAGCATCTTGATATTTTTCCTTTGCTTTCCCAAAATCTCCTTTTCTTTCATAAACCGCCCCTAAATTGTTATGAGGATAAGTCCACTTGTCCTGAAGTTTAATTGAATTTTTAAAATGCTCTTCTGCTTCATCTAACTGCCCTATGCGAAACAATTCCACCCCATAATTGTTTTCAAGATCAAAACTATTTTTGGAATATTGAATATCATGGCTATATAGAGTTAGACCGTCCTTCCAATTTTTGTTTCTTGAAATAGTTCTAAAAGATAATATGGAAATAAAAAAAGCCAATAAAATATAGGAGATTATTTGCCAATTTTTTGAAAGTTTCTCTGTTATTTTTATTATTCCGATACTTAAAAATGCAAACAAACCTATTGAAGGAAAGTAAAGCCATCTCTCAGCAATGGACATATCCAAAGGGATAATGATATTGAGTGTTGGAAAAATACTAACTATAAACCATAAAAGAAAAAATAAATAAATTTTTTTATCCCTATTTTTTTGCCACATTATAAATAAAATAACTGCTAAACTGACAAAGGACAAAAACAAAAAAGAACCCCAGAAGCGGACATCCAAAAAATTGCTGACTACAAAATGTTGAGAAATAGCCAAGATTTTCGGGAAAAAGATATTTTTCAACTGTATAAATATTTCATAAGGCAATGTTAGAATTCTCTCTATGAGGCTAGCATTAGCAATTGGAGCAAAGTGCGGTTGGGCAAGAGGAATTTTTGCTCCAAAAAGACGCATTATCAGATAGGTGCCAATAGCCAATAAAGAAATTGGGATATAATATTTTATCCAAAATCTAAAATCTGACCGAAGTGTAAGCAAAAAATACAAAGCTATAATTAGGAAAATAACCATAGCATTTTCTTTAGCAAAAAAACCCAGAAAACAAAATGCTATCCCCCAATAAAATAATCTGCTTGAAATTGTTGTTTTTTGATTATCTATATTTTTTTCTATACTTAGAAGAAGAACAAAAAAACCCAGAAGAATAAAAAATGTATAAAGAATTTCTCCTGTGCTTCCTATATAACTTACAGATTCTACATTGGCAGGGTGAACAGCAAAAATTAAGGCGCTCAGGAATGCAATTTCTTTAGTGAATTTTGCTTTAAAATCAAATAAGATTCTTTCTAAAACTAAAAAGACCAAAATAACATTAAAAATATGAAAAATCAGTTGAAATAAATGAAATCCCCAAGCTTTTGGACCAAATATTTGATAGTTTATGAGATATGATAGGGATACAATTGGTCGATAAAAACCGCCTGAAAGACCGGCACCGCCAGCATAAAAAGTACTGGAAGTTAGAATTTCATAAAAGTTTTTGGGATCTTGAATCACTTGGTTTTTTACAATCTGTTCTTCATCATCCCAAACAAAGCCATTAGGGAGGGAATTTATATAGACCAGAATTCCAGCAATGATTAAAATAGCAATTAATATAGTTTTTTTATATTGGGTATAGAATTTATATATTTTCTGAATCATAGTTAAATAAGTTTTAAATTAATTATATTATAACTTAATAATTGAAAAACAAAAAACCTCGGGATAACCGAGGTTTTATTTGTGTTGGATTCTTAACTATTCTTTTTCCATCACATGATAATTGAACTTAATATTATAAGCTTGGGGTTCGGCTAATTTTATGATAAAGCGGTCTTTTTGGGGTTCTACCCAGAAGTAATTACCTGGATTAGAGGTTGGAGTGGCGGTAACTATTGGTATTGTATTATAAGGTTTGGTGAATATATATTCTTTTTGGCCTGTGCCTGCAGCTATTGTGACTTCTCCAGCAGTATCAGAAGATCCAGTTATATGTCCTGTAACTTGTAAATCCCCTTGAATTTCCATGTCACCTTTGACAATAAGAGTTGTTCCATCACCAGAGATAGCGAATTTGTCCAGAATGGCCTGTTGAGAGGCGGTTAAAGCCCCAGTTGTTTCCTGAGAAGCAGTTGGTTCTAAAGAAGCTACAGAAGAAGTTCCAGAATAGGATGTTCTCACTAAGATTTCAATTGTAGAGTCTGTAGATGTTGATTGTAAGGCCACACCAGCTACTCCCCCACCCCCGTCAGATTTCACAAGTATACCTGGTGCAGAAACAGAAGTGGTCAAAAGATCACCAGAGAGTATCTCGCCACCGGAGACTGAAACTTTTGCAGAAGCTTTACCAGCAATTTTCACATCGACTTGTCCTGAACCACTAGAGGAAACAACTCCTACAACTGCCTGATCAGAATCTCGATCACTTCTT
>CAYFQT010000039.1:0-3660 GCA_964345445.1 uncultured Candidatus Saccharibacteria bacterium
TTTGGGGAAGTTTTACCTCGTAACTTCACTGGTTTATTTATGATAATTTTTTCTATGGTTTCTTTATCAGGTATAGGAGAATTATTCTACCGGTTAAAGCTCACTAAACTTTCGATTAACATTCCTTACCCTCAAATTATAGAGGATGTTAAAAATAATAGTATTAGAGGCAGAAATTTAGCTTGTTTTTTAGATTTTCCTTCTGTTGGTTTAATTTCTGAAAGTATGAATAAAGCTAAAAAGTATGGTTTCTCTAATATAGATACTTTTCATTTACTTTTTGTTATATTAGATAATCCCCGAGTTGATTTTATTTTACAAAAAGGAGGGATTGAGAAAGAACAACTTAAAAATCAACTGGAAGAAAAAATAGCTTCCCTAAAGAACAAAAAAAGCAAAGTAAAAGTTAGTTTTGCCCCAGCATTATTGAAAGTTGTCAAAGAAGCATTAAAACAGGCTGTAAGCAAAGAGCATAAAAATATACAACCCCCGGATATTTTTATGGGTTTATGCAAGTATGATGAGATTTTGAAGAAATTATTGTTTGAAATAGACCTAGAACCTGAAGATATAGAAAATATTATTTATTGGGAAGAGGGTGCATATCGAGAAGAGGAAAGAAAAAAACAGTTTTGGAATCCTCAGAATTTAGTACGATCAGGGGGGATTGGTCAAGACTGGGCTTCAGGATATACACCAAACTTAAGACGATTTTGCAAAGAGATATCCAAAGTCCTAGAGACTCGCTCTCATATTATTGGGTTAAAGCACCAAATTGAGGGGGTAGAGCGAATTTTGATTCGATCAGAAAAAAATGATGTGATTTTAGTAGGTGAGCCAGGGGTAGGGAAAAGTATAGTTGTTCAAGGTCTAGCTCAACGTATTTCTGAAGGTCGCTCAATAGGCAATTTAGCTTATAAACATATCCTTCAGCTCGATATTGGTCTTTTATTATCTGGGGTGAGTGCAAAAGGTGAGGTCGAGAAGAGACTTAATATTATATTAAGTGAGGCCCAAAAAGCAGGAAATATCATCTTATATATTGATGGAATTCATAATCTAGCTTCTGAAGGTAGTAAAGCCGGCAGTATTGACGCTACAGCAATTCTTGCACCTTATATCCAAAGCCCTAATCTCAGATTGATTGGTACAACTTCTCCTGCAGAATATCATCAGTATATTGAAAACAAACCAGCTTTTGCTTCTTCATTAGAAAAAATAGAAGTAAAAGAGCCTTCGGAGTCAGAGACCATTAGAATTTTGGAAGATATAGCTCCTTATCAAGAAAAACGTACTGGAATAATAATTACTTATAAGGGCATCAGAGAAGTTACCAGGTTAACTTATCGATATATTAAAAATCAGCCTTTCCCTAAAAAAGCTATTGATATTTTAGATGAAGTTTGTGTATATGTGGCTACAAATACTTCTGACAAATTTCTGCTTCCTGAACATGTGGCAAAAATTATCTCTGACAAAACCAACATTCCTATCGGTCGTGCCGGAGAAAGTGAAAAGAAAAAACTTTTGAATTTAGAAGAGCTTTTGCACAAACGTATTGTTGGTCAAGAAGAAGCTATAACTTTAGTTTCTGATGCTATGCGCAGGATTAGAGCTGGTTTGCATAAAGGCAAGCGCCCAGCAGGTGTATTTTTATTCATGGGACCTACAGGAGTAGGTAAGACAGAACTTTCCAAAACTTTAGCCCATGCCTATTTTGGTTCAGAGGCGAATATGATTCGGCTGGATATGTCTGAATATAAGGACCTTTCCTCAATCAATAGATTAATCGGCGCTCCTCCTGGTTATCAAGGATCAGAGATTGGAGGACAGCTTACAGAGCAGGTTAAAGGAAATCCTTTTTCATTGATTTTGCTTGATGAGTTTGAAAAAGCCCACCCCAATATTTTGGATTTGTTTTTACAAGTTTTTGAAGACGGAAGATTGACTGATAGCTCAGGAGATGTAATTGATTTTACTAATTGTATTATTATTGCCACTTCCAATGCTGGAGCAGAGCTGATTCGCCAAAATATAAAAGAAAAAAAGGATATATCCACTATAAAAGACAAATTATTAGATTACCTGCAAACCCAGGGTATGTTTAAACCAGAGCTTTTAAACCGCTTTGATGCTATTGTTGTATTTAAACCTTTAACCTCAGGACAAGTTATTGAAATAACGGAGTTATTGATTAATGAATTGTCTGCTCAACTGGAAGAAAATCAGGATATTATTCTAAAGGCTCAACCTGAAACTTTGGCAAAAATAGCCCAGCTGGGTTATGATCCTACTTTGGGCGCCAGACCTCTGCGCAGATTAATCCAAGAGAAAGTGGAAAGTGTTTTAGCTAAAAAATTATTATCCGGGGAGATAAAAAGAGGGGATGTAGTAGAACTTAAGCCTGAAGATATAGGATAAAGAAATTCCAAATATCAAATATCAAATTCCAAAATTAAAATCAAAACAAAAATGTTATATCAAATACTTTTATTAAATAAATATTTTTTGTTTATAGCTACTTTTGCTGAGTTTATTTTAGGAATGGTTGTTTATCTAAGAAATAGAAAAAGACTGACTAATATTACTTTTGCTTTAATGGCTTTTAATTTAGGATTTTGGTCTTTGTTTATGGGATTGCTTTATGTTTTTCCCTATTCTTTTTGGATTAATTATTTTATATCTTTTCTCGGTTTTTCTCTTACTATAACTTTTAATTTATTCATTCTAAATTTCCCTCAACCAGCCAAAAAATCTCCATACCCTCTTTATTTTTTATTTATTATCTGGGAAATATTTATTATTATCGGATCATTTATTCCTGGTTGGCTTTATGAATCATTTTGGATTAAAGATGGATTGCCAGGGGTAGAATATGCTTTAGGATATAATATATATTCAATTTTGGCCTTCCCTTTTATAATTTATTTCTTTTATCTTATAAATAGTCGGTATAAAGAAGCCACGGGGTTAGCTAAAATGCAAATGAAATATTTGTTTTTAGGTCTTATTATTTTTGCTCTACTCGGTGTCTGTTCTAGTCTTATACTCCCCCAGTTTGGCATTGGTGAACTAGATTTTCTTTCTCCAACTTTCCCTAGTATTCTAGTAGCTTTTGCCACTTACGCCATCATCAAACACAGATTAATGGATATTAGATTAATAATCTTCAGAAGCATTATATATTCTTGTTTAGTATTTCTTTTAGGAATTATATATGTATTAGTGGTAAGTTACCTGAGAAGTCCTTTAGGGAAGATATTAGGTATGTCACAAGCTGTAATGTTTCTTGCAGCTGGTTCTTTGATTGCTTTTGGTTTCCCTCAGATAAAGAAGTTATTAACTAAGATAACAGATAGATGGTTATATAAAGGAAGATATAATCCTGATGTACTCCTAGATCAAATAGGAGATATTACAGACTCTGTATTATTACTTAAACCTCTATGTCAGTCTCTTTTAAATCTTCTTTACAGAGAATTAAGAGTATCTAAGATAACTTTATTGATAGATAAAAAATCATATACAAAAAGTGACAAAGGTGACAGAAGTAACAAAGGTGACAAAGGAGAAGGAATTAGGAATAGGGAATTAGGAATGAGTAAAGAATCAGGAATAAGGAATGAGGAATTAGGAATGAGTAATTTATTAAAGATATTA
>CAYFQT010000040.1:0-32354 GCA_964345445.1 uncultured Candidatus Saccharibacteria bacterium
AACAAATATTGTTGAAGGACAAGCAAGTAGTTCAAAGAAAGATTTTTTAAGATTTCTAATAATTTCTAATAAATCTTTGGCTGAAGTTGAGTATTTATTAGAAACAGCAAAAGATCTTAAATATCTAAACAGAGAACAATATGGAGAGTTGGAAGAACTAAGGTCCAAAGTGGGATATTTACTTTATAAATTTATCCAATCACTTAAAAGTAATAAATAACCTTTGATACATTTGATACTTCTGACACTTTTGACACCTTTTTACGGAGGTAAAAATGTTAAAAAACCAAATTGACCAAGATTTTAAAAAGGCTTTAAAGCAAAAAAATCAAGAAATTTTGTCTGTTTTAAGAATGATTAAATCAGCAGTTAAAAACAAAGAGATAGAGAAAAAAAATGAATTAAAAGATGAGGAGGTAGTTGAAGTTTTACAAAAAGAGATTAAACAAAGAAAAGAATCTATTTCTGACTTTGAAAAAGGTGATCGCGGTGATTTAGCAGAAAAGGAGAAAAAAGAGATGGATATTTTATTAAGATATATGCCTAAACAACTTTCCGAAGATGAAATTAAAAAAGAAGCACAAAAAGCTATAAAAGAAGTTGGTGCAGAAAATCCCGCTGATTTTGGTAAAGTTATGGGTAGTCTAATGCCCCAACTTAAAGGAAAAGCTGATGGAGCGGAAGTAGCAAAGATTGTGAAGGAAGAACTTGGTAAGTAATGTGTCATAAGTATCACAAGTATCATAGGTGTCAAAATAATAAGTATCACAAGTATCACAGGTGTCAATAATAAGTATCATAAGTATCACAAGTGTCAAAAGATATATAATAACCTCTGATACTCTTGATACATCTGACACCTTTGATACATTATTAAAATTATGAAATCTAAGCTTTCAAAATTTATTCCATACATCGTGGCCCTGATTGTTTTGGTTTTAGGGTTATCTTTAATTATTATTTATCAATATGGTTTTGGACAAATAAGAATTAAAGAGTGCGATGTAGCCCCTTATAATATAAAAGCTTCCAAGACCATATTTTATAAAAGTGAAGTTAAAACTCAAAAAGCAGAAGAAAAAGCAAAAGAAGAATTAGAAAAAATTTATCGTTTTGATCGTCAGGTGGCACAAGATCAAGAAAAAAAAGCTAAGCAATTTTTTTCTGAAGTTGAAGAAATTCGTAAAAAAAATCTTATCTTTGAAGAAAAAATCAAGCAGCTTACAGAAATTGAAACTATAAAAGTTTCTGAAGATATAGCTTTAAAAATTGTCGCATTTACAGATGAAGAATTTCAAAAAGTTTATAGCCAGACTTTGGAAGTTCTTTTAAATATATATCAAAATGAACAAATAAATCCTGAAGAACTTGATCAATATCAAAAGACAATCACTGAGAGAATAGATCCAAATTTATCTACTTCTTTAAATTCAGTTGTACAATATTTAGCCAATTCTCTTTTAGAACCTAATATGGTTTTAGATGAAGAAGAAATGCAGAAAGAAATTAAGAAAGTTGAAGATTCTATTTCTCCAGTATTTGATTCGATTAAAGAAGGTGATTTAATTTTATTAAAAGGAGAAAAAGCTGAAGCTGAAGACATTGAAAAACTGGAAGTTTTAGGGCTTACTTCTCCAGCACAAAATTGGCAAAAAACCGGAGGGAATTTTTTACTTATTTTAGTGTTGTCTTTTCTTTCAGTATCATATTTTTACTTTTTCAAACCTAAAGATATATCACCAAAAAAATCTTTGTTGATTTTTGTCGTTTTTTTGATCGTTACTATTTTTGCTGCTCGAATTATACTTCCATTTAAACCAATTTTTGCTTATGCTTTTCCTTTGGCAGCAGCAGTTTTGACAATTGGCATACTTTTGGATTACAGGACAGCATTTGTGTCAGCAATTGTTTTTTCTGTTTTTTTAGGAATAACAACAGGTGGTTCTTTTGAGTTAACATTAGTGCATCTTTTAGCAAGTATTGCTGGAATATATAGTATTTATAAAATAGAAAGGTTGAATATATTCCTAAAAGCAGCTTTGGGTGTAACAATAGCTAGTTTTTTAACATCTTTAGCATTCAGTATTATGGTAGGAAGTTTTTCTGTTTCTATGACTCTAAAATTAGCAGTTGCTTGCGGGACAGGTGGTATTGTCTCTGGAGTTTTAACTGTTGGGCTTTTAACATTTTTAGGAGATATATTTGGGATTACTACATTTGTCAAACTTTTAGATTTAGAAAATCCTAACCAACCTCTTTTGAAAAAACTTTCTTTAAAAGCACCTGGCACTTATCACCATAGTATTTTAGTAAGTAATCTTGCAGAAAGAGCAGCCAAAACTTGTGGAGCTAATTCTTTATTGGTTAGGGTAGGGGCTTGTTACCATGATATAGGAAAACTTGAAGATCCTTCTTATTTTATTGAAAATCAAAAAGGAAGAAATGTCCATCAAGATTTGAATCCTAAAGATAGTGCTAAGAAAGTTATTGAGCATGTAGAACATGGATTTTCTATGGCACATAGATATCATTTACCTTATGAGATTTGTGAAATTATATCTTCCCATCATGGAAAAAGTTTAGTTTTTTATTTCTATCAATTAGCTCGCAGGAAATTTGGTCGAGTAAATGCAGAAAAATTTCGTTATCCAGGACCTAGGCCCAAGACAAAAGAACAAGCTTTGATAATGCTAGCTGATTCTGTAGAAGCAGCTTCAAGAACAATTTTTACAAATAAGAAATTTCCTAAAGCTAAAATTGAGAAGATAACCAATGAGATAGTAGATTCTAAGATGAAAGAAGGGGAGTTAGATGAATGCTCTTTAAGTTTAGAAGAGGTTTCTAAAATTAGGAATATTTTTATCAATACTTTAAATATCATTTTTCACCAGAGAATTGAATATTCAGAAGGAAAAGAGAAAAAGAAAAAAAGAAAAAGGTAACTAATAAGAAATAAAGTATCACAGGTATTATAGGTGTCACAGGTGTCAAAATAATAAGTATCACAAGTATCATAGGTGTCACTAGTGTCAAAGGATTTAATATATATAACTTCTAATACCTTTGATACCTCTGACACACTTGATACCTTTTCACTGATACTTTTGATACTTCTGACACTTTTGACACATTATTAAATTTATGAAATCTAAACTTTATTTTTCTATTAATAATTTAACCAAGTATAAAATTCCTAGAAAATTTTTAAATAATATAGCTTATATAACACTTTTTGAATTGAAGATTAAAAAATCAACCGAATTGGCTTTAATAATTTGTGATTCTAAAACAATTAGGAGATTAAATAGAATATACAGAAAAAAAAATAAGATAACTGATGTATTAGCTTTTGGTCTTGGCAATCTACCGGAGAAAAATCTAAAAAAAGAATTTATATCCCCACCTGATGGTATTTTACATTTAGGTGATGTAGTTATTTGTTATCAAAAAACAAAAGAACAAGCAAGAAAATATGGCCATTCAGTAAAAAAAGAGTTAGCTTATTTGTTAATTCACGGTATTTTACATTTAGTAGGATATGACCATAAGAAAGAAAAGGATAGGGAAGAGATGGAGAAGATGGAGGAGAAGATAATGAATAAAGTGTCACAGGTGTCATAGGTGTCAATAATAAGTATCATAAGTGTCACAGGTGTCATAGGTGTCAAAGGATTTAATATATATAACTTCTGATACCTTTGATACCTCTGACACACTTGATACCTTTTCACTGATACTTTTGATACGTTTGATACTTTTGACACATTATTAAGGAGGTTTTCTATGCGTATTATAAAAAGTTTTCAACATGCTGCCCACGGTCTTTTTTATACTTTAAGGACAGAACAAAATTTTAAAATCCAATTTATAATTGGAACAGTAGCTATTCTTTTAGGAATTTACTATAGAATTAAATTGATAGAATTTGTAATTTTAACTTTGGTTATAACATTAGTTCTGACTTTAGAAATGTTAAATAGTATAATAGAGAGAATTTTAGATGCAGTAGCTCCAGAGATTCATTTTAATACCAGGATAATAAAAGATGTTATGGCTGGGGTAGTTTTAGTTGCTGCTTTGGGCGCAGTAATTATAGGAATTTTTATTTTTATGCCTTATATATATGTAAAATAATAAAAAATCAGATATTTTATATTTAAACTGTACTTGGCAAGGTTTAAAAATTATAATATACTGGAATAAATACAAAATTTTTAAATTGTTCGAAATGTTTAATTATTTACGTTTATTCAATTTAAAATATTAAGTGTCACTGGTATCAATAATAAGTATCATAAGTGTCAAACGTGTCATAGGTGCCAAAAGATATATAATAACCTCTGATACTCTTGATACATCTGATACTTTTGATACCTTCTGATAAGGAGATCAAATTGGCTAAAAGAAAAGAAGGAATTATTGGTTTAGATATAGGAAGCACCAAAATAGCTACTGTCGTTGGAGTAAAAAATGAAGGTGATAAGATTCCTCATATAGTAGGATCAGGCTATAGTATATGTCGTGGAGTAAAAAAAGATATAATTATAGATATAGAGGATACCATTAGTTGCATCTCTTCTTCTTTAGAGGAAGCTGAAAGAATCTCTGGCTTACCTGTAGATCATGTTTTTTTAGGTATTGGTGGAGCACGTATTTCTTCCCTAAATAGTCGCGGAGCTATTGCGGTTTCTCGAGCTGATGGTGAGATAACTACCGAAGATATTAGTCGCGTAATAGAAGCAGCTCAAGCAGTATCTATTCCTGCTAATTTTGAAATTATCCATGTTATTCCTCGTAATTATACCATAGATGGCCAAGAGGGTATTTCTGATCCAGTGGGGATGACTGGAGTTAGATTAGAGGTAGAGACACATATTATTTTTGGCTCTAGTCCAGTTATAAAAAATCTTACTAAATGTGTTTATCAATCTGGAGCAGATATTGATGAACTTATTTTTGTGCCTTTAGCAGCTTCTTATGCAGTTTTATCTGATAGACAGAAAGAATTAGGAGTTTGTCTTATTGATATAGGAGGAGAAGTTACTCATATAGCTGTTTTTGAGGAAGGAAATGTCCTACATACTGCAGTTTTGCCTTTAGGGTCAGGACATATTACTAATGATATTGCTATAGGACTTAGAACTTCTATTGATATAGCTGAGAAAGTAAAAAAAGAATATGGCTTTGCTCAGCCGAAAGAAGTAAATAAGAAAGATATAATTGATCTTTCTCAAATAGATGCTTCTGAAAAAGAAAAAGTTTCTAAAAAAGAAGTTTCTGGAATTATTGAGGCTAGGCTTTCGGAGATATTTTCTTTAGTTAATCAGGAATTAAAGAAAATAGATAGAAAGGGTTCACTTCCGGCTGGAATAGTTCTTGTAGGCGGAGGAGCGAAATTACCAGGTATTGTAGATGTAGCTAAAGAAAGTTTAAATTTACCAGCTCAAATTGGCTTCCCTAAGGAATTAGAGGGAATAGTTGACAGATTAGATGATCCAGCTTATGCTACTAGTATAGGTTTGATGCTTTGGGGCATGCAGTCAATCTCTGGACGAAAAGGATTTATAGGGAATTTTCCTCAAATAGAATCAGTAATGAAAAAAATAAAAAAATGGACAAAATCATTCCTGCCATAGAAAAGCGTCAAATGGTTACGGTTACGAAATTCGCCCAGAAAGCTTTCTGGGCCTGTATCGGCATTCGTCAATCGGTTGCCTAAAATTTAACGAACTTCATAACCATCTTATGATACGCACATCATAACCTTAATCGGATAACAAGTTCTCGATTTACAAAAATCCTTGCTTTTAAGAAAAATATTCTTATAATGTAAATTAAGGCTATAATATAAAATAAAGGAGGAAATATATATGGAGGTGAAACCAAAAATTGAACCTTTTGCTCAAATTAAAGTCATAGGCTTAGGAGGATCAGGTAATAGCATTATTTCTAGAATGATAAAGAATAAAGTGTCCGGGGTAGAATTTGTAGCTATTAATACTGATGCTCAAGCTTTATACCATTGTCAGGCATCCACTAAAGTACATATAGGAAAAGAAGTTACCCGAGGATTAGGGGCAGGATCTAATCCAGATGTAGGAAGGAAAGCAGCTGAGGAAAGTAGTGAGGAAATTTCCAAAGCAATATGTGGTGCTGATATGGTTTTTATTACCTGTGGATATGGAGGAGGGACAGGAACAGGAGCTGGACCTCAGATTGCAGATATTGCTAGGAATTCGGGAGCTTTGACAATTGCTATAATTACCAAACCTTTTAGTTTTGAAGGTAAGCGACGTGGGAAAATAGCCACCACTGGCTTAGAGGAGATAAAAGATAAAGTAGATACATTGATAGCTATTCCTAATGATAGGATTCTCCAAGTTATTGATAAAAAAACTTCTCTGTTAGATGCTTTTGGTGTTGTTGATGATGTATTATATCAAGGAGTCTCCGGAATTTCTGATTTAATTACAGTTCCAGGAATGATCAATGTTGATTTTGCTGATGTAAGAAGTATAATGCAAGGAGCAGGTTCAGCACTTATGGCAATTGGAAAAGGAAGTGGAGAAAACAGAGCCCAAGAAGCAGCTAAAGCAGCTATAGATAATCCTCTTTTAGATCTTTCTATTAGTGGTGCTAAAGGAGTTTTATTTAATATTGTAGGTGGTAATGATTTAGGGATGCATGAGGTTGATGAAGCAGCAAAAGTTATAACAGAAAGTGTAGATCCTGAAGCAAATATTATTTTTGGAGCCGTTATTGATGAATCTTTAGAAGGAGAGATAAAAATCACTGTTGTAGCTACTGGTTTTGAAGGTAGAGAAAAGGAAACAATTTCTGAAACGTTTCCAAAAATCACTGGGGTTGAAGAAGAGGAGGATGAGGAAGAACTTGAAGTACCTGCATTTATTAGAAGAAAAATGAAATAATTTAGAATTTTGTTAAAGGGTTACGGTGACGAAACCTGTATCGGTTACATATTTCGGTTATGTTATTTATACTTAACGTAGCCGTAATCGAACTACGATACGCACTTCCTAACCCTAACCGATTTTTTAAGGGGGGGTATGAAAAATAAAAAAGGGTTTACCCTAAGTAAAGCTTGTCCTGAGCATAATCGAAGAACCGAAGGAAAGGGTTTTGCTTTAATAGAATTAATTGTAGTTTTAGTTGTATTGACAATAATTGCTATAATTCTTTATATCTGCTTAGACCGAATTTATAGAAAACCTAGCTCTCAAATTGAAAAACCAACTATAGTAGTTAATATTAAATAGTAAACTAATTTTGTTTACTAGTGAAGCCCACGTGCAAGCACGTGGTACCTCCAACGTTTACGGCGGAAACACCAACCGACCTTCGTCGGCCATAGCTGACTTCGGTTGGTGAAGTCTGAAGCTAACCCTCCTTCGCTTCCACCTCTACGAATTTTCACCTTCTGTAATCCTTACAGCCGAAGCTGTTTTGGCGGGGTAAGCTCTGCGAAGGTGGGTAAAATAGTGATATTTTATCACTATTTTTTATAAATGCTGATTTACAAGGATATTATACAATACTTGACAACTCTATATTTTGTATTATAGTAAAAAATAGAAGTCTATATATTGAAAAAATCATCGTTCTTGTTTTACTGCGGTGATATTCCAGCAGGGATAAACATCTACGTTTTTTCACCCCAGTGATATTTATTCTTCTAAGGGGGAATAATGAAATGTTCAAAGTGTTTATTTGAAGATACCAAGGTTATTGATTCTAGGGAAGTAGATGAAAAAAAAGCTATAAGGAGAAGAAGAGAATGCCTAAAATGTAAGCACCGATTTACTACTTATGAAAAAGTAGAACTTTTAAATTTGTTAGTTATTAAAAAAGATGGAACTCGTGAAACTTATGATAGAAATAAATTATTAAAGGGAATTCAAAGGGCCTGTGAAAAAAGACCAATTTCCCAAGAACAAGTTGAAAAAGTTATAAACAAGATAGAAAAAGAATTACAAAGTAGTTGTGATACAGAGGTACAAAGCAGAAAAATTGGTGAATTGGTAATGAGAGGATTAAAAAAAATGGATAAAGTAGCATATATTCGATTTGCTTCTGTATATAGGGAATTTGAGGATATTAAATCTTTTGAGAAAGAATTGAAGGAACTTAGAAAGAGAGGATAGTTAACTTAAGTAACAATTGACAATGAAGTTTATAAATCCGAAATTATAAACTAAGTACCTTAATTCCTAATGACCAATTTCTAATTTCCTGCCTACCGGCAGGTAGGCGAAGTTCGTCAATATAATGTTTGGATAACGTAACCATAACCGCCTCACGATACCTACCTCCTAACCGTAATCGAAAGACTTAACCTTATATCAAGGATTTAGATATTAGGTCAATTAGAAATTAGAAATTTAGACATTCCGTCATTCACTTACGTTTCGACAGTACCTTGGCTTTTGTAAAGAGCTGAGCTCTCTATTCTATAAGGAATAATTAATATAATCAAAGGACTTAGGGTTTATTATTAAAGTTGTGTGGGGTTTTTATGTCTGGTAGCACTCATAGATTAGCTAAATTTTTAATAAAAGAAATAGAAAATTCTGGATTACCCAAAGAAGCCATTTCTGAAATGGTAGAAATTATACAGAAGAATTTTAAAAAATATCAAGATCTAAAACCATCTAAAAGACAGATTCAGATGGAGGATATTTTAAAAGTAGTTAAGAAAAAAGAAACAGTAGACTCCACTGATTTGTCTTTGTTAGTTTCTACAACAGAAGAAATTGCATCTGAGTGGGATAGATCAAAGATTACAGATGCCTTAATAAAAGAATCAGGTCTTGAAAGAAAGGAAGCAACAGATGTTGCTTTTGCAGTAGAAAAAAAGATTTTTTCTTCTGATATGAAGATTATTACTGTTGGTCTTATTCGTGAATTAGTTGATAATGAACTTTTTGAAAGAGGTTTTAAAACCAAGCTAAAAAGACAAGAGGTTCTAGGAATGTCTAGTTATAATATTAGAGAATTAGTCCAATCTAAAACTAATGAAAATAGTAATATTTCTGCCAATAATCCTGAAGCAGTTAATTTAACTATTGCTGAAAATCTTCTCAAACAATATGCTTTAAAAGAAGTTTTTTCTGAAGATGTAGCCCAAGCTCATCTTAAAGGCGCTTTACATATCCATGATTTAGGTTATCCGGTGAGAGTTTATTGCTCAGCCCATTCTTTAGAATATATTAAAAAATATGGACTTAAATTAGAAAATTTAGATACTGTATCTTCCCCCGCTCGTCATGCTCGGACATTAAGTGGACACTTAAATACATTTTTGGCTTCTATGCAAGCTTATTATGCTGGAGCCTTAGGAATTGGTTATATTAATATTTTTTATGCTCCTTATTTAACAGACCTAACGGATAAAGAGTTAAAACAGGAGGCTCAATATTTAATTTATTCTTGTTCTCAAAATGCTTTTTCTCGCGGAGGTCAAACTTTATTTATTGATTTTAATGTTCATTTAGGTGTTCCTGAATATTTAAAAAATGTCCCGGCTATAGGTCCTGGAGGAAAATATACAGGTAAAACCTATGGTTTCTATGAAAAAGAGGCACAAAGATTTGCTCGGGTTATGATGGAAGTTTGGGGGGAAGGGGATAAGGAAGGAAAGCCATTTTCTTTTCCTAAGTTAGATTTGCATATTAATAAAGATACTTTTTCTGACTCCAAGCAGCTTTTGCTTTTGAAATATGCAGCTGAAATTGCTTCTGTAAATGGCACTCCTTATTTTATTTTTGATCGTGATGATATAGTTTTATCAGCTTGTTGTAGATTGCGCACTCAAGTTAAGGATAATTATGTATTAAAACATCCAGAGAGTTTACGTTTTTGTGGTTTTCAAAATGTTACTATAAATTTACCTCAATGTGCTTACCGAGCAGGCGAACCTCAAAAAGTAAAATTAGAAGAAGTTACTGCTGAAATTTATAACACAATGGAAAAAGCTACAAAAGCCCATCTACAGAAAAAGAAGTTTATTAAAAAATTAATGGCTGCTCCTGGTGCGCCTCTTTGGGAGATAGGAAAGGAGTCCTTTGATGGCAAACCTTACATTGATTTGGATAGAGAAGACACCAGTTATATTATGGGAATGATTGGTTTAAACGAATGTGTTCAATATATAACTGGTTATCAACTTCATGAGGATAATTCTGCTTATAAATTAGGACTTCAGGTAATTTCTGCAATGTACTTAAAAGCTAAAGAATATGAAAAAGAATATGACCTGTCTATAAAATTAGAAGAGACACCAGCTGAATCTACTTCTTTAAGATTAGCCAAAGTAGACCTGCAAGAATATCCTCAAAGTAAAAATTATATAAGAGGTAATCATTCATCTGGCGAAGTTTATTACACTAATAGTATTCACTTAGCTCCTGATGCTCCTGTAGATATTTTAGAAAGAATAGAAAAACAGGGAGCTTTTCATAATCTTATTGAAGCTGGAGCAATAACTCATATTTTTGTAGGTGAAGAACTCCCCGATCCAGAAACTATTTTATCTTTGATTAAAAAAACTTGGGAGAATACCCAAACAGCACAGCTAACTATTTCTCCTGAGTTTACTGTGTGTGAAGATTGTCATCGAGTAAGTTATGGTTATGGAAGAAAAAAAACTGACATAAATTTCGAAGATTTACAGAAAATAAAAAAACAAGAAGAAGAAAAAACAGCAATTCCTGGTCGAATGGGAAGAGAATAAATAGTAAAGCACCAAATCCCAAGCAACAAGCACCAAATAATAAACAGTTTGGAATTTATTCAGAGAGGAATTAATATGTTGAAACCAACGGTAGATTCTTCAAAATGTATTGGTTGTGGAACATGTGCTAGTTTATGCCCCGAAGTTTTTCAATTAAATGAAGGTAAGTCTAAAGTGATAAACCCTGAAAGGTGTGATAAATGTAATTGTCAAGAAGCAGCTGATTCTTGCCCAGCCGAGGCTATTACATTAGAAGAATAAGTAGTTAGTGGTTAGGAATAAGGAAGAGGGAATTAGTGAGAGGTGCTTTGGTACTTTTACTAGAAAGAATCAATTATTTTTATTAATGAAGGTCTATTTTCAGTCGCCACAGGCGACTGAAACGGCTTACCCC
Source organism: uncultured Candidatus Saccharibacteria bacterium (assembly GCA_964345445.1). Taxonomy (GTDB): domain Bacteria; phylum Patescibacteriota; class CPR2_A; order CAYFQT01; family CAYFQT01; genus CAYFQT01. The sequence continues at coordinate 11,145 of CAYFQT010000040.1, forward strand.
TCTCACACAAAGTGAGTGGGAATAGAGAAAAAATATGACTGAATTAACAACAGCAAAATCAAAAATTAAAAAAGTTTCCCAAAAAAATAAATTAGATCATAAAGAAAAAGTTCCTTATTGTCCTCATTGTGGTTCAACTAATGTTTATGGAATTTCTCGAGTGGTTGGCTATTTTTCTCGCATCGATAATTGGAACAAATCTAAACAAGCAGAGTTTAAAGATAGGCAAAAGGGAAACTACAAAATCGCTAATTAACACTAATAAAATGACCAATTACTAATTGCTAATCAAACCCCAATGACTAATGACAAAATAAAATCCTAAATTCAAAATTCTAAATACTAAATCCTAAATCCCAACGGAATCCCTTCGGGACAATATCAAATGACCAAAATGCTGCCACAGCTCCACCCAACTACCCTCTTATTGTATAGATTCTATAACAAAACAATATAAGTTTAGAACATTGGAAAATTTGAATTTTGAATTTATTTAGGATTTAGATATTAGAAATTAGAATTTATTCTCTCAATTAAACATTTTGACATTAGACATTGATTATACATTAAGTCAATTAGAAATTAGGATTTTAAAACTTATGCTTGTCAAAGTATTTATCCAAAAAGGTTGTCCTAAATGTCCTAAAGCAAAAAAGATAGCCAAGAGACTGGAGGAGGAAAAAATTCCAGTTTGTTGCTTTGATATTCAAACAGTTGATGGGTTAGCTGAATCTCAATTTTATCAAATTTTATCTACCCCCTCCATTGTCATAGTGGATAAGAATGATAAAGAAGTTGCTTCTTTTAGAGGAGAAGTGCCATCGATTACTGAAATTAAAAAGATATTGAAATGAAAGTAAAAACAACATTAAATCTTAATATTAAAGGTTTTGTTCCTACCTCAATGGTTGACTGGCCAGGGAAGATAACTTCCGTGGTTTTTTTACCTGGTTGTAATTTTAGGTGTAGTTTTTGCCACAATCCTGAGTTGATTTCTGGATATGAAAATATAGATAATATTAAAATAGAAGATATTATAGATTATTTAGAAAAAAAGAAAAATTGGATTGATGGAGTTTGTATTACTGGTGGTGAACCAACCTTACATTCCCAACTTCCGGAATTTATAAATCTTTTAAAAAATATAGGATTTCAAGTTAAGCTGGATACCAATGGTACGAACCCTCAAATGTTATGTGATTTGATTGAAGGTAATCTGCTTGATTATGTAGCTATGGATATCAAAACTTACAAAGATAAATATTGCAAAGTGATTAATGTTGATTTTGATATGGACAAAATCCAAAAAAGTATTGTTTTTTTAAAAAAAGGAAAAGTTGATTATGAATTTCGAACAACAGTGGCGCCTGATTTAATTGGGGAAGAGGAGATGAAAAAAATAGGCAAGTGGCTTTCTGGTGCAAGGCGGTATTTCATTCAACAATTTCGTCCAATTAATACCTTAGATCCTAAATTTTTACAGAAAAAATCATATTCCCCAGATGAACTTAAAAAATTAGCCGAAATTGTAAAACCTTATGTTAAAGAATGCCAGGTTAGGGGGGTGTGATTTTTCAAAAAAATAATAAATTATAGAAATTATAGTAAGTAATGTCACTTAGTAGAGTATTTTAAACTTAACAATATATCACGATCGAGATTATTTGTTGAGTAATATCAACTAAGGCGTTGAGTTTGATTGTCACCCAATAGGTGATTAATTCAGATTCAGCGTCTTTTTGTTTTATCTATATAATTCTATATAAAAAATATGTGCTACAGCCTAAGAAGTATAAGTATTATATTAAAATTTACCAAAATATATTGCCATGGCCTAAAAAGTATGGTATGAGATTTTACAACACTATATGACGATCGGCCGAAAAGCGTTGTAAAATTTTATTATGTTAATATATGGTTTTGCCCCAAAATAGAGACTATAGTAGAATGGAGTCAGGTAATAGTTATTAATTTTATAAGGTAATAAGGATTATGATATGCAGGAATATAATGAGATTTGTGTAGCTTTGGATATTGAAACCACTGGGTTGGATCCTCAAAAAGATGAAATAATTGAAATTGCTATGGTAAAATTTCAAGACAGGAGAATTTTAGACAGGTGGGATACTTTAATTAATCCTCAATGTGATGTTCCTTATCATGTTTTATCTATTACAGGGATTAATCAAAGTGAGTTGGATAGTGCCGGGGATTTTGATAGTATCAAAAATAAAATTAAAAAATTTATAGGCAGTCATCCTATTGTTGGTCATAATATTGATTTTGATCTAAATTTTCTAGCCCAAAAAGGAGTAAAATTAAATAATCCTCGTTATGATACTTGGCATCTGTCTACCATTTTATTGCCTAATCTTCCAGCTTATGGTCTAGAATCTTTGGCTTCTCGTTTTAATCTTACTCATAAAGAAACACACCGAGCTTTAAGTGATACTGAAGCCTCTTGTGATCTTTTTTTATTTTTAATAGGCAAAATTTATCAATTAGATATAAACTTATTTTCTGAAATTAATGGTTTTTTACAAAAAAGAGATTGGGGAATAAAGAGGATTTTTAAAAATATTCAAAGGTCTACTGACTATGGACTACAGTCTACGGCAACCACCCAGAATTCTAAAAGAAATTTGATAAAAGAAGAGAAAAAAAATATTAAGAAAATCCCAGAGGTATCACTTAAGTCAAAAAATATTAAAGAAATTTTTCAAGATAAAAAGATTAGTGATTTTCTAATTAATAAATTAAATTTTTCCACCCAAGATATTAAAACACTTTCCAAAACAGCAGATTGTTTGGAAAAACAAAATAAACTTTTGTTAGAATCTAAAAGTTCTTCTATTGTCTATTTAATCCCCGCATTATATTATGCTATTATCTCTGGCAAAAAAATAGTTATTTCAAAAGCAAAAGATTATAGAAAAATAGAGGAGGAATTTAATGTAATTAAGGAAATAATCTCCTTTGATTTTAAAAGTACATATATAGATTCTCCTTATAGCTATCTTTGTTTTTGGAGATTTTCTGAGTTTAAAAAAAGGAGAAATTTTAATCTACCAGAGCTTAGAGTTTTGCTTAAAATTTTAGTTTGGATAGGCCAAACTAAAACTGGCCATAGGCAAGAACTTGCTTTGCTAAAAGAAGAATATAATGTTTGGCAGGAAGTAAATGCTGACTTGGATTTTTGTCCAGACCAATCCTGTCCTTATAAAGAGAAATGTTTTTGGCAAAAAGTAAAAAAAGATACCCAAAAATCGGATTTGATTTTAACAAATTCTAAGTTTTTAATTTTTGACTCCAAATCTTCTTTGCATATGTTTAAAAATTATAAAAATTTGATTATTTTAGATTGTCATTTTCTTGAGGATATTACAACCCATCAGTTAACGGAGTCAGTCACTTTTTCCAAAGTAGAAAATTTATTAGATATGATTGATAATTTTTTAGATAATTTAAAAAATTCAAATAAAAATATTAAAAAGATAAAAGAAAAGATTGAAGATTTAAGAAAAAGTTTTGATATCTTTTGGGGGATATGGGGAATATTTTTAAATGAAATCAAGCAGAAAGAAAAAAATATCCAATTCTATGTGAAGATTTTAGATTTTATAAAAACTGGTAACAGATGGATAAAAGTAGAAAATGAAACAAAAAAGATAATTTATTTACTAGATGATTTTAAAAATAATCTGAACAGTTTGATTAAAAAAAATGCTGATACAACTAAAAATTTAAATTTGTTTAACTGGAAGGATAAATTAAGAGATAAGTCGATTTTTTTCTATGAAATTTTGGGATTTGTCAAAAAAATTGAAAAGTTAAAGAACAATTTGTGCACTATGATATTGGATAAAAAACAAAAAATTAATTGGGGAATAGCCGAGGAGGATTATTTAGGAATATTCTCTGCACCAGAAAGAATAGATAGTTTTCTTAATAATTTTTTAAAATCTAAAGAATGTGTGATTCTAACATCTCCTATTTTGAAAACAAAAGAAAATTTTGATTTCATAAAAAGCACCCTTGGCGTTTCTTTAGATTTTAGTGCCTTGGAGATTAAAATACCTGATGAGGATAAAAAACCGACTGTTTATATTTTTAAAAACTCTATGCAGAATTTTAATTTAGGACTTTGGAGAAATCTAAATGAAACATTAATCAATTTTCTTTTAGGCAATTCTGGAAATGCTTTAGTATATTTTACTTCTTTGTCTAATATAAGAGAAAGTTATAAAGAAGTTGCAAAAGATGTTGAGAAAGGAAAAAATTCTATTTTAGCTCAGGGATTTACTACAAGTGTAGTAAAAATTTTAGAAAGTCTTAAAGAATATTCTCTCAAGGAAAGGACAATTTTGTTTTGTACAGATAATGTTTTGGAATTATTATATTCTTCCGAGATGAAATTAAAACTTGATTATCTACTGGTTACTAAACTTCCATTTGACTCTATTTCTAATCCAGTTTTTTCTACTCGAAAGGAAAAGATTGAATCTGGTTTTAAAAATTATATTATACCCCGGGCTATTATAAGATTTAAAAAGATTTTGCATTATTTTGAAAAAATTTCAGAAAGTAAAAATAAAAAGATTTTTATCTTAGATAGTCGGATTGTAAAAGAAGATTATGGAAAAGATTTTTTAAAATCCCTAAGTGATTATAAAATAGAATATATTACCAAAGATCAAATAAGTAAACTAAAAAAGTGAAACCTACCTGGGCCAAAGCCCGGGGTGTCTAATATGTCTTTTTGGCGAAATCCCCCGAAGCTCCTATATACATTGGAGCGAAGGGGGGATAAAAATTGTGTTATGAAAATAGATAATGCTTGTGGATAAGTATATTTTAGTGATAAGTGACATGTGACAAGTGACAAGCGAAAAATGGCTTCCTAAAGCCATAAATTAACTTATTAAAATTAGAAAAAATTAGAAAAATTTAAAATACTTGACAAAAAAATTCCTTTATGGTAAATTGATATAATTTCAGGAAAAATAGTACCTTGAGATAGAAATAAAATAGTAGGGAGAGATCCAATCGCAAACATCCCCCTGTTTGCGGTTGGTTTTTCCCTGCTATCAAAAATGGTGCCGATTCCACCAAATATTAAAAACAAAAACAAAAGTAGGGAAACCCCAAAAAAAACAAAAACGAAATCCTCAAAAACAAAAATAAACCGCTGTAGTAGCTGACATTTTGCAAACTAAATTATAGTTTTCAGGATGTCGGCTACTACCAGAAAAAGTAGGGAAACTATCAAGAAGAATCGGTTCTTGTTTGCCTGCGCTCTAAGAGTGGTTTATCTGTTTTCTCCTCCCTTTTAAAGAAGGAAAAGGGGAACTCAGAGGATTTCTTGGAGTCGCTAAAAAGGCACGACAAGCGCCACTAAATATTTTACAAAGGGCGGATTTGCCGTGCCTTTTTCATATTGTAATATATACGAATTAATACGAATTAGAATTGTATTTCAAAAATATGTTTTGTCGAGTCACTACAAATATTATATCATCAATTCTTTAATAATTCTATAATAGACTTGATGTAAGAAAAGATATACACTACAATTAGATATCTTCTGTCGATTTTCTCGATGGATAAATATATAAATATCGTACTTTAAAATTAAGAAGTGAGGAGAATGAATATCTTGGATAAGATTAATTATTGTCCTTTTTGTGGCAAGGAAGTTAAATATAATAAACATAATATTATAGAAGGAGTACATATTTATAGATGTACTGGGGAAGAAGAGCACTGTTTTAATGTCAAAATAGAAGGGGCAGGGTCAGGAAGAAAAATTGTTTCTATTCAACCTAAGGAGTGGTAAGTAAGATGGAAGAACAAACAGTGCTTTGCACATTGAATATTTTAAAAAGTATTACTAGAGAAGCAGTTGCCCTTCTAGGTGAAGAGGAGGCAAAGAAAATTCCTTTCTGGAAATGTTTAGAGCTTTATAGAACAAATTGGTTTGGTAAAATTTATTTTTTGAGGGAGGTGTGAAAAATTGGATTGGTTTAGGCTGTATGGAAGGAAAAAAATTTAGGAGCTATAAAAGAAAGACAGAAAGTTTCTGAATTTGTAAATTAATCAAAAAGCTAATTAAATTTAGTTATTAAAAGGACTTGATAGAGGGATTTAGGTGTAAGCCTAAATCAATGTTGTTGAGTCCTTTTTATTTTTAACTAATTTTGGTAAACTAATATTAAACAATGCCTTGCCAATTTATGGCCCCTCAGGGTAATATTAATTGATTAAGGTTAAAATTATGATAAAAAATAAAGAAATCAAACTCAAGACCCAAGGGTTTTGTGATATTATTAATATTACTGATAAAGTTTCTGATTTTGTAGAAAAATCAAAAATAAAAGATGGGATAGCTTTAATTTTTTGTGCTCATTCCACAGCAGGGATTACAACAATTGAATATGAAGAAGGGATTTTAGCTGACTTAAAAGAGTTGGTAGAAAAGCTAATACCTCAGGATAAAAGCTATCATCATGATAAAACCTGGGGCGATGGAAATGGTTTTTCTCACCTGAGAGCTTCTTTAGTAAATCCATCCTTGGCCGTTCCTATTATAGATAAAAAGTTATTTTTAGGAACTTGGCAACAGATTGTCTTTTGTGATTTTGACAGGAGACCTCGGGAGAGAAAAGTAATTATTCAAATTTTAGGGGAATAATGGTGAAGGTAATAAGTAATTAGGAATAAGGAATAAGTAATAGGGTATAGGTGAAGGAATAATGAAGTAATTAGTTATTAGGGATAAGTAATTAGTAAAAAATTAGAAATTGGAATTATTATGAATAGACAACCAAAAAAATATTTACAGATAGTACCTTTTTTGGTTATACTGTTATTAACAGTAGGAACTTGCGGATATATGATAATTGAAGGGTGGTCACCTCTAGACAGTCTGTATATGGTGATTATTACTTTATCCACTATAGGGTATAAGGAAGTTCATCCACTTTCACCACCTGCTCAAATTTTTACAATTATATTAATAATTTCTGGTATTTCTGTTGTTGCTTTTACTATCCGGTGGTTTACTGAGTATGTTATAGAGGGCAGACTTAGAGGCACTATTATGAGAAGACAGATAGATAAAAAAATTAAAAAGCTTAAAAACCATTATATTATTTGTGGACTTGGTCGAGTAGGGGATCAAGTAGCTGAAGAATTTTCAGGCGAAGGAATATCATTTGTAGCTATTGACAAAAAAACTTCTCGATTTTTAAAATGCAAGAAAAATAAATGGCTATATATTGAAGGGGATGCCTCAGATGAGGAAGTTTTAAAAAACGCTGGCATAGAAAGAGCTAAAGGGTTAGTTTCTGTTGTAGGTGGAGATGTAGATAATGTTTTTATTACTTTAACTGCTCGTTCCTTAGCTCCTGATCTGTTTATTGTTGCTCGAGCTAATAATGAAGATGCTGTTCCTAAATTAGAAAAAGCTGGGGCTGATCGAGTAGCCAAACCTTATAGAATTGGAGGATACCACATGGCTACTATGGCTTTGCGTCCAGATGTAGTTGATTTTTTAGATGCTATGGTAGATACCAAACATGAAGAACTTCAAATTGGAGAGATTATAATTCCTTTTTCATCTAGGGTGGTAGGAGAGCAGTTAGGGAAATATCTTTCTCGGAGAAAAACAGGGGTAGCTATTTTAGCTATTAATAAAAAAGATGGTTCCTCTTATGTTAATCCTACAGGAGATACTATTATAAAAGGAGGAGAAAAACTTATAATTATGGGTACTAAAAATGGACTGGAGGTTTTAAAATCAATTGTAAGGAGTGTAAGGAGTTAAATTACTATTGATAACTTTTTTATTTTTTGGTATACTAATATTACTATTTGTAGTAGCCGGCATATATTTTGATTAAAAAAATAAGAATCAAATTAGTAAAAAGGAATATTAATTTTACTTACAAAAATGCTTTAGCATTTTTGTAAAAGAGGAAAAGTGAACTGAAAACGAAGGCAGTTGCCTAAAAAGGGTTGCCGAAGTGGGAAGTTTACTTTGACGTGAAGGAAGAATTTATAAAAGAAAGAGAAAGGGAACTTCTCAAAGATAAAAGAAGAATTACTTCTGAATTGGAAGAAATTGCTAAAAGAGGAGAAATAGAAGGGGATTATCGTGCCCAATTTCCTGAATATGGAAGCAAAGATGATGAAAATGCTGCTGAAGTTACTGATTATGAAGAAAATTTAGATTTAGAACATAATTTAGAGTTATTATTACAAGGCATAAAGCGAGCTTTAGAGAGGATAAAAAAAGGAACTTATGGAATTTGTGAAAGCTGCAAAAAAGAAATTGATCCAGCAAGAATCAAAGCTTTTCCTGCAGCAACTTTATGCCTGCAATGTAAGACTAAAGAAGAAGCTAAGAGATCAGGGAGATGGAGAAGAATAAAAAAAATGTTTAGGCGAAAAAGATGAAATGGGAATCTTATTTTTTAATTAGCGAAAAAATGGCTTTTTGAAGCCATTTTTTAATACGAAGATAATAGTGTTATAATAAAGTAAACCAATGAAAAAAATAGAATTTGAAATAAAAAAACAATACCAAGGACAAAGATTAGATAAATTTATTGTAAATCAATGTCCTGAATTTTCTCGTTCTTATATTCAAAAATTAATCAAACAAAATAATGTTTTAGTAAATGGCAAGCCTGAAAAATCAGGCTATAAAATTGAAAAAGGAGATCATGTAGAAGTTAAAATTATTTTTCCTAAAAAAGAAAAATTAAAAACTTCTTCTTTGAAATTAAAGATTATTTATGAAAATAAAGATATATTAGTTTTATATAAACCTGCAGGAATAGTTGTTTATCCTCCCGTTCCGTACTATTTGAAAGATACTATAACTGGTGCTCTCCTAGCCTATAATAATATTTTTCAAAAAGTAGAAAGATGTGGAATTGTACATCGATTAGACAAAGACACCTCAGGGCTTATCGTTGTTGCTAAAAACAATAAAACAAAGGAGTATTTAATTTCTCAATTTAAAAAAAGAAAAGTTACTAAGAAATATGTAGCCTTAATTGAAGGACATCTAAAACCAGATCAGGGGGTAATTGAATCTCCTATTGGGAGATCAGAAAAAGATAAGACAAAAATGCATATTGCTTTGGAAAATGAAGGGAAATATGCCAAGACTATATATAAAGTTTTAAATTATTTTGAAAATTTTACTTATGTTGAAGTTATTCCTGAAACTGGCAGAACTCACCAAATTAGGGTTCATTTTGCTTCTATTGGTCATCCAATTTTAGGAGATTTACTATATGGTCCAAAAAAGAGAAAAATAGATATCCCCAGGCAGTTTTTACATGCTAAATATTTAAAATTTAGATTACCTAATACAAAAAAATGGGTAGATTTTGAATGTAAGCTACCACAAGATCTACAAAAAGTACTAGATGAATTAGAAGGTTGAATTTTTATTTATCGATGTTTATATACAATGGAGATACACTACAAAATTTTTAGTAGTCTTCGGACACCCCCTCAAAAAGACGCGGTCAGCTATCTGTATTTTATTGTAAGGTTTTTCCAGCTGCCGTTTCGGTCTCACCCCGCTGTTGAACATTTTATCTAAACTGGTAGAATTTCTGGAGCGGGGCTGCGACAGACTTTTTTCGGGGGTGCCCTCAGCAGGAATTACTGCTTTGGCTGGCTGTAAAAAAGGAAATATGATAGAATAATAATGTTAAATAATTTTCAAGATGTAAAGTGTATAAAATGAATGGTAAAAGAAAATTTTACTCTTGGCCTATTATGGGGCATAAGAGAATTATAAAACTTTTTCAAAAGGCAATTACGGATAATAACCTTTCCCATGCCTATCTTTTTTTAGGCCCTTCTCATATTGGTAAAGCAACTTGTGCAAGAATTTTTGCTCAAACATTACAATGTGAATTAAATCAAACAGATATAAGAAATAGGGGGAAGGAAAGATTATTTCCGGATAGCGATAAAAAAACTGATATTAAAATCCCCTGTGGTCAATGTCAAAGTTGTAAATTAATTGAAAAAAATAGTCATCCCGATACTATAATATTAACCGGGAAAGAGAATATAAAAATTGAACAAACAAGAGATTTACAACATCAGATAAATTTAAAGCCTTTAGGCAGCATATATAAAATTTGTATTATTGAAGATATAGAAAGATTAACACTGGAAGCTGCTAACTCCCTACTTAAGATTTTAGAAGAACCTCCTTATAAATCAGTTTTAATTCTCACTTGTACAACTTTAAATTATATATTACCCACTATTTCATCTCGATGCCAAATAATAAAATTTCAACCTGTGGCTTTTACGGAGATTAAGGAAGAATTAATAAAGAAAGGAGTAGAGGAAGAATTGGCTGGTAGTTTATGTTTAATATCTTGCGGTAGACCAGGTGTAGCATTGAATTTTGCTTCAAATCCTGATATTCTAAAAAGACAAATTCAATTAATAAATGATTTAGAAAAATTAAAAAACTCTCATTCTAAACAGATAAATTTTGCTCAAGATCTGATTAATAATTTTACAGACAGTGATTTTTTACAATTAGAAAATATTTTGGACTTTTGGTTAGGATGGTTTAGAGACTTATTACTTATAAAAAAAGAGTGTAATGATTTGATTTTAAATATTACAGAAGAAGAAAAACTTATAAGGAAAGCTCAGAATTATAATATAGAAGAAATAAGATTACTCATTTTGAAAATATCTCAGACTAAAGAGGATTTAAAGCAAAATGTTAATCCTAAGTTATTGATAGAAAATTTGATTTTTTCTTTAAGTTAATTATTGAACTCAATAAAAATGCTTCAGCATTTTTATTGAAAAGGAGAAGCAAACTGAAAACGGCAATGATTTTGCAGAACAAAATCGTGAAAGTTGAAAGTTTGTTTGGACGCGGTGAAAGTAATAGGTTTACGTTTTACACCCGGAGGTAAAATATATGATTTTGATCCCCAGGATATACCTTTTTCTGTAGGTGATATAGTTATTACTGAAACTACTCAAGGCAAAGAAGCGGGAAAGGTTATATATATAAATAAAGAGATAGATACAAAAAAACAGAAAAATTCTATTAAAAAAATTTTAAGAAAAGCTACAAAACAAGATTTAAAAAATATTAAGAAATTAGAATCTTATAAAAAAGAAGCCTTGGAGATATTCAAAGAGAAAGTTAAAAAACATAATTTACCTATGAAAGCGACATCAGTAGATTTTGCATTTTCTGGGGATAAAATTACTTTTTCTTTTGTGGCTAAAACAAGAGTTGATTTTAGAGAATTAGTAAAAGATTTATCTCGTTATTTTAAAAAACAGATTAGATTAAGACAAATAGGACCTAGAGATGAAGCGAAAATAATTGGAGGTTTTGGAAAATGTGGTGAGCCTTTATGTTGTATGAGATTTTTGGAAAATTTAGAGAGTGTTGTTATGGATATGGCTAGAGTTCAAGATATAGCTTCAAAAGGGAGTGAGAAGATATCTGGGGTATGTGGGAGACTTATGTGTTGTCTTTCTTATGAAGCAGATGAATATAAAATATTAAGTAAAAAACTTCCTGAGGTAGGGAGTAAAGTAAAGACTAAAAAAGGAACAGGCGAAGTTTTAGATCGGAATATTTTAAAACAAACATTAATTGTACAGTTAGAAAATGGCGTGGAGGTAAATATAGATTCCTCTGAAGTAAAAGGGGTGAAGGAATGAGATGAACTTAATAACTAAGTAACCGAATAATATAAGAAATATTATATTTTAAAATAAATAAGGGAGTATTATATGCCTGAAATTATAATAATTGTATGTATTGTAATAATTTTATTTATGGTAATTAGAAAATTACCACAGGTTTCTAATAAAAGATTAATTCCTAAAATAGATATAAAGGAAAAAGCTGCTAATGTTAAAAAAACTATTTCTGCAAAAAAAATATCTTTTGAAAAAGGAGATAAAAAACAGAAGGATAGAGTTAAAAAAATACTTTCAAAAGCTAATCTATTTTTAAAACAAAAAAAATATCCAAAAGCAGAAGAGAAATATATTAAAGTAATAGAATATGATAAGAAAAATGCAGAAGCCTATAATGGATTAGGAGTGCTTTATCTCCAGCAGAAGGATTATAACCATGCTTTAAAGTCATTTTCAAAAGCAATTAAAGTTGATCCTGAAAATGCTTCCTTTTATAATAATTTAGGTTTAGTTTTATATAAACAAGGCAAGAACAAAAAAGCTATACAGGCTTTCTGTAGATCAGTCGATTTGGAAAAAAATGCTTCAAGATGTATAAATTTAGGATTGGCTTATTGGGCAGATGGTGATTATTCTAGTGCTATTTCCGCTTATCAAGAAAGTTTAAGTCTTGATCCAAATAATATAGAATATTTAACAACTTTAGCATCAGCATACCTAAAGACAGATGAAAGAAATCAAGCTAAAAAGGTACTTTCTAAGATATTGAAATTAGATCCAGAAAATATTGAAGTCAAAAGAGAGTTGGCTAGGATAAAGTGATAGTTGGTCCTGTACTTTTTATGAAATTTGCTGGCGTAGCTCAGTGGTAGAGCAAGTGTTTTGTAAACACTAGGTCGTGGGTTCAAATCCCTCCGCCAGCTCCAGCAAATTTCAAGAAGTACTGGGATAAACAATAGAACATATAAAATTAAAATTTAAAGTGCAAAATTAAAAATTATATATTATATTAATAATTATTTTATAATTGTATGGCGAGGTACCAGAGTGGTTAAATGGGCCTGACTGTAAATCAGGTGGCTTCGGCCTACGGGGGTTCGAATCCCTCCCTCGCCACGTCGGAATAAACTTTCAAGCTTTCGCCCCGAAAGCTTTCGGGGCTCTCGCTTTCCGTTCACCCCTCCTTTTTCGCAAAATAGCTTTCGCATTTTTGCGAGTGAAATAAAACATTTAAGACTTTCACAATTTTACCAAGCAAAATCGTTGCCGCTTACGGTTCATTTCTCCTCTTCCATGAAAATACTTTATAACTCACTTTTACTTCAATAGGCCGAGATAGCTCAGTTGGTAGAGCACATCCATGGTAAGGATGGGGTCGTGGGTTCAAATCCCGCTCTCGGCTCCAGTTCGGCGAGCAGGGCGCATGCATGGTAAGCATGAGGTCGGCGGTTCGATTCCGCCCGTGGGCTTCGTCCAAGTAAAATTCCGGTTTTCGACCCGAAATCCTTCAGGGCTATCACCTTAAGTTTATTTCTCCTCTTTCGCAAAAAATATAAAGATTTTTTGTGAGTAAAATATTAAAATCTACTAATAACAATTGACTAATTCCTAATAACCAATAACGGAGAACTAAATACTAACCAATGGATCCTACTTTTACTACTTTTTTAATTCATACTACAATATTAATTGTTGGAAGTTTTCTGTGGAATTTTTTTATTTTATTTGTAATTTTAAAATTTATTTTTAAAATTCAAAAAGCCCTTTTTGCCCAAGATTTTTATTTTTATATTATATATGTAGCTATAGGATCAATAATAGTAAATAAAGGATTTGATTATATAATAAATATTGAAAAGAATTATATCTATTGGCAAAGTATTTCAAAATTACATCAAATTGGTTTTTTAATGATACCAGTAGCTGTATTGACATTTTTGAATTATTATCTAAGTAGGAAAATTTTTAAATTCCAGTCAAATGATGCATGGATTGTGGGAATAATAATGGGAATTGCCGGAGGGCCTTGGCCACTATTGTTGTAAAATCCTAAATTCGAAATCCTAAGCACTAAACAATATCAAATGACCAAAAGCCAGAATGACACTTTCTGTGTCATCCTGAGTCCGCCCGAGGCGGGAGAAGGATCTTAATACTCAGAAGAGATTCTTCGTCGCGGAGTTTATCCCGAGCAAAGCCGAGGGATTCCTCAGAATGATAGCACAGCTTTTAGTTTTGAACATTTGAATTTAGAATTTTGAATTTGTTTAGAATTTATAATTTAGAAATTAGAATTTATTCCTTATTGGAATTTAATAATAGTAAATTGTAAAACTATAATTTAACAATAATTATATTTAAGGAAAAGCTATGGCGAAACAAGCAAGGCCAGTTATTACTTTAGAATGTTCTCAATGTAAACAAAGAAATTATGCTACAACAAAAAATATAAGAACAACTAAAGAAAGATTAGAATTAAAAAAATATTGTCCCACTTGTAAAAAGCGTACTGTTCATAAAGAGAGCAAGTAGAGAAAGAGTGATAGAGTGATGGAGTGATTTATTTCACTTCTTCACTTTTTGACTATTTACATAGGGGTGTAGCTCAGTTGGTAGAGCGTCGGTCTCCAAAACCGAAGGTCGCGGGTTCGATCCCTGCCGCCCCTGCCACGTAAAATTGGCTAAAGCCAACACGTGACTTAACCAATATGGGTTATTAGCCAATTTAAGTGATAAGACGCGTGGTGAAGATCTATAAAATAGACCAAAACTCTACGCGGACATATATAAATGTTTTATGTTTATATTCTACAAAGCAAGAAAGATAATAGTTTTTATATTGGTTATACTGAAAATTTAAGACAGAGAGTTAGTGAGCACAATTAAGGGAAATCTAAGGCAACAAAAAGTAAAATTCTATATACTTTAATATATTATGAAGCTTATCTAGACAAAAAAGATGCAAAGGGTCGTGAAAGGTATTTAAAAAGTGGTTCTGGTCGAAAATTATTTAAATATCAGTTAAGAAATTTTTTAAAAAACAAAGAGAAATAAACTGTATCTCTTTTTGCTTTTAAACGGTTTATAGAGCCGTTTTTTATTTGTGATATAATAATAGAAGGAGCGAAAATGAATTATCAAAAAATTTTAAAAAAAGCAGATATCCTAAGATGTGAAGGTAATACCAAAAAGTCATTTAAAGAATATAAACAACTTTTAGGATCCAAAAATATTAAATGGCAAATAGAAACCTATTCCGGAATGGCTTTATGTTTAAAAATGGATTATAAATTAAAACCAGCTATACGATATTATAATAAAGGAGTTGTGTTGTGTGAAAAAATAAGAGATGAAAGTAAATTGGTTGATTTATATCGTGATATGGCCATAACCTATGAATATTTTGCACAATATAAAAAAGCTGAAGAATTTTTGAAAAAAGCTATTAATATTGCTAAAAAACTTAAAAAGACTATAACAAACACTGCTAAACTTGGTATTACAGAGGTTAAGCTTGGTGTTACTTATTTACATCAAAATAGACTCAAAGAAGCTGAAAAGTGGTTGAAAAGGGGGGATAGCCGTCTTAAAAGAGGTGAAGAAAATTTTTGGAAACTTACCAGTCAATTTCATTTGGCGGAGTTGCTTTATTTTCAAAAACAATATAAAAAATCATTACAAAAAATTATTCCTCTTTTATATCAAGCAATGAAAAATAGTTGGCTTCATCGTTATGCTCAAATATTAATTTTAAAAGCAGCTTGTTTGGGAAAAATAGGAAAGAAAAAAGAATCTGAACATGATATTTGGTTGTCATATTATATAGCTGACCAACTTGATTCTAAAGAAGTTACAAATTCTGTTAAAGAAAGAATGAAATTTTATTTAAAATAAATAATAATCAACATTTGATGTTGAAATAATTCCAGATTCCACCTCCGAGGTGGAAAGAATTACATAAATTGGTTTAAAAAATAAACACAACTATTTCTAAATAATAAATAGCCATAATAATCTTATTTTAATTTACAGGTAATGATACATAACCATTCTCTCTAAAATAGTTCCTGACTTTGTCCACTATGACTTGGTCCTGTAAATTAACTAAATTTTATAATTTATCATACTTATGAATAAACAAGAACAAAAAGCATTAAAAACTATAAAAAAATTTGCAAAAAGTTTGCCTAAATTTTCAGATGGAAGAATTGATTATTCAAAATCTAATGTTGCACCAGTCGTAATCGTTTTTGTAAAACATAAAGATAAAATCCTTTTATTAAAAAGAAGCGATAAAGTTTATGCCTATTGTGGGAAATGGAGTACTATTGCAGGTTATTTAGATGAATTAAAGCCTATTTGTGAAAAAGTTTTAGAAGAACTTAAAGAAGAAATAGGAATTAAGAGGAATGCACTTTTGTCGGTTGATATCGGAAAACCTTATAAATTTACAGATACAAATATAAATAAAATTTGGTTTCGTTATCCAGTTATAGTTAAATTAAAAACAAAACCTAAAATAGAGTTAGATTATGAACATACAGATTATAAATGGATTAAGCCAGAAGAACTAAAAAATTTTGATGTTGTTCCTAAATTAGAAAAAAGTTTAGAAAATGTATTAATTATCAGTAATACTCGAGACTCGAAAATTGCCTCTGATCAATTCAATATTTCTAAAAAAGTATTGACATGATATAACTTATAGGTTATAATTAATATGGATTGGAAGATAGAATATTATACAAATATAAATGGTACTTCGCCTATAAAAAAGTTTATAGATAATCTTCCTATAGAAGTGAAAGCAAGAACATTCAAAACTTTTGAGCTTTTAGAAACTTATGGTACTCAAATAGGTTATCCTCATGTAAAATCTGTTTCAGGTATTAAGAAATTATGGGAGCTTAGAATAAAAGCAAAAGGTAATATTTTTAGATTTTTCTTTACAGTAAAAAGAGGAAGAATTATACTTTTACTTCATGTTTTTCAAAAAAAGAGTGATAATATTCCAAAAAAAGAGTTAAAAATAACTATAAATAGAATGAAGGAAATATTATGAGAAATGTAACTTGGAAAGAACATAAAAAAGAATTATTAAAAGATAAAAGGCTCAAAGAGGAACTTAAAAAGCTTGAACCAGAATTTGAATTGGCAAAATTGATTATCGAAGCAAGAATAAAAAAAGGTTTAACTCAAGATAAACTTGCCAAAAAAGCAAAAACCAATCAGGTAGTTGTTTCTAGATTAGAAAATGCTACTGCTAATCCTTCACTTGAACTTGTAGAAAGAATTGCTAAAGCTTTAGACAAAGAAGTTAAAATTAAATTTGTCACTAAAACCTAAATTTAATTATCTTGTTGGGTGTTTCTATTTTAAAATAGCTCAATTGAGCTATTTTTTGTTTTCGATTTTCTTGTACCAATTTTACGCATATGCGTTTTTTTGGTACATAATTAAAGTGGAAAGTTCTTTTTCTTTTTATCTAAATTATGTTATTATTAGTTTTAGGATTTTATTACGGTTATAGTAATAGTTCTATTTTAAATTTACCCCAGCACCAGCCCTGATATTCGTCAGGAGGGTTCGGGATCTCAGCCTAAAAACTGATAGAAGACCCGACCTAAAGACCAGGAGAAGCTTCACATAAGAGAAATTATCTATGGAAAAAATTTTAACTAACTTAAAGAGTAAAAAAATATTTTTGTCTATTTTTCAAATTGCTATCTGTGCATTCTTTCTTTATTTTGTAGTAAAGGCATTATGTTCTAATTGGCAAGAATTGCCTTCACATCTTGCCTCAATAAATTATTTATATTTAGCAATTTCTTTCTTTTTATTTATAGGCGGTTTTTTTATTTTAAGTGAAGCTTGGCTTATAATTATAAAAAAATTGGGAGAGAATTTAAGCAATGGTTCTCACAGAACTATTTATTTCTATCCTAAAATCGCAACTTATGCCCCGGGAGGAATTTGGAATGCTTTAGGAAGAGTATATTTGGCTAAAAAAGAAGGACTCCCCAGAACAAAGACAATAATCAGCTTAGGTTTGGAATTTATTTTAATAATTTCCTCTGGTATATTTTGCTATTTATTAATTAGTGTATTAGCCAATAGTTTAAATTTGTTTTTAGATGTGCCTTTTTTGCTTTTATTAATTATAATTGCAGTTTGTCTTTATCCTTTTAATTTAAATAGAATAATAAAATTTATTTGTTGTATTAAAGGAAAATCTTTTGATAAAAAATTTAATATCTTAGATATTATTAAATTGTTTGCTATTTATTGTTTCTATTGGATACTTTCTGGATTTGCTTTTTATTTTTTAATGAGATCAATTTATCAATTTGACTTTGGAATGATACTTATACTGATAGGAATTAATGCAATTTCTTGGGTTGTAGCTTTTCTGATTCCTTTTGTGGCTGGTGGATTAGGGGTAATGGAGGTTACGATGATGTATTTACTTGGAGGATTTTTCCCAGGAGCTATAGCTAGTTTAATTCCTGTTTTAGATCGAATTATAAATATTTTCTCTGAAGGTATAACTATTGGTATTGTTTGGGTTTATAACAATTTACAATTAAATAAATTAAGTAAAAATAATTAGATTTTTTATTCATTTACCATATATCACGATCGTGATATATGGTAAATGGGATTTGTTAGTTATTTGTTTTATTATTTGCATAAAAGAAATAAAAATGGCTTTTCTAAAATAAGCCATTTTTATTTTAGGTAGAAGATTAATTATATTAAAAGTTATTTTTATAAATAAATTTAGGAATATAAAATAATTGAAAGAATATATATTTTCACATAAAAAAACAACCCTTCCTGAATAATATGGAGGGTTGCTTTAATAATTCCAAGTTTACAAAATACAAGAAAAAAATCAATTAGGAATTAATTTCTTAGGCTTTAGTTTTTTGGAATTTGATATAGGCTAATGTCAAAGTTACAACCAAAGCAACTCCTAAAGCCAAAAGAATACTGGCAGTAATGTTAGCTCCAGTTTCACCTGTGGTAACAGGAGAAGTTGAATTACTTTGAGCTAAGGTGACAGTAGCACTTGAAAACACTAATCCCAGAGAACCTAAAATTTTAGAAATCAATACTCGCATTAATTCCTCCTCTAAAAATAAATAAAAACTTTTTTAAGTTTATTACATATATTATACTACAAATAATTTTTTTGTCAAGAGGTTTAGCTTTTTATAATAATTTTATAAAACTATTTTAAGTTTAAACAAATAATTTTTTTTGTCAAGTTTTTTTCATTTTTTAACAAAAATTGTAAAAAATACTTTTTTATTGTAACATTGAAACAGTAAAAGTGCAAATATTATTAGGCAACTTGTCTATTTGTTTTATTAGAACAGAGACTTTGGGAGACACAATCATAAAGCAATGAAAAAAATAGTTTATCCTTTTTTTATTTTTATAGCTTTTGTCTTAGGAGGAGTCCTGCGCATATTGGCTCTTTCTCAATTTAATTATTACAATGATTCCTATTATATGATGTTGGTGGCTAAAAATATTGCTGAACATTTTTCATTAGCAGGAACCTTGGGTCCGGTAGGGGAACAAGTTGTGCCTCTTTTTTATAAATGGGGGTATTCTTTTTTTATAGTGCCTTTTTATACTCTGCTTGGCGATTTGGAATTTTCTGCTCACATTACATCTTTGGCTTTTGGAATTGCGGCAATTGGTTTAATGTATTTATTTACGGCAAAGTTATTTAGGTCAAAACCAGCGGGAATTTGTGCTTGCTTTCTTTTAGCCATTTCTTTCACCCATACTGCTTTTTCTGGGCTTGTAATGTCTGAAACAACTGCTTTCTTTTTTAATCTTTTGGCTTTATATCTTTTTCTATTAGCAGCAGAAAAAGAAGAGAATATTTGGTTTGTAACTTCTGGAATTGTTTTTGGAATAGCTGTAATTGTTCGTCTTGAAAGTATTTTGCTTGTATTACCAGTTATTTTTTGGATTTTTACTAAATTAAAAAATCCATTTAAAAAGTTTATTACTTGGTTTTTATCAGGATTTTCTTTTTTGATTTTGACTTTTGTGGTTATGTTCTGGAGAATGGGCTTTTGGTGGTGGGTTGAAAACCAATATGCTCGCCCAGATAGATTTTTAAAGTTTTATTCTGGTACTTTTATTTTATTAATTTCATTATTTATAATTACAATCATTTTATTATTAGTTCAGAAAAAACCAGAATATAAAAAAGCCTTGTTTACTATCTTAACTGTTGTTTTATTTTTAGGAATTATAATTGCTTTAGGATTCATTTATTATTTTGGTTTTCCCCAATATTATTTAAATTTCTCTGCATTTATAAATTTTGTAAAAGTAGATTTTTTAGCGGGAATTTTAGGAATAATTGGTTTATTTTATTTGTTTAAAAAAGATAGAAATATATTTATTTTTTTCTTGCTCATTTTTCTCCCTTTGTTTTTGATTTACTATCCTCGGAGTGATTTTAGATTTTTCATTCATCTTCTTTTAGTATTAATCCCTGCATCAGCTATTTTATTAATAGAAATTTACAAAATAATAAGAATTAAAATAGAGAGAGTTCGCTCTCCAATATTATACATAAGTAGTATTTTTGCAATAATATTTGTTTTTTCTTTCCTTTTCTTGCTTCAAACAAGCCAAGCTGCCTACAGAAAATGGCTTCCTCCTGTAAGTTATGAAAAGCAGATGAGTTTGCAATTAGCTGGAGTGGTAAAAGAGAAAAATATTTCTTCAGATGTGATTATATTAACCTATCATATAGAACCTTGTTATATAGATACCGGTCTTTCCTCTTGGCAAATTAAAAAAGAAAAACCCTATATTCCTGAAGAAGTATCATTACAGAGACCTTTGCTTGTAATAATAGATGAAGGGATGTGGGATCAACGCCCGGAATTTAGCCAGTTTGCAGAATATAGCCTAAAACCTTATAATATTAGTGAATTTAAAATAGATGTTCCTTATTATCATGGAAGATATCATTATTGGTCTGATAGACCAGTTAAGGTTTATTTGGTGGAAGATAAAGAAATATTATTTAAATTACTAATTACTAATTTCTAATTACTAATCAAGCCCCAATGACTAATGATAAAATAAATAAAAATAAATATGACCTAGAAGAACGAACAGCAAGATTTGGAGAAGATATAATCAAGTTTGCTAAAAAGATTCCTCAAAATCCAGTCACTATTCCATTAATAGGTCAACTAGTAAAGGCAGGAACAAGTGTTGGTGGTAATTATTCTGAAGCAGATGATGCTGAATCAAAAAAGGACTTTAAGCATAAGATTGGAATTTGTAAAAAGGAAGCAAGAGAAGCAAAACACTGGTTAAGGATGATAACTGTAGCCATTCCTAAGTTAAAGGAAGAAGCAAGAAAATTATGGACTGAAGCAAAAGAATTAAATCTTATCTTTAATGCTATTGTTCATTCAACTAAGAAAAAATAATTAGACATTT
>CAYFQT010000041.1:0-54994 GCA_964345445.1 uncultured Candidatus Saccharibacteria bacterium
GCCTAATCAAGCGTTAGTGTTCCACCAATGTCATTCCTCAAATACTTCTGCAAGTTTCACTATCTCCTCAAGGTTCGAATAGTGCCTATCAAAGGGAGTTCCGCTTAAATGCCTGTTCAAAGGCATTATTTGTTGTACCCCCCAGACCGGCCTTCGAACTTTTTTTTGACGGATAGGATTTGTAATACCCCATATAAGCTGGTAAGATGATAAATGAACCTCGATTTACTTTGTTTTGTCAAAGGGAAAACCCCTTCGATGTAGAAATATTCAATTCAAGGGGAACCCACAAGACAGAGCTTGTAATCAGACTTTGATTTTCTATTCTTCTTAAGGGGACCTCACCACTTATTAAATCAATTGAAATAACTGCCATCTTAGGGTCGAGAGGTGGTGATTTAAAGCAAATTAAACAATTGGAATAATATATGAATAAAAAAATAATCTATGTACTAATTGCTGTCCTATTTGCAGGAGTCGGTACAGCAGGAGGTTATTTTTATCAATACAATAAATCACAAAAAGAGATTGATAACCTGCAAAAAGAAAAACAAAACCAACAAAAACAAATAGAAGCTTTACAAAAAGAGATTGAGGATTTGAAGAAAGAAAAGGAGGTTTTGGAGCAGACGGCTGATTGGGAAACTTATAGGAATGGTGAATTAGGGTACGAAGTAAAGTATCCTGCTGAATTCGTTTATGAGGAGAATACCGAAAAAGCAACAACAGCTTTCTTTGAAAAGCAACTTAAAGATATTACAGATCATGGTGCAATGCCACATATTAGTGTGACAGTCTATGATAATCCAGAGGAATTGTCGTTTGATGATTGGCTCGCTAAAAATGCAGATATCTTCCCAAATCTCGAATCAAAAGAAAGAATCGAGGGAAACAAGGGAGAGAGTTATAGTATTACTTATAAACTGATGCCGGCATATGTAAGTACCTGTTACTTTATTCTCGATGAATCTAGAATATATGCAATTGAAGTTTTTACCATTGGCTCAGATTTTGATCTAAAAGGAGTATACGATCAGATGGTGAGTACTTTCAAAACATATCAATAAAACTATTGCGTTCACCAAGAAATTCCAAGTATGTTTCTCTATTAAGTGTAAATAATATAGTTTGCGAAGGGGGCGATTTTCTTGACAAGAGCAAGTAAGTGTGTCCGATCTAGGCAATTAGTTCTTTTTCTTGCTTTTTTGGCTTTGTTTGTGACTGTTATTCTATTCTCACCGTTACTTCCTTTAACCGGAAATATGGCACATGCAGGTGAAGCAGAACGGCTAAACCCAGAAGGTGAAATAGCCTGGGCAAAGGATCACGTCGGGAAAACTGGTTGGTACACTCCTGGCGGTGAATGGCAAGAGTCTATTGACAACAATGGTATTGGTTGGTGTGCAAGATTTGTTGCCAATGCGTATATGACAGAGGGCGCAGGCGGCAATGCCAAGGATTTGAAAAACTACAATGGTTGTATTTTTCACCCAGGTGATTCCTATTGGAATGCACCAAAAGGTGCTTTACTGTTTTTTGATTTAACTGAGTGGGGTCATGTGGGCCTATATATTGGTGATGGCAAAGTCATCCATGCAGGCTATTCAGATGTTGTACTAGAATCAGATGTTTCGGATATTGGCAACTACTCGGGTTGGGGATACCCGCCACCAAATACTTGGGAAGGACGTCCTGATCCAATCCCCCCACCCCCATCCGTTAATCTCAATGAACCCAAATTACTCTCACGCTCTTCGTTAGAGCTGTCTTGGTCAAAAGTTCCAGATGAATATGAACACTTCAAGAGCTATGAAATCCGGCGAGCAACTCATTCTATCATCACTAGAGAGAACAGTGATTTGGTGGCAGAGATTACTGATAGAGCCATAGTGAGTTATCAAGACCTAAACCTTACTCCAGAGACAACCTATTACTACAAGGTGTTTGTTGTGAATACAGCAGATCAAGCTTCTGAAAGCAATGAAGTAAAAATGTTGACTGCAATTCTTCAGTACGAAGATGACGATTTGGTGCTTCAGATCCGAAGATATGTATATCAGGGATGGAAAGATATTTTGAGTTACGGTTCTGAATTGAACTTACTCTTTCCATATGATCAAACCTACTATTTAAACATTGAGTGGCATGACCTTGAATCCGATGAATGGTTCTTTGAATTTCAACCTCCCCCAGGAAGTTCATTTCAAGGCCAACATATTGAAGTCTCTCATTGGCGTACTGCGGGTGAATCCTATGACCCGATCGGAAATAGCAGTCACGGTAGGCATCTCTACAGGCAGAATGGCGAGTACGACACAAGCATTGGGCAATTCAAGTATGACAAGCTACACTTCACCATCAGAGATAGTAGTCTTCAAATAGTAGAATCAATGATGTTTGACATATTGTTTCCGCGAGATGGTGAGTGGCGTTATTACAAATACAAAGACAGATTCATTAGTCAACCGCCGGCAGTAATTATTAATCCCTTTCCCGACGATATTACAGAGACAACAATTCCAACCATTACAGGCAAAGTTGAAGACCCTGATGATCCTATAATGTCAATTGAGTATCAAATTGACGGAACTGAAGGTGAGTGGACCTATTTGGATACTCTAGACATAACATCTGGTTGGCTGGGTATCTCTAAAGAAATAGAATTCTCATTTGATACTCCAGAGCTAGCATATGGTGGCCATACTATCTATATAAGAGCAACAGACAAAGCTGGAAATAAGACTGTATCGGAATACTCCTTCACCCTCTGGCAGCGCATTTTTGAAGATCAAGCAAGCGGAAATGCCTTCCGCATTAATCCAGATATTGGAAAGCTTGAGTTTGTCACTGAAGAAGGGAGTATATTCAAAGCACAAGATATTGAGATCAAGTCCAAAGGGCCTGTTTTGATCATCCAATACCGATCAGATGAGTTTGATCTGGTCGCCGTCTACAATCCTTTGGTGGATTTTTGCAGCGCAAGATTGTCTACACCATCAGGTTCTTATTTGGTCTTTGATCCACCAGGATTTGACTGATTGCGTACTGGATATGCAAGCACCTATTTGAATATATTCTCAAGTTTGAGCACTTCCTCAAGGTTCGAATAGTGTCTATCAAAGGGAGTTCCGCTTAAATGCCTGTACAGAGGCATTTTTTTGCAATTGCCAGAAGCATTATTCAAATTTTTGATTAGGTCTTGTTTTTCATAGATATCTATATCTTGATATATTCTCGCATGTGACCTGAACTCTTGTAATGTTTCCTGTAAATGGCATAATGGAATTGTTATTTTGAAAAAACAATCTTCTAAAACTAGGCAAAAAGTCATGAATAAACAAGAGTATAGAAAAATAAAAATATCTCAATTGAAGAAAACATCACTTAGGAAGTTGTTAAAAGATATTGGAAAAGATTTAGAGACAAAAAATGAAAAATTTAAGGATTGGTTAGCCGAAAATATTTTCGAAAAGTTGTTCGAAAAACTGTTTCAAGAAAAGTTGTTTAGAGAAATCTGCGATTTAGCTGGTAAATTAGAGGAACCACATCTAATAATAAGCGATTGCTTGTTTGAAGTGGCTTATTCTTTTAATGAAACCGACAACACAGATAGGGCAGAATTTTTTTATAATAAGTGTCTAAAACTCTATGGGGAATCACCAGCGGTACTAAACAACTTAGGAGTAATTTTCGAGAAACGCGGTGATTTAGAAAAATCAAGAGCGTCTTTTCAAAAAGCAAAAGAACTTAATCCTGAAGAAAAACTCTTTAGGGATAATTATAGCCGTGTTAAGGAAGCAATAGTCAAAGCTCAACAAGACGAAAAGGATTTAGAAAATGCTCTCCGCTCATTCAAAACGGAGAATTCATATATCCAGAATAAGTTTTTAATATTTTGTAGTAACAAAAGAACCGATGGTCTAATAACATGTTCTTACCGACAACTTCCTCAATTCCTACAAATTTCTGCACAGAAAGCACCAGATGTCATAAAAGACTGGATGAGTAAAAAATATGTTTCAAAAATCATGAATCCGGACCCGAGTGTTAGTGTAAGTGTTTATAAGGTTAACCCTTATATAGAAAAACATTTGAGTATTATTGAAGATAGTTTGAAGAAGGAGAAAGAATTACTGGATATTTGTAACAATCTAAATACAGCTTCGTTAGATTTAATCGGCTATAACTCAACTCTTGAAAACCAACTGGATAAAATATCAAATCAAGAGTTAAGGAAAATGCTAGAGAGAGATCTTAAGGAAAATGCAATAGCTATAATTACAAAGTCTTTTAAATCATCGTTAGTTTTGAGTGGTAGTATTATAGAGGCAGTTTTATTTGATAGATTAAAAGCAAATAACGTAAAGACCGTGGAAATAAATAGAGGCAAAAAGAAGATAAGAAAGAAATTGGAAGATTTGGATCTAAATGAATTACTAAAAGCAGCAAAGAGTAATGAAATAATTGAAGATCCTCTATTGCATTTATCTCACGGTGCAAGAGGATTTAGAAATCTGATTCATCCAGGAGTAGAGTATAGAAAGAAAAGTATAGAAGTTACGCAAGATAATGCAAATCTAATCTGGTCGATAGTAAAGAAAGTATTATTTGAGATTAAATGATATCAGGTCTACCACCAGATGCTTATTAAAAAACTTTTACTAACTCTTCAAGCATCTCCAGGTTCGAATAGTGCCTATCAAAGGGAGTTCCGCTTAAATGCCTGCATGAAGGCATTTTTTGGTTTATAATCAAGGGTAGTGAATCTCATCTTCAAGGTGGAAAAATATTCATTTGAGCCTTTTTAATTTTGTGGTATAATAAAATAAATAAAAGGGGGAGTAATATGGAAAATATGGAACAGAATCCTAAAAAACAAAGCCAGGAACCAGAAAAGAAAAAAGGATTATGCGGCAAATGTCCTTTTAATATTGGTTTTCCAATGTGCATCTGCTGTATAGGTATTATTGCCGTTGCTGTATATTTTATTTTAATTCGAAAATAATTCAGACTATAAAATCCACAAGATAAGTTCGAAGTTCTTCTTATTCTTCGCCAAGGCTGTGAAGATGGATCCCACCTCGGAGGTGGAAAATCTATCCCCACTAAAATGGCTATTTTTAGCCATTTTTTTGTTTTCCCAAAAAAACTCTTGACAGTTTATAATGTTTTTGTTATTATTTACCTTCAACTGAACATTAAAAAAATCAATAATTTTTCAGATAATTTTTTACTTTGTAAACCTTATTAGGAAAAGAAAGAATAATAAATCAATAAAAGGGAGGTGAAATATAAGAATTATTTAGTAAGTTAGTTGATTAGCAGAAAAGAATTGATGATAAAAAGAAAGGGGTTGTATTTTGAAATGATAACACTTCTAAAGATTATACTTGTGTTGCTTGCCACTGTTCCCTGGATAATCAAGGCTGTTAGAGGTTATAAAATTGAATGGGACGATAAAGGCCACTTAAAAGATATAAAACTTCCTGGATTTGGTCGATGGATGATAGCAGCTGCTGCAGGGTTTCTTATTAGTATTATTATTGTAAATTCATTTGTGATCATTCCCAGAGGCCATCGTGGAGTAGTGTTCTCCTTAGGAATTGGAGTTGAAAAAAGAGTATTACCTGAAGGGTTCTCTATTATTGTGCCTGTATATGAAAGAGTAGAAACATACAACGTCCAAAGAAGTACAGTATTGTATGAAATGCAAGAAAATAATGCAGCAGCTTCATCAGACATACAGGATGTCTATGCAAATATTAAAGTAACCTATCGCCCCATCCCGACTAAAGTTAATATTTTATGGCAAGAGGTGGGGGATCGGAAGTCATTTGAGAAAAAGATTTTAGAGGTTGAGACTATTCAAGTAGTGAAAGCGGTAATCCCTGCTTATGATGCTCAAGAAATTATTCCTAAAAGAGAGGAAATCAGAGAGAAAGTTCTTGATAAGCTAAATAATAGAAAAGCTTTGAACAGATATGTAGAAGTTTTTTCGATATCTTTAAAAAACATAGATTTCCGTAAACAGTTTCGCAACCTCCTGGAAGAAAAGGCAGAAAAGAGCCAAGAACTACAAATTGCTGAACGGAAAGTTGCTATAGCCGAACAAAAAAAGTTGAGAAGAATTAAAGATGCCGAAGGAATATCTGAATCTAGGAAGATACGTGCTGATGGGGAAGCTTATCAAAATAGAGTTTTAGCTGAGTCAGTTACTGAAAGATCATTAGAATCCAGAAAGGTTGATGTTCTGGAAACATTATCTGAGAAATGGAATGGAACTTTTCCAGAAACCTGGACGAATATTGGTGCTCCAGGAATGCCTTTACCTCTTTTGAGTATCAATGAATTAATGGAAAGTACTATAAAAGAAGATAACAAATAAAGATTCTTCAAAGAAATCTCCTAATTCTTAAAGACAAAGCATAACAACATATTACTCCTGTTGGGATATACAGATTGAAAGTCTTAATCCCAGCAGGAGTTTTTTGTTTGATCCAGCTTGGCTAGACAAGTCAAGTTTAACTTAACAGATGGTTTTTGATATAATAAGATCAGATATTCTGGGAAAAATCTCAGGGTAAAATAAAAACGTTCTTTAAAAAGGAGTGGTGAAATTGAGAAAAAGAGACGATTCAGTGGCTAAATTATTTGAAAAATCCAAAGAAAATTTACTTCTATCCTTTCAAGCAAGCAATACTTATGAAAAATTTAAAAAAGTTCGGAATATCCTAAATCAAAAAATAGATGTCAAAATTGATTATGAAATTAAAAATTGCAATATTATTTATAGCATATCTACCAAACCTATTGGAGGCAATTCCTCTAGAATAGGTCAAATTGTTTGTTTTTGGATTGAAGATATAAAAGATTGGAAAGTGATTTTTCAAAGATTCTCTGACTTAAAATATCATAAAGATACTCTTAATAATTGTTGGTCTGAAATTGTTAATATTTTGGGGAAAGAAAACACAACATATTAAGATTAATGTTTTGACAATAAGAAGAAAGGGGATAAAAAGGATGGAACAGAACTCAAAAGAAGAAGATATAATCAAAAAAACAATTAAAGAAATAGAAGGATATTTTAGAGAGCCGGATCCCTTAATTACAGTGGCGGCATTTTTGGCTTATTCAAATGTGGATTCTTTCCCAGCCGACAGAAAATTTCTGCATAATTTTGTAAACAAAGCAAGGAGAGATGAAAAGTTCAAAAAATTACTGGGAGATTTTGCCTTTTCTAAAGTAGATATTTATCCATTTTCCCATTTTTTCGAGGAAATTATTAGTTCTTTAAAACTCTGTGGTTTTTTGGTGAATATCCGTTCTGTGCCTCGTAGCTTTAAAATTCCTGAGGGTGATGGTGAAGAAGTAAAAGAAAAAGTAGAACAGCGGTTTAGCAAAAATAAAGAATTTATCCAATGTATAAAAGAACTGGGAGAAAGATTCGGAGAATATGTAAAGTCCTATACATAAAAACGTATATCTATTCTATAAAGCAAAACCTATATTCTTGCTCTAAAGTAAAATCACAACTGTATTTTGAATGATAGAAAAACCTATACCGTATTGACGAAAGTCAATTCTGATGGTGAAAAAATCAAGAATAAAATTAATATGGGTAGAAAGAAAAGGAAAATAAATATAACTAAAAAAATAAGAACTATTAAGGCGGAAGTTCAATATGTTAAAAAGCTTGGATTTCCGCCATTTTTTTTCCAAAAAAATAGCCTTGACAAATGATTTTTAAGGGAGTATATTGAAATATCCTATTTTTTCAGAGTAAAATCAGCTCTTTTAAAACTTAAAAGGATGGTGAGTAAAGAATGAAAACTCAGACTGGAAAAATCAGTAAAATGTTCTAGAAAAATCTAGGACAAAGTTTCTCTTTGAGAAAGGGTGAAAGAAAATGAAAAGGTTTTATTTTATAATTTTGGTTGTTTTGCTTACAATTTTTTGTTTTTCAAGTTTTGCTTTTGGAGACGAATTGAAATTAGGGGGAGCTACCACTTTCTACTTTGCCGAAGGATATACAGGTCCTGGCTTTGATCAGTGGCTTTGTCTGCAGAATCCTAATGCATCTACAGTGGATGTAGAGGTTACTTACATGATTAGAGGTGGAATTAATCAAGTAAGGCATTATACAGTTGGTCCAAAAACTAGAGAGACTGTCAAAGTCAATGACGCTATAGGAGATGGTAAAGAAGTTTCTATGCAGGTATGCTGTGCCTTACCAATTATTGCCGAACGCCCTATGTATTTTAATTATCAAGGAAAGTGGACAGGTGGTCATGATGTGATAGGGGCAACTACTCTTTCAAAGGTGTGGTATTTTGCTGAAGGATATACAGGTCTTGGCTTTGATCAGTGGCTTTGTCTGCAGAATCCTAACCCAGCTCCTACTAAAGTAAATATTACCTATATGTTTAGAGGGGGAGGAACTAAAGTCCAAATTCTAAGTGTAGGAGCAAAAACTAGAGAGACCGTATCAGTAAATTCAGCTATAGGTCTAAATAAAGAAGTATCTATGAAAGTAGAATCAGATCAAGAAATTATTGCCGAACGCCCCATGTATTTTAATTACATGAACAAGTGGGATGGTGGACATAACGTTATAGGTGCAATCGCATCTAGTAATAATTGGTATTTTGCCGAAGGATATACAGGCCCTGGCTTTGACCAGTGGCTTTGTCTGCAGAATCCTAATGCATCTACAGTGGATGTAGAAGTAACCTATATGATAAGAGGTAGATCTAATCAGGTAATCCACTACCTAGTTGGTCCTAAAACTAGAGAAACAATCAAGGTAAATGATGCAATAGGCAACAACTATGAAGTATCTATGAAAGTAGAATCAGATCAAGAAATTATTGCTGAGCGCCCCATGTATTTTAATTACATGAACAAGTGGGATGGTGGACATAATGTTATAGGTGCTACTTCTCCTTCAAGGGTGTGGCATTTTGCTGAAGGCTATACAGGATATGGTTTTGACCAGTGGCTAACAATCCAGAACCCTTACCCATCTTCTGTAGATATAGAAGTAACCTATATGATAAGGTGGGGAGCTAATCAAGTAAGACATTACACAGTTGGTCCCAAAACTAGATACACGGTGAAAGTAAATGATGACATAGGAGACTGGAAAGAAGTTTCCATGTATGTATGCTGTGCCTTACCAATTATTGCCGAACGCCCCATGTATTTTAATTATCAAGGAAAGTGGACAGGTGGTCATGATTTTTTGTCACCAATTCTTAGACCAGTTGCTATTGGTTCTCCTCATGGGAGTGTCCCTTTTGGTGCAAAGGCATATTCGCCTGACGGGAAATTGTCTGCTTGTGAAGTTGAACCGAAAGACCATGGTAATATTGGTATTTTTGATGTCAATACAGGTAAGTACCTTAAAGTAATAGACACACAGCAGCATCCTTGGGGAGACTATTCTAATACCCTCAAAGGTCTTGCTTGGGCTCCTGATAGCAAACGGATTGCTGTTATGTACCATCATTTCGGAGGCGGTCACATCTCTATTGTCAATATAGACACAGAAAAAGAAACTAATTATCTTGATATTGACCAATGGTATCACTACATGGAATTTTCTCCGGATGGAACAAAGATAATTGCCGAAGGTGATATTATAGACATAAACTAGTCACTGCCATCATTTCACCTCCGAGGTAAAAATTTACAACAAAAAACCAAAAACTCCTTACTGGGCATATTGCCGATTTTCAATAATCAACAGTAAGGAGTTCTTTAAAATGAAATGTTCTTTAATAAATTTGACACCTTAAAAGGAGGGATATAAGTGAAAGACTCAAGACTGGAAAAATTTGCTGATATTTTGGTAAATTATTCAACAAAAGTACAAAAAAATGACATGGTTCTTATAGATGTTTTAGAGCCTGTAGCAATTCCTTTAGTAGAAGAAGTTTACAAAAAAGTGCTGTTTGCTGGTGGACATCCATATGTTCATTTTGACATGTCTATATTTAAATATCTTCTTTTAAAATATGGTAAGGAATCTCAAATAAGTAAATTTCCTGAATTTACTGACCATATGGTAAAAAATAGCCAGGTTTATATTGGTATTGGCGGGAAAACAAAAGCTAATCTAATGGCTAATATTGACTGTCAAAAAAGCACTTTAAGGGAAACGACCATTTTCCCAATAGTAGAATATAGGGTCCAAAACTGCAGATGGGTTATATGCCGTTATCCAACAAAAGTTTTGGCTGAGAAAGCAGGAATGAATCTTAAAGAATATAAGGACTTTGTCTTTAATGCTGTTCTACAAGATTGGGCAGAAATGGATAAAGAATTTGAAAAAATAAAGAAGATATTTGATAACCAAAAAGAAATCAGAATAGTGGGCAAAGACACTGATTTAACTTTTAGTCTTGAAAACAGATTTGGGAGAAAATGTTGCGGGAAGAATAATATGCCTGATGGTGAATTATGTTACGCGCCAGTAGAAGATTCCATAGATGGTATTATTACCTTTGAATGGCCTATGGAATTTCGTGGTGGAAAGGAAATTGAAGGAATAGTTTTATCTTTTAAAGACGGTAAGGCAGTTGAAGCAAAAGCAGAAAAAAATGAAGATTTACTGTTAGCTACCTTAGATGCTGATGATGGCTCAAGATATATAGGCGAGTTTGGCATAGGCTTGAATTATAGTATTACTCAACATACTAAGAATGGTATTTTTGATGAAAAAATAGGGGGGACTGTTCATTTTGCCCTTGGTTCTCCACTCAAAGACACAGGCGGAAAGAACAAATCAAATATTCACCAAGATATCATAAAAGACCTGAGAGAGAACGGCAAAATCTATGTTAATGGGGAATTAGTATTTAGAAATGGCGCTTATTTAAAGTAATGTCTAAGAATATTTCAAATCTTGCTGTTTCTTTAGAAATATTGAGTTCTCCTATTTAAAAAAGAAATATTAACCCGTTTGGGGTAAGTCGTAAATAAATACGCACCTGGACGGGTTGTTTTTTATCTAAAAACAAGAATTTTGTTTTAAAAAGAAAAAAGGCTCCAAAAATTCTTCATATTTTTGGAGCCAGTTCAGGCTAAAAAATGTTGCTGTGATTAAGCCATAGCCCTTTCAGTATTTATGCTCCTCCTGGCTTTCAGTTGAGTTTGTTTCCTAGCTTGTCTTTTGTTCTTAAATAATTCCTTTGCTCCCCTAACATCCTTCAGGAAGATAGGACAAAAGACTTCCACAATTGCTTCTTTAATTGCCGGGATAATGCTTTTAAAAAAGGCTAATATAACTGTCTTTAATACAGATAGAATAGCCCAGATTAAAGCAACAATCGGAGCTGTAGCCAATTGTAATGTAGCACTCCATCTTCGTAAAAGAAGGGCTAAAAATAATACTGCAATCACTATGGCTATTTTTGGATGTGTCTTTGCTGCCTGCAGCATCCAGTTCAATAGAACATCTGCTTTCATTTCACTCACCTCTTTTGTTTTATTTTTTTCCAGTTCTTTAAAATCTTTCTTTTCTTTCTTAGATTTTAGCTGGGGCTGAGGAGGAAGATAGGGTTCAAACAAACCCATACGATTTGCAACTTTCTGTGCCCACAAAGGATCGCTAGCATATTTCTTGTTCATACCAACAAGAGTTGGACCATTGAAATATTGGCCACCTGGGGTAAGATATTTATTCTTGATAAAACAAGCAATTTTCTCGATCCCCTCCTCTTTGGAGTTAAACTGTCTAGCAAGTCTATAAGGTGCTTTATCATGAGCACCAAATCCAAAGAGATTATTCTTTTCCGTAGCGATTCTGGATCTTCCCCAGTCTGACTCCAAAATAGCATGGGCTGCAAAATACTGAGCATTAATTCCATATGTTTCCTCAACCTGCACAAATTCTTTACCAAGCCCTTCTAAAGGGGTTTTAGTAAAAACCTTGTCAATATCCTCCGCACATAATCCACTTTTACTTATAAGATTCATATTAATATAATCTTTAGCAAAAGCAGGCGAAGGAATGTTTAGAAAGACAAGAGTTGCCACAATCACCGTAATTCTTATCATCCTTTTCAACCTCTCCACCACCTTTCTTTACTTTCTGTTATTTTACAAGATTTTCTATAATATCTATGTGAAATAAGGATAAATTAGCCTTGAGTTTTTATATTCATTTTTTAAGGTTTAAGGGCTTATTCCCTATTTTCTAATTCCATAAGATCAGAAAACAAGAAACAAAAAAGACGACCGGTTTCACTACTGGCTCCCTATGCCCCAAGTGACCATATATAGGACATAGTTCATCGCATTCGTCAGAAGACAGGCAATCTTAAATTTTTAAGGAAGGTCTAATTGTACCTCAAAAAGAAAAAAATGTCAATAGTTTTTTTGAAAATCACAAATTTTTAACTTATACAAGGATAGGTCTCCATAACTGTACGATATTGGGTAATGTACAAGTTTAGTTTTCTCCTTCTTGAATTTTTCTAGAATTTTTAATAAAATAAAATAAATTAATCTTGAAGGGTTAAAAATAGGAGGTGAATATGAACGAAGATGAATATAAAAAAATTGAATTAGAATGTGCGATCTGTAAAACTAGATTTGACGTCTGGATTTCCAATAAAGATTTTTCTGCTGAAGCCGAGGAGATGATTAGAAAGCATTTTTATGACCATTGTCCAGTTTGCAAGGTTTTTGAAGAAATGAAAAAGAAAAAGAGCAAAGCATAGATATTTTTAATACACAAAAAAACATTAAAAATGGCTATTTTAGCCATTTTTATTTGACAAATCAAGCTTAGCTTGACAAATAGATTTTGATATAATAAGATCAGATATTCTGAAAATAAAAATCATTTTTACCAAAAAATTAAAATCGTACCTTAAAAAGGGAGGTGATATTCAGACTAATATAGAGCAATAAGAGGGGAAAGGCTAAAAGGGGGAAGTGCTAGAAAATGCAGAAATTTAAACAGCTAACCATTGTACTTTTAGTTTCAGTGCTTATTTTTTCCTTGCTATCTTGTAACACAACTAAGCATCAATCTGTTGAAAAATCCAAAAGTGTGGGTTGCTACTTAAAAGAAGCAGAATGTTTTATTAAAACATCTTGTAAATTAAGAACAAAAGATCTTGCTTTAGAGAATTTAAATAATTGTTTTGTTTGGCCTCCTCAAAATATAAATGATATTGATAAGTTTATTACAGAAAATGAGGAAAGTAAAAAATCTTATCAAGAAGCCAAAAGAATAACTGACAAGGCTTTAAAAAAAGCCAAGGGGGTAACTGCTCCTGATGAATGCTCCAAATTTAGGGAAGAATGTATCCGTTTTTTTAAAGAGAAATCTAGAGAATATGAAAAAGGGATAAAAATTGCCAGCTATTTCATAGAACTTGGCAAGATTAAAAAGCAAATTTTTATAATCTGTAAGAATTTGAATAATCCATCTCCAAAAAATCTGGCAACTGCTATGCAAAAATTGAGGAATATTCAAAAAGAAACGGCTTCAATAGAAAATCAAATTCAATCAATTGATGTACCCCTAGAATGCGTAGAATATCATAATAGTCTTAAGATTTGTTTAGATAATATCTATAATTCTGCCAATGAGATTATTTCCTTAATTAAAACTGGTGATTTTGGTCGTACAGATTCAGCTTACCTGCTTTGCAACTTTCAACAAAAGATAAATTGCACTGATTCAATTATGGCCAAAGCTAATGATAATTTTGATGACAAAATGATAGATTTGGATGTAAGATCTTTGGTTTTAGCAGACAAGATTAACAAAGAATTAGAGGATTTAAGTCTGGAGCATTTTTCTGACTCAGATTTTAAAGAGCCTCCGGAATTTTATGGTATCTCTTACAGATAGTAAATTATGTTTTGAAAGGGGTAAGGAAAAATGGGCAATATAATTCGTTATATGATAGAGTTCTTTTTACCAAAGTTATCAAGTAGATTAGTTTATCCAATTGGTATTGTAGCACAAGATAAAAATGGTTGTGTATATAAAGTAATTTCAAAAGACAAATTGCTGTTTGATGTCAACTCTCCAGCATATGATTTTTATGCACCAACAATACGAGAACGGGAAAAAATAATGACTGAAAATATTCTTTCTAAACCATCACAACCATTTAAACACAATAAAGAACTTGGATGTTTAGTCTCTGTTTGTCCTAATGAACCAGAGTATCTTGATTGGTTAATGGATAGAGGTATTATAGGCCATTTTTGGTTTGGTCCCGTTCATGAAATTGAAGGTGTCTCAGCACCACAGGTAGCCTCAGAACAGGCAGAAAGACTTAGTAATAGAGAGGAACAAATGAAGGTTATATTTGAGTTTAATGAAGAAACAACCCCAGAATCATAAAAAAATATTAAGGCGGAAGTCTAATATGCTAAATTTATCATTTTTTAGACTTCCGTTTTTTTTATCTAACAACAGAAATTTTGATATAATAAGAAAAGGAAAGATTTATGTCTAGTCCAGAAAGAAAAAAATCACCACCAAATACAATAGAATTTGAAAAGATATTCAATCGCAGTATGCCTCTTTTGAATATCGAATATTGGTATCAAGGAGAAAACAAAGGGTTAGCTCAATTGACAGAACAATCAATGTGCTTTAACCCTTTATTTTTATATGAGAAAAACAAAGGTGTTGATGTTTATTATGATCTTGATTGTGAAACCAATGATAGAATTTTAATCTCCTATTTCAAAACCCATCCAAAAAAATTTGAATTATTAGTAGATAATTACAAAACAGATTGTGATAAACTAATGCAATTATCTCAAAAAGCAACTACCTGTGATATAGCCACTATTTTTAAATTACTTGTATTATTTTGGCCTAAAATGGCTACAATCTTCTCCTTAGGCAAATTAACCAAAGACAATGATTCAAAATCAATTTACAGACATGCTTATAATTTAAGACAAAAGACTGAAAAAGTAGAATATTTATCTAATACTAATCTCATGAGATTAGTTAATAAATCATTACCTGATTTAAAAAAATATACAGATGTGTTAACCTTTGAAGAAATTATAAATAAAGATATTCCTAATATAAAAGAACTAAAAAGAAGAAAAGAAAGATTTAGTTATTTTGAAGGTAAATTATATACAAATTTATCCATTGAACAGTTAGAAAAATTAAAGAATATAAAAATTATTAATGTTAACTTATCTGATAATAAAAAATACAAAAAAATTCTAAAAGGTAAGGTAGCAATGAGGGGCAAAGCAAAGGGGAAAGTTACAATAGTATTTGAAACAGATCAACTAGATAAAGTTAAAAAAGGAGATATTTTAGTTACACCTATGACTACTCCTGATTATATTATGGCTATGGGAAAAGCAGCGGCTTTTATTACAGACGAAGGTGGTATCACCTGCCATGCTGCTATTGTGGCCCGAGAAATGGGAAAGCCTTGTATTACAGGAACTAAAGTCGCCACCTCAGTTTTGCATGAAGGCGATTTAGTGGAAGTTGATGCCTATAAAGGTACTGTAAAAAAATATAATTCTCCCAAAACCAAGTTCTAATTTTCTTTATAATATTTTGTTGGTATCTAAAATGGCCTTTTGAAGCCATTTTTTTGTTTGCCCAATTATTGACATTTTGGGAAATTTTTGATATAATAAACTAATTCTCCAAGAATTCTAAAAGAAAGGCTTTTATGATTATTCACATTTTATTCTTCTTACTTGCTTGCATTGTTTTGGTTAAAAGTGCAGATGTTTTAGTTGGGGCTTTGGTAAAAATAGCCTATTTTTTAAATTTGAGTGAGTTTACTGTAGGATTTATCATAATGGCTCTTGCCACTTCCATCCCAGAGTTATTTATAGGAATAAGTTCAGCCTTCAACAAAACTCCTGTTTTGTCATTAGGAGATGTTATTGGTTCTAATATTCTAGATCTTACTTTAGTCGCTGGTTTGATTATCATATTGGCTAAAGGTATAAAAGTAAAAGGTCAGACAGTAAACAAAAATAATTTGTATATTTTAGCAATAGTTATAATATTGCTGCTTTTATCTCTAGATCAAAATTTATCCAGATTGGATGGTGGTATTCTTCTTTTAATATATTCTGTTTATATAACAAAGCAGTTTGCCGAAAGAAAAAAATTTAAGAAGATTCTGAAAAATGGGATAATAACAGGGATACCCACCCAATTTTTGCTCTTTTTAATAGGTGTTGTGGCGCTTTTGATAAGTGCTAGTTTTGTAGTAGAATTTGCTTCTCTCATAGCTCTAGATTTAAATCTGCCCCTAGTCTTGGTTGGTCTAATTGTTGTGTCTATAGGCACTTCTCTGCCTGAATTGGTCTTTGAAATTAAGGCTGTAACCTCTGGACATAAAGGAATGGCTATGGGTGATCTTTTGGGAAGTTTTATAACCAATATAACATTAGTTATAGGGATTGTTGCTTTAATCTCTCCTATTGTTATTGAAAATTTTATTTTATTTCTAACAAGTGCTGTTTTTATGTTATTGATAGTCTTTATATTTGTTTTATTTACAAGAAGCAAAAAAGAACTTTCCTGGCAAGAAGGAATGATTTTGATAATGTTTTATATTGGTTTTGTTATTATTGAGCTTATAGCCCGCTAAGTTTTAATTTTTAATATTTATTGGTAAGAAAAATTTTAGAAAGTGGATAATCTCCACTTTTTTATTGTAGAAATAACCACAAATTCATCATATAGAACTTATCTAAGATTATATAAGAACTTAACAATATTTCACGATCGAGATTATTTGTTAAGTGGATTTACTCGAAAAATTTGCTGAAAATATAATCAATATTTACTAGAAACAATTTTGTAGGGTTTAATGAGTTTGCGGCCGGAGACAAATTAAACCTTATTTTTATGAAGCCTCTTCGGGTTAAAACCCAGGGTATCTAATATGTCTTTTTGGCAAAGTCCCCCAAAGCAGAAGGCATTCATCCCCCACTTAAAAGTGGGGATTTTCTACAAAGGGGGAAAAATCATTTTTCAAACTAACAAATTCCTAAATTTGACTTTATTTTTTTAGTATGATATTTTCAAAACAACTTACACATCACATATATATCTTGCACATTAAAATTTCTAACTTAAAGAAGGTGGTGATTAAACTAAAAAAACAGTAAAAAAGTCAGAGGAGAAAATCAGAGGAGAAAAAAGGGGGAAAACTGAAAATGGAAAGAATTATCCGATTAGGTAAAGCAGTTTTAATTGTATGTGTTATTCTTTCTTTATTGTCTTGTGGAAAGCTTTCAACTAAATCAACAAAAGAAACTACATCTGATGATTCTAATTCTAATCCTATATCCGAACCTAAAACACCAGTTGTTACTCCAGACAAAAAAGTGCATGATTATTTAGAAAAGACAAAAGATCTGATAGAAAAATCACAGTTAATAAAAGAAAAAATGCCTGCATGTGCGGATTTGAATAATTCATTTAATTGGGAAATTGATGTAAGCATAGATGATATTAATAATTGGATAGCAGATTGCCAGGCGAAAAAACCAGTTTTTGAAGAAGTAAAAGCAATAAGTGATGAGGGTTTGGTGCAAGCAAATAGTATAGAAGCGCCAGAGGAATGCGCAGAATTAAAGCAAAAATATATTAATTTCTTTGATGAGACTTCAAAACATGCCCAACGAGGTATAGACTATTCAGATTATCTTGTAAACTTTTGTAACGCACACACACGACTTGCTCAAATACGTGATGATTTGAAAAGTTTTTCACCTAGTAGTACAAGTGCTGTTATTATAAAATTCAGAGAATTTCAGAATAAATTGGTTGAGGCAAAAAATCAAATCGCCTTCTGTGGTGTTCCTAATGACTGCTCTGAATATCAAAATTCCATGATACTTTCTATAGATCTTCTTTATGCTATGATAAATGAGCTTATTTCAGCAGTTCAAGCCCAAAGTATAACCCGCATAAAGCAAATTGAAGATGATTATTTGCCAAAATTAGATGATGCGGACTCGACAATGGTTAATGCTAACAGTAATTTTAATAAAACAGTTAGCGCTTTAGACACAAAACTTTCTGATTTGGCTGGAGAAGTCAACAATGAATTAGATAATTTGACATCAGAGTATGATATAGATCTTGAAGTAGAAGAATTTTTCAGCACCCCTTCTGCCGAAGATCTTACTTATTAGAACTAATCGTCATCCAAAAATCAAGGCCCTTGGTAGAAAATCCATTTCTATGGAGAGTAACTACTGAGGGCTTATTTTTTTGTTTTTAAAGCTTTATTGATATATAATAAAAATATGGATGTGATTGAAGTGAAAAATTTAAAAAAATACTTCGGCAAGACTAAAGCTGTTGATGACATCTCCTTTGAAGTTAGGCAAGGAGAGATTTTTGGTTTTCTAGGTCCTAATGGTGCAGGAAAAACAACTACTATTCGTTGTATAATGGATTTTATCAGGCCAACTTCTGGCCAAATTTTTATTTCCGGACATAATACCCAAAAAGATTCAGTTTACCTAAAAAGGAAAATTGGTTATCTTTCCGGCGAGGTTAGACTTTATGAAAAATGGAGGGGGCAAGAACACATCGACTTTATTGAAAAAATCAAAGGCAAATCTGAAATTGTAGATAGTCTTATAAAAAAACTTGATTTTGACCCTAAAATAAAGACCAAACATTTATCTTCTGGCAACAAACAAAAGCTTGGTTTAATTTTGGCTTTAATGCACCAGCCAGAGGTTTTAATTATGGACGAACCCACATTGGGGTTAGATCCACTATTGCAAAACACTATTTATGATATTCTAGAAAAGTTTAAAGAAAAAGGTTCAACTATTTTTATGTCTTCTCATATTTTGCCAGAGGTAGAACGGGTCTGTGACCGAGCAGGGATTATTAAAGAAGGAAAATTAGTGGGAATTGAAACTATTGAAGAATTAGGAGAGAAAAGATTACGCAGAATTGAAGTGCGCTTTAGAGATGAATACAAAAAATCAGATTTTGATTTTGACGGGGTGGAAAAAATTGAAGAAATTAAGGGCGGCCTAATTCTAACTGTCCGCGGAGACATTAATCCTATAGTCAAAAAAATTGCAGATTATAATTTGCATGATTTAGAAATTTCCCACGCTACTTTAGAAGATGTCTTTTTGGAATTTTATGAAAAACAACACTAATTAGACACGAATAAAATAGCACGAATTAACACGAATAAAATGATTAAATTTTTTGGAGAAAAATAATGTTCACAATTTTTTGGAGGACAATAAAAAATAGAAAAACCTCACTCATTGCCTATAGTTTAGGTGCTGTTGGATTGCTATGGATGATTTTAGCTATTTATCCACTGTTTGCAGAAAGACAAGCGGACCTTGAAAAATTCATTCAGGCATATCCAGAAGAGATTTTTACGGCAATGGGATTGGACGTGGCTGAATTCACTTTAGATACTGTAGAGTCATGGGTAGCTGTTGAACACTTAAGCCTGATGTGGCCGATAATGGCCATAATTATGGTTGTTGCTTTTGGCGGGGCGATAATTGCCGGCGAGATTGAAAAAGGTACCATTGAAACTATTTTGGCCCAACCGATATCACGACTGAAGATCTATTTTAGCAAATATTTAGCCGGTGTGATTAGCTTACTTATCTTTGTTATCGTTTCACTTTATGCAATTATACCTCTAGCTTACTTGCATGATATTGATTATAAAATCGAAAATTGGACGACATTTGCAATCTTAGGATTCTTCTTTAGTCTGGCTATTTTTAGTCTTTCCATGCTGGCCTCATCTATATTTTCAGAAAAAGGCAAATCAAATTTTACTATTGGCGGAATTATTCTGCTGATGTATGCGGTAGATATTATTGCTAATTTTAAAGAGAGCCTGAAGGATTTGAAATATTTATCATTTTTTCATTATTTTGATTATTCTGCGGCAATGAATAAAAATACATTAGATGAAACAGCAATTTGGGTATTTTTAGGAGTCTCGGTTGTAGCTACGATCTTGGGTGCGGTATGGTTTATACGCAGAGATATAGCAGCATAATCAACTGTTAGAGTATTAGAGGCCTGTTTTCTAACAAGTTTCCCTTAGGTTTAATACACTTCAACACCTGGTGTTGAAGTATCTGAAATTGACTTCTTCCACCTCGGAGGTGTAATTTTGGTGATTATGAAATAAAACTTGACATTTAAATTAAAGGAGATATTATAAAAGCAAATAAAATAAATATAGTATTCTGTGGATAAAATAAAAATAAATTAATTTATTCCTGTGGGTTATCCTAAGGGGGTAAATTAATTTTTTTATTGTAAATTTTCGATCTTTAACATTAAAAAACAGGAATATTTAAAGGAGGGATTCTTTATTGTTTTTTAAACAACCTAAAGACTATTGAATCAATATTCTTAAAGGGTGATAAAAATGAAAATCGTACAAATAGCACCGGTTTGGTATACAATTTCATCTAGGGAGAATGGAAATATCGGGTCTGTTATTCATCTTTTAACCGAAGGATTAATAGCACGAGAAAATAATGTAATATTGTTCGCCTCCGGCGATTCTGATACTCATGCAGATCTTCGTTCGGTTTTTGACAAAAGCCCTTGTGAACAAATAGAACAATTTTTTCCTGATCTCCTTCATGTTTCGAATGCCTATAAAAACACAGATGGATCTGATATTATTCATGATCACAGCGGAATGATAGGGCCAGCAATCGGATCAATGGCAAAAATTCCAGTCTTACATACTCTTTATGGACCTGCAACTAATAATGCAAAACGTTTGTACATTAGTCTAAACCATGGCATTTTTTTCAATGCTATATCAGAATATCAAAAAAAATGCTTTGGTGATTTAAACTTTATAGACACTATTTACAATGCAATTGATACTGAAGACTATCCTTTTATGGAAGACAAAGAAGATTATCTTTTGTTTCTGGGGCAGATGAATAGTCAAAAAGGAGCTCATCTTGCTATTGAAGTGGCTAAAAGACTAAATATGGAGTTGAAGTTGGTCACCAAAATAGAAAAACCACAGGAAAAGAAATTTTTTAGTGAATATATCGAACCCAATATGACCAATAAATGTGAAATAATTGGCGAAATAAGTCATGAAGAAAAAACGAAAATTTATGCAAAAGCTAAATGTACTTTATACCCAACTCAACAGCCTGAACCATTTGATTTATCTATGATTGAATCTATGGCATGTGGTACGCCTGTTATAGCTATCAAAGAAGGAGCTGCTCCGGAAATAATATTTGAGGGAGAGACAGGATATCTTATTCTTAATGACATTGATGAAATGTGTAATGCTGTAAAGAAAATAGATAAGATCTATCCTTGGAAATGCCGCAGGCATGTAGTTGAAAATTTCTCAGTTGAAATAATGGTCCATAAATACGAAAAGGCTTACGAGCAAATTTTAAACAAATATATAGCTAATTCTTCCTTTGACCGATTAAAAAGAATATAAATGTGGGGCGTACATATACTTATAAATGCAATATTTTCCAACTATATCAAAATACCAAAAATCACAATTTATTTGAAATTCACAATAGAATATATAGCATCATTACAACCAGCCCCCGCCAAATTTTGGAGCCCTTGGCTTTTTACCTAACTAAGCCCTGGGCTCTTTTTTATACACGAATTATTACAAAATTTTGTGCGAAAAATCACTAAAATTATATAAATTTCCAATAACCAAAGCAGAATGAGGAATAAAGCTCAAATGAATAAAATTTTCTTAATTGTTAATTGGGCATTGGTCATTTTTCTCAATATAGTATAATCAGTAAATACATTTCAACACCGGGTGTTGAAATATCTGAAATTGACTTCTTCCACCTCGGAGGTGTAATTTTGGTGGTTATGAAATAAAACTTGACATTTAAATTAAGGGGGATATTATAAAATCAAACATACAAACAAATATAATTCTTGGGGATAAAATAAAAACAAATTAATTTATTCCTTGTGGGGTAAATTAATTTTTTTATTGTAAATTTTCGATCTTTGACATAAAAATAACAGGCAAGGATAATATACAAA
Organism: uncultured Candidatus Saccharibacteria bacterium; assembly: GCA_964345445.1. Taxonomy (GTDB): domain Bacteria; phylum Patescibacteriota; class CPR2_A; order CAYFQT01; family CAYFQT01; genus CAYFQT01. The sequence goes on from CAYFQT010000041.1 coordinate 22,067, forward strand.
ATGGTAGAAGGTTATGAAGAAGTCTACAAAAATGTTATCCAAGAAAAAAACAAAACAAGGCCTTGCCTTATTACTGTAAAATAGAATAAAAATATGGGGGGCAAAAGCACCACAAATATAACATTTTCCAACTCATATTCAAGGAGAGAAATAGCAAAGGGGAAAATTAAGTTTTTAGTAATGTCTAACCAATGATCAAGGTTCAAACTAGTAAATCCAGCATTTTCCCAGCTTGCCCCCCGCCCATTTTTGGAGCTCTTGGCTTTTTACCTAACTAAGCCTTTGGCTCCTTTTTTATTAATTACGGATTTATACGAATAGGTTATTTCATAAAGAATTTTACTTTCAGTAAAATTACAGCATTCTTATTTGCATCGTTTTTACTGAAATCGAATATAAAAATTGTCATTGTTTTACTTATTTCCGCTCGCGAATTATTACAAATATTATAATATTTAATGTATAATCAAGATGGTTACTGATTTTCACGAATATTATATTTATAATGAGTGACTCTATCATCCACTTCCAGTTCCGATAGGGTCTCGGTCTCTGTAAGGAGCTAAGCTCCTTGTAATGAATGGGTAACAGAGACCTCGAGAGTATATATGGATTTTCATAATTTGTCTGTAAAAGAAATTTATAAAAAATTTAATACTTCACCCAAAGGTCTCAGCAGCAAAGAAGTAAAAAAAAGGCTTACAAAATTTGGCACAAATAAACTTCCTGAAGAAAAAAGGCTCACCAGTTTAGAAATTTTTATAAACCAATTTAAAAATCCTCTGATTTATATCTTGTTAGTCGCCGCTATAATTTCCTTTTTTCTAAATAAAATGATAGATATGGGAGTTATCCTAGCAGCAGTTGTAATAAATACCATAGTGGGTTTTATTCAAGAAAACAAAGTAAATAAGGCTCTTTCAAAAATTAAAAAAATGGTGGAATATAAAACTTTTATTCTGCGAGAGGGTAAAGAAAAAAAAGTTGATGTCAGGCAAATAGTGCCTGGAGATATCATTCTTATCCAAAGTGGAGATAAAATTCCTGCTGACTGTAGATTGATAGATGTAAATGATCTTCAAGTTTCTGAGGCGCCTTTGACAGGAGAGTCTTTACCTGTTTCTAAAACAATCAAAACTTTAGATAAAGATCTACCCCTGCCAGATAGAGAAAATATGGTTTATATGGGTACTGAAGTTTTAAGAGGAAAAGGGAAAGCGGTTGTCTGTACCACCGGGGTAAATACTCAGTTAGGAGAAATAGCTTCATTGGTCTCCAAAACAAAAGAAGATGCAACTCCTCTTCAAAAAAAATTAATTTCTTTTAGTAAATTATTAAGCGTTTTTATATTGAGTATTTCTCTTATTATTCTATTGGTTGGAATTATTACAGGTAGAGATATCTTTGAGATGTTTTTAATCGCTGTTGCTGTTGCTGTTGCCGCCATTCCTGAAGGTCTGGTGGTTGCAGTAACTGTAATTTTGGCTATTGGCATGCAACGAATACTAAGAAAAAAAGCATTGGTAAGAAAATTAATTGCTGCAGAAACTTTAGGAAACACAACAGTGATTTGTTCTGACAAAACAGGTACTCTAACAGAAGGAGAAATGCGGGTGGCTGAAATTTTAACTGAGGATAAAGAAAGCTATCTGTTAGCTTTAAAAATCGGCATGTTATGCAATAATGCTATTATTGAAAATCCTAATGTTCCATTTAAAAATTGGGCTATTTTAGCAAGCCCTACAGAAAAATCTTTAATTTTAGCTGGCGGAAAGAAAGGATTGAAAAAAGAAATTTTAGAAAAAAGAATGCCTCGTTTAGATGAAATTCCCTTCGATCCAGATTTAAAATATATGGCTACCCTTAATAAATTAAATGAAAGCAATAACATTATTTATGTTAAAGGAGCGCCAGAGGTGATTATTTCTTTCTCTTCTTCTATACATACTAATGGTTCAATAAAAACATTAGACAATATCCAAAGAAAAAAACTAAAGGAAAAATATGAAAAATTAACCAAAAAAGGTTTGCGAGTCCTAGCAGCAGCTTATAAAAAAGTGCCAAAAAATACAAAAACTTTCAGAGATATGGATAATTCTTTTTCTGACTTAGTGTTTGTAGGATTTTTTGCTCTATCTGATCCTCTGCGTAAAGAAGCAAAAAAGACCATTGAATTATGTAAAAAATCAGGACTTAGACCAATTATTGTCACTGGAGATCACAAACTTACAGCTCATAATATTGCTTTTGAAGTGGGAATTGAAGCAGAAGAAAAAAATATTCTACAAGGAAAAGATTTAGATAAATTAAGTGATTCTAAACTTAAAGATAAAGTAAGTGATATTAATATTTATGCTAGGGTTTCCCCTAAGCATAAATTACGCATTGTGGATGCTTGGCAGGAAAAAGGTGAGGTAGTAGCTATGAGTGGAGATGGAGTCAACGATGCTCCGGCTCTAAAATCGGCAGATATTGGAATAGCTTTAGGATCAGGCACTGATGTAGCAAAAGAAACTTCTGATATGATTCTCCTAGATAATAATTTTGCTATTATTGTAGCCGCTATAGAACAAGGAAGGGTTATTTTTGATAATATAAAAAAAGTGGTTTTATACCTACTGTCTGACAGTTTCTCTGAGGTATTTATAATTCTATCTAGTTTATTTTTAGGGCTGCCCTTACCCCTTTTAGCCCCCCAAATTTTGTGGATTAACTTAGTTACTGATGGCTTTCCAGATATTGCTTTGACTGTAGAACCAGAAGAAAAAGAGGTGATGTCTGAACCTCCTCGAAAATCCAAATCCCCTATTTTGGATTTGGAGATGAAAGTGCTTATTGTTCTAATCAGCTTTATAACTGGAATAGGAACTTTAGGAATATTTTATTGGGTATTAAAAACTTCCGGGGGGGATATTGAAAAAGCTCGTACAGTAGCTTTTGCTTCTTTAGGGATTGACTCTTTGCTTTATGTTTTTTCTTGTCGTTCTTTAAGACATTCAATATTACAAAAAAATATCTTTTCTAATAAATATTTACTTGCAGCTTGTGCCGTAGGAGCCTTTTTGCAATTTTCGGCTATCTATGTACCTTTTTTGCAAAAAATACTCTCTTGTGTGCCGTTAGGATGGTCAGAATGGAAAATAATCTTATTAGTTTGCCTGGGAGTTATAGTTGCCATTGAAATTACTAAGTGGATATTTATAGTGAAAAAAAGAGGGCAGAGATAAGGAATAAGGGTAGCTTAACTTTTGGATTAAATTGAAGTAAAATAAAAAATGGCAGAAATTTTTATTATGTATTATACTTATATTCTAATAAGCCTAAAAGATAGAAAATTCTATATCGGAAGTACATCCAATTTAAAAATTAGAGTTGATCAACATAATAAAGGGAAAGTAGAATCAACAGCTAAAAGAAGACCTCTTAAGTTAATATATTACGAATGTTATTTGAAGAAAGAAGATACTTTGAGGAATGAAAATTATTATAAAACTACCAAAGGGAGAGAAGATCTAAAAAAGAAGATAAAAAGTTGGTTAGATGGGGGCCTGTAGCTCAACGGTAGAGCAACCGGCTCATAACCGGTAGGTTTCCCGTTCAAATCGGGACAGGCCCATTATGTTCAGTAGCTCAGTGGTCAGCCCAGAAAGCTTTCTGGGCATAACCGGTAGGTCGTAGGTTCAAATCCTACTGGGCTCACCAAGTGCGCGCTATTCGAACATTAAACAAAAAGGTATAACCATGCGGCGAAAAAAAATTTCTCTTCCAATTTCAAAATTTTTAACAGTAGTTGCTTTTTTAATTGTAATTTATGCTATATTTGGCCTTTCTCGGACTATCTGGCAAAGTTATAAAATAAAAAAACAAATGAAATCTCTAGAAAAAGAGATTGAATATCTAGAAGCAGAAAATACAAAGCTTTCTAATTTAATTGACTATTATAAGACAGAAACTTATAAAGAAAAAGAAGCCCGCCGACTCCTAGGATATCAAAAACCAGGGGAAAAAGTGGTCATTATTCCAGAAGCAGAAAAAGAAAATCAGGAAGACAAAAAACAAAATGGCCAGAATCAAGAAATGGAAGAAGATAGCAAAAATAATTATCAAAAATGGTGGAATTTCTTCTTTGAAGAACGCGAATAATTACAAAACTTAACACTAAAATTCACTAAATTTTAAAAGCCAAAATTCGAAGCCTTAAATAACAAATTCAATCCAAATGACAAATCAATGACTAAATTACTAAATTTTTAAATATTTTTGACATTTGACATTCAATTGAAATTTAGATTTTGACATTTAACATTTATTTATATTATTTAGGATTTATATAAAGGAGATACAATGTATGCTTTAATTATGGCCGGAGGTGCAGGAACACGTCTTTGGCCTAAATCTCGTAAAGAACATCCTAAACAACTTCATAGTTTAGTAACTAAAAATTCTTTAATTCAAGAAACAGTATCTTTAATAAAACCATTGGTCCCCCTTGAAAAAATCTGGATTGTAACCAATAAAAATTATGTTGACAAAATCAAAAAACAAATCCCCAAAGTCCCCCAAAAAAATATCATTTGTGAATCTCATCCTTTGGGAACTGCCTGTGCTGTTGGGCTAGGAATGATTAAACTAAAAAAAATAGACCCTTTGGGAAAAGTGGTTGTTTTGTGGTCTGACAGCCATATTCAGAAGAAGAAAAGATTTATTTCTGTTTTAAAATTAGCTGAAAAAGTTGCCCAGAAAACTCCTGGGGTAATTATTGGTGTTAATCCTACCTTTCCTTCTGTAGCCTACGGCTATATTCAAATGGGTTCAGATATTAGACAATTTGGCAAAATGAAAGTTTTTAAAATAAAGAAATTTATCGAAAAACCTGATATTAAAAAAGCAGAGGATTTTTTAGACAGCTGGGAATATCTATGGAATCCAGGAATTTCTGTATGGGAGATATCAAAATTTTTAGGTCTATTTAAGAAATTTTTACCCAAACATTCCAAAGCTTTAGCAAAAGTTGAAAAAGTCTTAGATACAAAAAAAGAACAAAAAGTAATGGCATATGAGTTTAAAAATTTGGGTCCTATTCCTATAGATTATGCTATTTATGAAAGAGCCAAAAATTTAGCTGTCGTCCCTGCAGACCTAGGCTGGAGTGATATAGGGAATTGGGCTGCATTAAAAGATCTTTTATCTAAAACAAAAGAAGGCAATGTAGTAAAAGGAGAATATATAGGAATTGATACCTCAGGTTCTTTAATCCACGGATATGATCGATTAATAGTCACAGTAGGAATGAAAAATATAGTAATAGTGGATACTGATGATGTTATTTTAGTCTGCCCCAAAGATAGAGCCCAAGATGTAAAAAAAGTGATAGAAAAATTGAAAAAAGATGGAAAGGATAATTATTTGTAAATTTATTATTTCTTTCTTGTATTTAAATATTAAAATATAATATAATAACTTTAAGGAATTATAATGAAAATTATCACTTCTTCTAAAAACCGAAATAAAAAAGGAAAATCAATCATATTACTAATTGTTGTTTTGTTAATAACAGCCGCCTCTTTCTATGGCGGCTATTATTATAAGTCTTGGGTGATACAGAAAAAAAAGAAGGATGCAGAAGAGAAAAGAGCACAAGCTTCTGTTAATGCAGAAATATATATTACTTCAAATATTAAAGAAACAACAATCATATTAGATGGAAAAGATACTGGTAAAACTACCCCAGCATCCATAAATGACTTAAAGCCAGGTGTACATACAATCACTTTAACTCATGCTGATACATATCCTTGGAAGGCAGAAGTGGAATTAAAGGAAAGGGAATTTATAACTGTACAAGCTGAAATGAATGAGAAAGATTAATATGAAGAATAATTATTCTCCTTTATAACTAAAATATAATTAAAAAAGGAGAAAAAAATGAATAAAAAGAAATTATTATCTCAAAAAGGAATTACAATAAGCACTAACGTGGCTATAATATTTGTTATTCTTTCATTTGCCTCTATGGCTTTCTATTGGGGTTCTTGGTTCAGGTCTTATCAGGCAAGACAACCAAAAGAGGTAGAAAGTATTGAAGATATTGAAGGTACACCAATAGAAATCAATATCTCCTCTGAGCCTTCTGGAGCTCAAATAATATTAGATAACAAAGATGTTGGAAAAACAACACCAGCTTTGTTATCTGGCCTGCAGTATGTTTCACATAAAATATCCTTAACCCATGATGAAGCGCAGGATTGGACTGGAATGTTAGGAACAATGGATCCTCTGACAAAAACTATTACCATAAAGGCAAACATGAACAAGAAATAGTATATTATGCAGATTATTAAGAATATAAAAGATAATATTAAATCCAATAAATATTCTGGTTTCACTCTAATAGAACTATTGGTAGTTGTTTCTATTATTGGAATATTAACATCTATTGTTTTAATTGCTTTAGGAAATGCCAGAGAAAGGGCTAAAATTGCCAGAGCAAAGACATTTGCTCATAATATTCAAAGTGGTCTTGGTGATGAATTGGTAGGTATGTGGAGGCTTGATGAGACAAGCGGAACAACAGCTTCTGATAGTTCAGGTTATGAAAATCATGGAACATTAGGAGATGGCACCTGCACACCAGGAGTAGGAACCTGTCCTGTTTGGACAACAGAAGGTATTATAAGAGATGCATTAAGCTTTGATGGCGTTGATGATTATGTAATGGTACCAAACAGTTCAAGTTTGGATATTACTGATACGATTACAATTGAAGCATGGGCAAAAAGAAATGCAGATATGACAAACTGGGCCCGCATTGTTGCTAAATGGAATTCATGGTTTATTTACGAAGATGCAGGAAGTTCAAATATTGGCGGGTATCTGAAAGCAGGGGGAATAGATAACTATGCCGGTTTTGGCCCTGCAGGATTAAATACCTGGCACCATTATGCATTAACTTATGATGGCACACAGTTAATTCCTTATATCGATGGAAATATTAAACCTGCTTTAAACGTTACTGGATTAATCGATAATACAAATAACTATATTTCCATTGGTTCAGAACAAACTTGGGCTAACTGGAATGGCGCTATTGATGAAGTTCGTATTTATACTCAGGCTCTTACTGCTTTTGAAATCCAACAACATTATGCTGAAGGTGTAGATAGGCATAAGAATGTTGTTTTGGAAAAATAAATAGACAAAACATATATTTAGAAATAAAGATTTCAAATTATTCTTCAAATTTGATATAATTTAAAAGAGGATGAGAATCCTCTTTTTATTAATAATATAGCGGGGTAGAGCAATGGAAGCTCGTCGGGCTCATAACCCGGAGGTTGAGGGTTCGAGTCCCTCCCCCGCAAGGCAGGGTAGCTCAGTTGGTTAGAGCGCGGGACTCATAAGCCCGAGGTCGTGGGTTCGACCCCCACCTCTGCCACGTCGGAATAAACTTTCAAGCTTTCGCCCCGAAAGCTTTCGGGGCTCTCGTTCTCCGTTCACTCCTCCTTTTTCGTAAAATAGCTTTCGCATTTTTAAGAGTATAACTTCTTTTTTAGCTTGTTTTTCCTCTTTCGTGAAAATGTTAAAGCCATTTTCTTAGTTGAAATAATCAATTTCCGACTTTCGTAAATTTGCAAAATAAAATCATATATAAAGTTAAAACTAAACAGAAACAAACTTCAAACAAAAAACAACCTAAGGGGGTTGTTTTTTCAAATTGTTCTTTGACAAGAGAAAATAACAAAGGGGTTGAATAAGATGGAAAAGGTTGCTTTTGTTTTTCCTGGTCAAGGTTCTCAATATATTGGAATGGGAGCTAGCTTAATTGGAGTTTATCCTCATATAGCTGGTAGAATTTTTGCTCAAGCAGACGAAATATTGGGTTATCTAATCTCTAAGGTTTGTTTTCAAGGCCCTAATGAAGATTTAAACAAAACTATCCATGCTCAACCAGCAATGTTTGTTGCCAATTATATCTGTTTAAAGATATTAGAGGAAGAAAAAGATATTATACCCTATTTTGTAGCTGGCCATAGTCTGGGCGAATATTCAGCCTTGGTGGCAGCTAAAGTTATTACTTTCGAAACTGGATTGAAAATAGTTCAAGAAAGAGCTTGGTTAATGCAGCAAGCTACCAAATATCCAGGAGGAATGGTAGCCGTGATAGGGAAGGAAGGAATTGACCAGAAAGTAAAGGATTTTCTATTATTCGATTTTGATTTTGAGGTTAGAATTGCCAATTTCAACTCACCCAATCAGGTAGTTATATCAGGTTCTGAGAAGGAATTACAGAAGGCGATTGAAGAATTAAAAAAGAAGAAAATCGCTAAAAGAATCGTAAGACTTAAAATAGATGGAGCCTTCCATCACCCAATATTTATGAGAAAAGCTAATATCAAACTTAAAAAAGTATTGTGCAGGACACATTTTTCTAAAGCAAAAATACCTATAGTTACAAATAGTAATGCTGACATTCTTGTCAACCCCCAGAAAATTAAAGAAGCCCTATTAGTCCAGATGATTTCCCCTGTTCTTTGGGAGAAATCAATAAAATCTATGATTAGAGAAGGAGTTAATACTTTTGTGGAAGTAGGGCCAAAAGAGGTTCTCTCCCGACTGACTAAAGAAATTAATCCAGATTTAAAAACGCAAGCAACAGAAAAACCAGAAAAAATGGAAAAAACAATCAAGTATCTTCGAGAAATAAGGGGATGATGAATATGAGTCTCTGGAATAGATTTTGGAATCGATTTAGTTCTATTCCTAGTGCAAATCGAAAAAAAGTTTCAGATATTGATTTAGATTATTGGAAAAATCGGGGCATTAGATTAATTCTAATTGATTGTGATAATACTATTTGTAAATATAGAGAAGAGGGTATTCCTAAAGAGATAGCAAATTGGGTAAAGAAAGCTAAAAAGAAGGGTTTTAAGATTGTAATAATCTCCAACAACAAAAAGAGTAGGGTTAGACAAGTGGCAAAGGATTTAGATGTGGGATATATTGCTTTAGCTTTCAAATTTTTAATTTTTCGTTTGAAATTAGAAATAAAGAAAAATAAAGTTAGCCCAAAACAAACCCTTGTTATTGGAGATCAAAAATTAATGGATATCATCCCAGGAAATATCATAGGAACATATACGATTTTGGTTAATCCTCTTTCTGAGAAAGACGCTTTTTTAACTAAAATAATATCTAGGAAATTGGAAAAGTTATTTTTAAAGGAACAGTTTTAGGGAGATGAAGGAAATGAAAATAGGCCTAGTTTCTGATCATGCAGGGTTTGTTGAAAAAGCCAAAATTATGCTTATTTTACAGAAAATATCAAATGAAGACAATGGTTTGGGCCACATTGAATTTGAGGACTATGGTCCTCATACTCTTAATCCTTTGGATGATTATCCTAATTTTTCTAAACTGCTAGCAACCAAGATTCTTTATAAAGAATGTATCAAAGGAATTGCGGTATGTGGTACTGGGATTGGTATGAGTATGAATTTAAACAAAGTGCCTGGAATTCGGGCAGCTTTGTGCTACTCAGAAGAGGCAGCTAAAAAAGCCGCTTCCCATAATAACGCCAATATTATTTGTTTGCGAGGCGATATGGAAGAAGAGGAAGTGGAAAAGATAATCCTATCATGGCTTACAACTCCTTTTGATATCTCAGGAAAAAATATAAGACATCTACGTAGGCTTAAAAAGATGGAAAAAGGTGAAGGTCAATATTTGTGGCGAAGGTTTAAAATCAGAATCAAATATATGTCTAATTTCATATTTAGAAAAGATCTGGGGCGATCAATATGAGTTTAACAAAAATATTATATTCCAATCTCTTTGTTTATAAAGGCGATTTTGGAGATATAGGTTCTCTAACTGTATTAGTATTGGTAATTATATTCCTATTCATTGGAGGACTATCAGTAATGGGTAAAAAAATGAGGTGGTGGAAATGGTAAATAGCAAAGGCCACTTGGTTTTATTAAAAAACTTACCAAGTGGCCTATTTTTTTGCTTAAAAACTGATACAATAGAAGTGAGCTAGTTATTAGTTATTAGAATATTAGGGCATTAGAATATTGGAGTATTATATTATTAAGTTATAAGTTGCTAAGAATTATATATGCTGCAAACAAAGGTAAAAAATACGGTCAAAAAATATAAGCTTATCTCTCCAGGCAATAAAATTGTAGTTGCTACCTCTGGAGGGCCAGATTCAGTATGCTTATTGCATATACTTTGGACTTTAAACAAAGAACTAAGAATAAAACTAATTGTGGTTCATCTAAATCATGGTCTACGAGGCAAAAATTCAGATGAGGATGAGAAGTTTGTAAAAGAGTTAGCTAAAAAATTAAACTTGCCATTTTTTAGCAAAAAAATAAATTTATTCAAAAAGAAAGGAAATTTAGAAGAGGTTGCTCGCCAAGCTCGTTATAAATTTTTGATAAAAGTGGCCAAAAATCACAAAACTGATAAAATTGTCACTGCTCACACAGCTGATGATCAAATTGAGACTGTTTTGATGAATATACTTCGAGGAACAGGCTCAAGAGGACTTTGTGGGATGAAATATATCAGTCTACAGTCTAGGGACTACCGACTACAGTCTATCTGTAGACAGCTGGCAGTAGACCATAGACCAGTAAAAATTATCCGGCCTTTTTTGGATATTTGGAGATTAGAGATTGAAGAATACCTAAAGAAAAATAAAATCTCTTTTAGAATTGATAAATCTAATTTTGATTTAAGATTTACTAGAAATCGCATTCGCCATAAATTAATCCCCGCTTTAGAGAAAGAAAATCCTCAATTTAAAAAGATGTTTTTGAAAAAAATAAAGAATTTTCAGAAGCAATATAAAAATATTTTAGAAAAAGCCAGAAAAGAGCTATCCGTTATTTGTCATATGTTATCAGGTAAAGAAATTTCTTTAGATTTAAACAAACTTAATAGATTAAGTCCAAACATCCAATCAGAAATTTTAAGATTAGCTATTGAAAAATTAACTGGTAATTTGAAAAATATTACAGAAATTAATATTAAACAATGTTTAAAATTAATAAAATCTCAAAGAACTGGGTTACAGCTTCATTTGCCAAAAAGATTGAGAATTTTCAAAGATTATGGTAAAATATATATTAGTCTACCGACTAAAGTCTACAGACTACAACCAATAAAAAAGAAAATTTTACAAATTCCTAGAATTACTGATATAACTGAAATTAACACAAAAATTAAATCAACGATATTAAAAAAGAAAGTTGGTAGACAGTTAGCAGCAGACAAAAAAATTGCTTTTTTAGATTATGGTAGGTGTGGGGGGAAACTATATATCCGAGCCTGGGGAATTGGAGATCGATTCCAACCTTTAGGAATGAAAGGGACAAAGAAATTGCAAGATTTTTTTACTGATTGTAAAGTTCCCAGGAGATTTCGGAGCCAAATTCCTCTTGTTGTAACAGACAATGACCAAATTGTCTGGGTAGCTGGATTTCAGATAGATAATCGTTTTAAAATTACTAATAAGACAAAAAAAATATTAAAATTGGAAATAATATCAGCATAATCAGTGGAGAAACTTATGAAAAAAAATTGGAGAAAAAATATCATATATTTTACAATAATTCTACTTGTTTTCCTAGGCATTTATGCTTTTTTAGGCCCTTTTGAATATGGAGCAGAAGAAGTACCGGTTTCTCAAGTAGTAGAACAGGTTAAAAATAACGAAGTACAGGAAATAATTCAAGAAGGTGAAAAATTAAAAATTACTTTAAAAAATGGACAAAAGGAATCTGCTCAAGTTAATAAAGATGAATCAATTACTTCTATTTTAAAAAATTATGATGTTGATTTTTCACCAGATAAAGTAAAGATAAACGTTAAATCAACTTCTGGAAATGACATTTGGATCGCTCTTTTATCCGGGGTTTTACCCTTTATTTTAATTATTGCTTTCTTTTGGTTTATGATGCGTCAGGCTCAAGGAGGAGCTAATCAAGCCCTTTCTTTTGGCCGCTCTCGCCCTCGATTGGCTAATTTAGAAAAAGAAAGAATAACCTTTAATGATGTAGCTGGTGTAGAAGAAGCAAAACTGGAATTAACAGAGGTAGTGGAGTTTCTACAACACCCTCAGAAATTTTTATCCATTGGCGCTCGTATTCCTAAGGGAGTTTTGCTTATGGGCCCTCCAGGATCAGGAAAGACCCTTTTGGCTCGGGCTGTGGCCGGGGAAGCAAAAGTTCCTTTCTTTTCTATCTCTGGTTCAGAATTTGTAGAGATGTTTGTTGGGGTAGGAGCTTCTCGCGTGCGCGATTTATTCAATAAAGCCAAAAAGAATTCCCCTTGTATTTTATTTATTGATGAAATTGATGCTGTAGGCCGACAAAGAGGGGCAGGATTAGGGGGGAGCCATGATGAAAGAGAGCAAACTCTAAATCAAATTTTGGTGGAAATGGATGGTTTTGAAACTGATGCCAATGTGATAGTTATGGCTGCAACTAACCGCCCTGATGTCTTGGACCCCGCTCTTTTGCGTCCAGGTAGATTTGATAGAAGAGTAATTTTAGATATGCCTGATATAAAAGATAGAGAGTCAATATTAAAAGTTCATATAAGAAAAAAGCCTGTGGCTGCTGGAATTAATTTGTCTAAGATTGCTCAACAAACTCCAGGATTTTCTGGGGCAGATATCCAGAATTTAGTTAATGAAGCAGCAATTTTATCTGCTAGAAGGAATAAAAAGAAAATAGGAATGCAAGAATTTAGAGAGGCCATAGAAAAAGTCCTCCTAGGCCCAGAAAGAAAAAGTCGCTTGCTTTCCCAAAGAGAGAAGAAAATTACTGCCTATCATGAATCTGGTCATGCTTTAGTGGCTAAAATGCTTCCTCACTGTGATCCAATACATAAAGTTTCTATTGTGGCCCGAGGAATAGCTGCTGGATATACTTGGAGCCTGCCAGCAGAAGATATCCATATTTATTCTCGCTCTAAATTCGAGGATGATTTGGCTTCAATGTTAGCCGGGAGAACAGCAGAGAAATTGATGTTTAGAGAAGTAACTACAGGGGCAGAAAATGATCTCCGTCAAGCCACAAGATTAGCTAGGAAAATGGTCACTGAATACGGAATGTCAGAAGAATTGGGAGCAATGACTTTTGGGCATAAAGAAGAATTGGTATTTCTAGGACGAGAGCTTGGTGAACGGAGAAACTATTCAGAAGAAGTAGCAGCTAAAATTGATGATGAAGTGCGTAATATTATTGAAAAAGCCTTGAGGAGAGCCTCTGATATTTTAAGCAAACATAAGAAAAAACTTAAACAAATTGCTGAAAAATTGATTGCTGAAGAGACTATTGAAGAAGAAGATTTCAATAAATTATTCAAGGGAATAAAAATACCTAAAAAAGCAACAGCATAAAGATTGTTCAAGGTATTCAAAATGTCTGCCCTGAACCGATTTTTTGGTCCCGGGTTAAATTACCAGCCCCTTTATGGGGTTTTTTGTTATAAAATTTTAGATCTCCGTCGCCTCTATAAAATACTCTCTTTTTTCTTTGTCCAAATTCTCAGAATATAGTGAAAAATCTAATAATTACTTTTACTGAATTGTTTAAATTTATGATATTTGTGATAAAATAATATAAGTATAGATTAATTATAATATGAAGAGTTTTATGGAAAAAGTTGTAATTAGAAAAAAAATAGCTTACGCTACTTTGTTTTTGGCCTGTGCTTCTGTGGGAAGCAACATTTTAGGTATGGTCAGGGACCGTATTTTTGTTTGGCGCTTTGGAGCTGGTGATGCCCTAGATGCTTATTATGCCGCTTTTAGAATCCCTGATTTAATTTTCACTCTATTGGTTTTAGGTGCTTTGTTCTCTGCTTTTATTCCTGTATTTACAGAATATATAAGTAAAAAAGAAATAAAAACCGCTTGGATAATTGCTAATACTATAATAAATATAACAATTACCTTCCTCTTTTTAACTGGAATTTTTATTTTTATCTTTACACCCCAGCTAATAAGTATAATTGCCCCTGGTTTCCAAGCTAATTCAGACAAAATGGCAACGACGGTTGCTCTCACCCGACTTATGCTTATCTGCCCTATTCTTTTTGGCATTTCTAATATTATTGGGGGAATCTTAAATTCATTTAAAAGATTCTATGCTTATGCTTTGGCTCCAGTAATGTATAATTTGGGTATTATCTCTGGAGCTCTATTCTTGGTTCCTAAATTTGGTGTCTATGGTTTGGCTTATGGAGTGATTTTAGGAGCTTTTTTGCATATGGTAATTCAAATCCCTGCTGTCCTACAAGTTGGTTTTCGTTATCATCCCCACCTAGATATCAAACACAAAGCAGTAAAACAAATTGGCAAATTAATGATTCCTCAATCTATTGCCTTAGGAGTAGCCCAGATAAAACTTATTGTAGATACAATGATTGCCTCTATATTAAGAACAGGGAGTGTAGCTATTATAAACTTGGCTAATAATATTCAGACAGTGCCCACAGTCATTTTCGGTATTTCTTATTCAACAACAATCTTTCCTAATCTGGCAGAGAAAGCCTCTTTGAATAAACTTAAAGAATTTGTCGATGATTTCTCTTGGGCTTTCCGTCAAATTGCTTTTTTAATTATTCCTTCTTCTTGTGGTTTGATTTTGCTTCGAGCTCAAGTTATACGATTGGTCTTAGGAGCGGCTAAGTTTACCTGGGAAGATACACGACTAGCAGCAGCAACTTTAGGATTCTTTGCTATAAGCCTTATAGCTCAGGCTACAGTTCCTCTTTTGGCTCGTTGTTTTTATGCTGTGCAAGATACTAAAACTCCTTTGATTTTTAGCCTTATTTCAGTAGCTGTTAATATAGTGGCTGCTTTAGCCTTGGCTTCTTATTTTGGAGCTCAATATGGAGTAGCTGGTTTGGCTTTGGCATTTACTATTGCTTCTTTTGTAAATATGTTCTTGCTCTTTTGGGTCTTACATAGCCGACTTGGAGAGTTAGACGATATTCGTATTATTAACTCCTTAATTAAAATCTTAATAGCTTCTTTGATTATGAGTTTTGCTACCCAAGGAGCAAAATATGCAATTGCTCCACTGGTTAACATGGAAAGAGGTTGGGGTATAGCTGTACAAACTCTTGGCAGTATAGCAGTTGGCGTTACTGTTTATTTTACAGTCGCTTTAGTTTTGAAATGTGAAGAAATTTCCGGGGTTAAAAAAGTATTTAGAAGATTTAAACCAAATAATGGTAAAATAAATAACAAAAAATAAAAAAATCTTATACAGACATAAATTATAAATTTTGATATATTTTGATATTTTGATATAACACTATTGTGCCATGGCACAATAGTGTTATTTTTTGAGATATTAATCTTCAACCAATATTGTTAATAACCAATATTGCTAATAATATTAAAATTTTTATATACTTGTACAAGGACGGATCTAGTATAAGTTACTTTCACCCCTTGTTTCCACCTCCGAGGTGGAAAAGCCAACTCGAAGGTGTTTTTTAGTAATTTTATAACTCACATGCCTCACTTTTTGTGCCATGGCACAAAAAGTGAGATAAAAATTAGCAAACAAAAAATGGATAAACAACTATAACTAATCGAGATGATCTAAATAAAAATAAGGCTAAGGATTTTTAAAATAGATTTGATCATTACAATAAAGTAATGTCTTGTCTATCCCCTTAGCCTTTTGTGTTCCGGACAGGATTTGAACCTGTAGCCTCTTTAATTTTACATCAAAGCGCTCTTCCCTTGAGCTACCGGAACTGTTTTTTATTCTGTTGTTACTCTCTCTCTGCCGACTCCTGCTGAAGTTGATATATAATTTTATCAGCTTCTCTGCTTGAAGGAGAAGGCACTTTTTTATCCAGCCATGCGGAAAAACGAAACATAGCCCAAAAAACAAGTGTGACAAGAATTACTGCAAAAATAACATACAATACAGCCCCTGCCTGGTTTCTCGCTTCTGTCTTAATCAACTAAATGCCTCCTTTATAGGCTTGTTATATAAACTACTGCCCCTAGGACCGAAAATGCTGCCGCGAAAAGTAATACAACTCCTACTACTAATATTTTATTGATATTCACCAAATCACTCCTTTAGAAACAAGGATTCCTACAATCCAAGCAATAATTCTATTTAGATTAACAAATAGAATTAAAGCGGCAAGAAGAAGAATCATCACACTAGGAATCATTTCTTTCCAGATCAGCCGGCAAAACAACTTATCTGCTTCCTCTTTATCCATTTTGTCTAACTCTTCCCAAGTCAACTTATATGATCCAAGAAAAGGGAAAAATGGATTAACCCGATCAAACATTCTAATATGTTGGCCCACGCCTTTTACTACTGCCATTTCCTACCCCCTTACTAGAAATTACTGCCAATATTGCTATCATTACAAATCCAATCAAAAGCGACCAAATAATAAAATTTTCTAAAACCCTCCTTCTATAATTTCTTTCTCTTAAACTCTTTATTATCATTGACATTTCTTCTTCTTTTCCGTCTCTGCTGATACAAATTCCAGAAAAAAGTGCTGGTCTTGCTAAGAAATTACTGCTGTATCTTTCTTCTTAGAAGAAAAAAGATACAACCTGCAAGTACAAAATTTACTATCAACGAAATAGTTGCCACTATTGTCATTTGGACTTGAGCCCACCTATCAAACTTTTGTAAAAACTGGATAAGTAAAGCCACAAATCCAATCTTTGCAGACAGAAATGCTACTATTAGTACTAGTAATATGAGAAAAATCCATCGCATTCCTTTGGAATCTAAAACCGCATGCAGTCTATTAGTAGCTTCCACTATCTTGCCTCCTTAATAGGAATATATTACTCCCCTCGGTAGCAAGACCAGCATCTACATCTATGTATAATCTTTTCAAAGATCTAAAAATAAAAATCACCATAAATATGATGACAAGATAAAATGATAGCACAGATTTTTCAAAATGTCAAGAATTATTTTAAAATCTCCGAAAATCCCTTTAAAGCCTTATAAAAAAGACCTAGACAATCGGAACGAATAGCTTCTACTTCCTCTTTAGAAATTATCCTATCTTCATATAACAACTTGGTATTAGCCATTCTCTTTAAAGAATAACGAATAATAGAAATTCTAAAAAGTTGCCTAAGTTCTCTTCTGTTGCCTTTTTTCTGTATAAATTTTAAAACCAAATCTCTTGACCATTTTTTATTACCTCTTGTTCTAACAAATAAAAAAGCTAAATCCATAGTAGGTATATCAATTCGAGCATGTTCCCAATCAAATAAAATTACAGAGTTCTTTCCAAGAAAAATATGACTTAAATCCCAGTCTCCATGAGCTAAAACCTTGGGATAATTATCTAATAATTTTTGATTTTCAACGACGAAATTTACTGCTTGCAGAATCTTTTTATAATCTATTTCTTCTCGAAGTCGCCTTAAAGAATTAGTTATTCTATTTATATACCAAAGATAATCTGTCTGCCAAAAACCAAGTGTTTCACCTTTAGGTTTCTCCTGGGGAAGTTTGGATAAAGGAATCTTTTGGATATTCAAGAGAGTATTTACAATCAAATCTCTGTCTTTTACAGAGAGATTTTTTCTATCCAAATATTTGCCTGAAGCTAATCTAAATAAACTCCATTCTGGGATAGAAGCAATATTATACTTTAAAATTTTAGGGACCTGAATTCTATGCCCTTTTTGGAAAATTTGATTTAAGAATCTAGTATAATTGATTTCATTTATAAATGCTCTTTCAGTTTTAGGATTATCTTCCATACGAATTTTAAAGAAAAATTTTCTCTCTTTGTTATCTGTACACATAGTAGAATATTTATGAGCAGTTTTGGGAATAGAACTACAAGTAGTAAGCCCTAAGTTTTTTAAGACTTTTTTAATTTTATTATGGATATTAGGCAATAGTTTTATTCTTTTCATAGTTCTAATCCTTATAAATAATTTGCATTAATAATATATAATAAATATCCAAAAAAGCAAATAATTTCAGATTAAGAGTAATATTTAAGAGAGCCGTGCTCCGCGCGGCTCCTATTTTTCTATTTCGTGCTTAATTCTTACCTATAGTAAAATTCTTTTACAAAGTAAACATATTCGTGCAAAGTTTTGGGACCTCCCCTGCCCTTACATTGGAGGCATTCCTTGCATCCCTCCGCCAGGTGACATACCTTCTTTTTCTTCCTCTTTTATATCAGTTACTGCCGCTTCAGTGGTCAGGAGCATAGCTGCTGCAGAGGCGGCATTTTGTAGGGCTGATCTGGTAACTTTTATTGGATCAACAATCCCTGCTTTCATCATATCTGTTTTTTCATTTTTGGCAAAATCCCAACCAATAGTTGTGTTTTTAATATCTTTAATATTATTAACTATCATAGCAATATCTTCAATCCCGGAATTTTTGGCTATTTGTCTTAAAGGAGAAACCAATGCATCTTTTATAATATTCACTCCTACTTTTTCCTCCTCAGAGATATTCAATTCATCTAAGCAAGAAGCTACTTTTAGCAAAGCTGCTCCACCACCAGGAACAATTCCTTCTTCAACAGCTGCCCGAGTTGCTGAAAGGGCATCTTCTACTTTATGTTGTTTTTCTTTTTGTTCTACCTCTGTAGCTGCTCCTACTTTAATTACTGCAACACCTCCAGAAAGCTTACCCAATCTCTCCTGAAGTTTTTCTTTATCAAATTCTGAAGTGGTATTTTTAATCTGCGTTTTTAACTGCTCAATCCTTGCTTTTACATCCGCTGTCTTACCCTTTCCTTCAATAATAGTTGTATTATCTTTATCAGCAATTACCTTCCTGGCCTGCCCTAAAGATTCTAACTCAACACCCTCTAACTCTAGCCCTAATTCTTCAGAAATTACCTGACCACCAGTTAATACAGCAATATCAGCCAACATTTCTTTTCTTCTATCACCAAAAGCAGGGGCTTTAACTGCCAAGGCATTAAATATACCTCTTATTTTATTGACAACTAAAGTAGCCAGTGCTTCGCCATCTACATCCTCAGCAATAATAACTAAATCTTTTTTGCCTGCTTTAGACATTTTTTCTAAAATAGGCAAGATATCACCAACTGCTGATATCTTTTTATCCGTAATTAAAATATAAGGATGGTCAAATACTGCTTCCATTCGCTCAGCATCCGTAACCATATATGGAGAAATATAACCTTGATCAAACTGCATTCCCTCAACAAATTCTTTGCCCAATCCTAGAGTTTGAGATTCTTCTACTGTAATCACCCCGTCTTTTCCTACTTTATCCATAACTTCAGCAATTAATTTTCCTACCTCAGGATCTTCAGCTGAAATAGAAGCAACATAAGCAATCTCTTGGGAAGTAGCAACTGGCTTGGAAATTTCTTTTTTCAATGTCTTTACCACAGCTTGGGTTGCTTTTTGAATGCCTCTGCGAATAGCCATGGGATTGGCTCCGGCAGCAACATTTTTTAAACCTTCAGAGATAATAGCCTGAGCTAAAACTGCTGCTGTAGTTGTCCCGTCTCCAGCGACCTCATTGGTCTTAGTGGCTACTTCTTTTACTATCTGAGCACCCATATTTTCAAATGGATCTTCTAAATCAATATCCCGAGCAATAGTCACCCCATCATTAGTAATAGTGGGGGAGCCAAATTTCTTGTCTAAAACAACATTACGACCTTTGGGGCCTAAAGTGGTTTTAATTGTATCAGCTAAGATATCTACGCCCTTTTTTAATGACTGCCTTGATTTTTCATTAAATAAAATTTGCTTTGCCATATTTACTCCTTTCAGTCGCAGGTGTCAGATGTATCAGATGTATCAAATGTGTCAGAAGTTATTATATCCTTTGACACCTGTGACACTTATGACACCTTTGACACCTATTTTATAACTGCTAATATATCTTCTTCTTTAACAATCAGATATTCCTCCCCGGAAATTTTAACCTCTGAAGGCCCATATTTAGTATATAATATTCTGTCTCCTTCTTTAATGTCCATTTTGGCTCTTTTGCCATTTTCTAAAAGTTTTCCTGGACCTGCTGCTATGACTTTACCTTCCTGAGGCTTTTCTTTGGCTGTATCTGGAAGAACTATTCCAGATTTTGTAACTTCTTCAGATTGTAATGGTTTTACAACAACCCGATCAGCTAAAGGTCTAATTTTCATCTTAAAACTCCTTTCAGTCGTAGGTATCATATGTATCAGATGTATCATAAGTGTCAGAGATTATATATTGTCTTTTGATACCTATGACACGTTTGACACCTATAACACTTATTTATTAGCACTCGCTTAAGTAGAGTGCTAAATTCAATTATAAATATCAAAAAAATTTTTGTCAAGATATTTTTTGACAAAAAATATTCAGTATGCTAAATTAAGATATCCGTTGTAAGACGGCGCAATTTAACAACTTGAGGGGCGATAATAATGAAAAAAGTAAAACTGTTATGCAGTATTTTATTGATTCTAATTTTAGTGTTTCTTATGTTTGGTTGCAGCAAACCTAAATCAAGCATAAAGAAAAAAACTATTTATGAGTGCAATAAAATAGAAAAAGCAGCAATAAGATTTACTTTAAAAGAAAGTTGTGAACAAATATTAGAAAATGATGAAATAGTTGCTTTTTATGAAACAACATGTTATCAAATCCCCGAAAAAAGCGGCTATATAGGAAAGACAGGAGATTCACAAAAAGCCAAAAAACCAATTAAAGGCTTTTCTGTAAGCTATCAATATAATCCTGATATTTCTCCTGATGATTTTGAAAGAGAAATAATAAATGGCCATACTGAATGGGAAGAAGAGGGAAAAATTAAAAAATTAAAAGTAACAAAGGTTATTGTAGAAATAAGTCCAGGTAGTGGCGGTGGCGGAATGTATTCTTTACAAGATATGGTAACTCTTATCCCGCTGGAAGTAGAAGTTATTGAATAATCCAGAAAGGAAGTGAAAAAGATGTGCCCTGAATGCAGAAATAATCTTTTTGTTGCAGGGAAAACTTTTTCTTTATTTGAAGAAAAGCACCCTCACTCAGATGGTAGCACTACATACTCTTTAAATCCTAGACCAGATGCTCCAATTTAGGCTTACATATGCTGCAAATGTGGTAAAATTTTGAAAAAAATTACAGAAGGAGATAAAGAAATATTAGTGCCAGTTTAGTAAAATTGAAAAAATAAGATTCCCAAAGGGGTCAATTCCATAATTTTGACCCCTTTTTCTTTTTGTTTTTATAAATAAAACATAAAATTTTTACAACACTTTTCAGCCCCTGCCTGTCATCGCCATGACGAAGGCATTGGCGGGCAGGGATCGTCAAATAATGTTGTAATTTTAGCTACCTCACTTTTTGTGCCATGGCACAATAGTGTTATACCACATAAGAACTTGTTTGTTAGTAGTTTTTATGATAACTTAAAATAAGAAAAGGTCTATGCCCCCAATGGCTATCAGGGGATTGGCTCGTTCCCCCCTGTACAAAGCGGGGAGATAGAAAGTAAATTATGAAAAAAAAGATTTTTTCCGGTGCTGCTCCCTCAGGAGGCAGCTTAACAATAGGAAACTATTTTGGAGCTATCAAACAATGGACAGAATACCAAGAAAAATATGATAGCATTTTTTGCGTTGTTGACCTCCATGCTATAACTGTAAGACAAGACCCAAAACTTTTAAAACAAAGAGTGAGAGAATTTGTAAAAATTTATCTGGCTTTTGGGATTGATCCTAAAAAAGCAGTTATATTTATTCAATCTCATAGACCAGAACACACAGAACTAACTTGGATTTTAGACTGTTATACTTATATGGGAGAGCTTTCTAGAATGGTTCAATTTAAAGATAAATCCAAAAAACATCCTGAAAATATAAATGTGGGATTATTTAATTATCCAGTTCTTATGGCTTGTGATATTCTTCTTTATCAAACCGATATTGTTCCTGTAGGGGAGGATCAAAAACAACATATTGAAATTACCAGAGATATTGCTCAAAGATTCAATGGTCTTTATGGAAAAACATTTAAAATACCTGAGGCATTTATACCAGAGAAAGGGGCTAAAATTATGAGTCTTGGAGCCCCAGAAAATAAAATGGATAAAAGTGATCCCAAAAAATATAATATTATAACTTTAAGAGATGCGGCTGATGAAATAACCAAAAAAATAAAAAGTGCAGTAACTGACTCTGGTAAAGAAATAAAGTTTGATGAAAAAAGAAAACCAGCTATCTCCAATTTACTTACTATCTATAGTTTAGTTACAGGAAAATCTATAGGTGATATAGAGAAAAAATATACAGGCTATGGTTATGCTGATTTCAAAAAAGATTTAGCCGAGGTGGTAGTGGAATTTTTAAAACCATTTCAGAAAAAACTGGCTCGATTGGACAAAAATCCTGACTATATAGAAAAAATTCTAAAACAAGGAGCAGAAAAAATTGCTCCAATTTCCCAAAAAACTTTGGCAGAAGTTAAAAATAAAATAGGACTTTTGTAAAGTTATTAAGAATAAAGAATAGAGAATTAGGAATTAGTTAAGGCTGCGCTCTGCACAGCCTCTTTTATTTATGGAGGGTATACTTCTTAAGAACATCTAAAGAATAAATTGACTAAAAATCTAGTTCTGGTAAATTATTAAAAAGGTCATCAAAAAATTACAAATAGAACTAAAATGATTGGAAAAATCCAAAAATTTATCAATAAAATCCTAGAAAATAATAAACTATTTTGGGCAACTCTAATAGCAATTTTTTTTCTTTGTCGGCTGGCTACTTGGTTTTATCCAGTAAACAGCGACCATTGGCTGTTTTATTATATAGGCAAAAATTTTTCCGAGGGAGGAATTTTATATATAGGAGCTTGGGACCACAAACCCCCTTTGATTTTTGTATTTAATGCTATAATGCATCTTCTTTTTGGCGGAAATTTAATATTGCATAGAATATTTTTAACAATACTAACCATTTTTGATATTTATTTGTTTTATAAACTGCTCCAAATTCTTGTTCAAAAAATCAATCAAATATATACAGATAAAATAGTAAAAATCGGACTAATCTTATACATATTCTTTCGCAATCTTTCCCAATTTACCTCAAGCGGTAACAATACAGAAAATCTGGGTATTATTTTTCTTCTTTTAATGTTTTTAAGTTATTTAAAATTCCAAGAAAAGAAAAAATGGATTTATTTATTTGCATCCGGCATAAATTTATCCATTTTATTCTATCTTAAAGGCAATTTTATAATATTAAGTTTGCCTATTGTGGTGGGAATTCTAACCACCAGCTATAAAAACATCAAAAGATTGATACTAAATACCTTAATATTTGCTCTTCCTTTAATCCTACAAACTGCTCTCTGGCTTTTATACTTTTATTTTCACAATGCTTTATATGATTTTTTTGTTGGCGCATATCTGTTCAGTTCAAAATACCTAAGGAGTACTTGGGCTGGCAATGTCTCACCTCATTTTATTTTTATTATTATTTTATTGCCTTTTTTTGTGCCTCTTTTGATATTTATTGTAAAATTTTTAAAAGATTACAGGCTTGTTGTCAAAGAGGAAAACTATAGATTTTTGTTCTTTCTTCTGCTGGCCAATTTGATTTTAGGAACGGCTATGGGAGCATTTTATCCCTATTATTTCTTGATTTTGCTACCTGGTTTTATTTTAATAATTTTGTATTCTGGCAATATATTTCTGGAGATTAAAAATAAAAAAAATTTATTAATTGTGGCTATATTGTTTTTAGGTATGCTTCTTTCCTTTGTCATATCAACTAAACAATTCTATAATTATTTTTCTGGGGAAGCTAGGAAAGAAGCTGTAGAATTCCAAGCTATTGGAAATTATATCAAAAACAATACAGGCAAAGATGATAAAATTATAGTCTATACCTATGGTGCCACTTTATATAGACTGTCTGAAAGAGATTCTGCCTCCAGATTTGTCTCCGCCAGTGTTTTACTTTTGGATGAAAGGGAAGGATATGGGTTTAATTTTAGCCAGACCTATATAGATGAAATAGAAGAAAACAAACCTAAATATTGTGTTTTTCCTAAAAGCGAAGATGATCTTTATATGCAAAATAAGAAAATTGCAAATTATATTCAAGAAAATTTTACTGAGGAAAAATCCTTTGATGAATTTATAGTTCTAAAAAATAAAGCTCTAAAATAGAAAAATGCCTTATGTTTAGCTACACTTCAACACAGGGTGTTGATTTGAGTAAAATATAGGACTAAGTAGCCAAAAAAGGCCGCGCGGAGCGCGGCCTTTTTGCTTTTCAGGCTTTTTAGAATATAGAATAATTTATCTAATCTTGCTTCTCCCAATCCAACTTCACTTCTTTATATTTAGAAATTTCATCGCTAATAATTTTTTTAATCTTCTCCAAAGCTTCAGGGGTTTTACCTTCAGCCCGTACTATCAAAGCTGGTTGAGTATTAGAAGTTCTTACTAATCCCCAACTATCTTCAAAAACTACTCGTGCACCATCTATATCAATTACCTTATCTCCATATTTCTCCTTAAAATCTTTTACAATAGAGGTTGTTATGTCAAATTTTTTATCATCAGGGCAAAATGGTCTAAGCTCTGGGGTAGAATAATATTTAGGAGTATCAGCAAACATCTGAGAGAAAGTCTTTTCTGTATTACTTAAAATACGCAAAAGCCTGCCTGCTGCATATAAAGCATCATCATAGCTATAATATTCGTCTCCGAAAAACATATGTCCACTCATCTCACCAGTCA
The DNA here is from genome assembly GCA_964345445.1 of uncultured Candidatus Saccharibacteria bacterium. Taxonomy (GTDB): domain Bacteria; phylum Patescibacteriota; class CPR2_A; order CAYFQT01; family CAYFQT01; genus CAYFQT01. Next base: position 46,849 of record CAYFQT010000041.1, read on the forward strand.
AAAGAGCCTTTTCTTGATGCATTTTAGCTTCAATTAAAGAATGACCGGTTTTCCAAAAGATTGGTATACCACCATGGGAAGCTACATCTTCATAAAGCCCTTGGGAGCATTTAACTTCAATAATAATTTTAGCTTTTGGATATTTCTTTAAAATTTCCCTGGAGAATAAAATCATCATTTGATCACCCCAAATAATATTTCCTTTTTCATCAATTGCTCCCAGGCGGTCAGCATCGCCATCAACTCCCAAACCTAAATCTGCTTTTTCTTCTTTTACTTTTAAAATTAAATCTTGAACATAATCAATCTTTGTAGGATCAGGTAGATGATTAGGAAAATTGCCATCTGACTGACAATATAGAGGAATTACTTCTGCCCCTAATTCGCCTAATAATTTAGGAGCAAAAAGACTAGCTGTTCCATTACCACAATCTAAAACTATTTTTAGTTTTTTAGGACCAAGTTTAATTTTGTTTTTGATCATTTTTAAATAAGACAGGGAGAAATCTTGAGATTTTAATTTACCTCTGCCTTGACTAAAATCTTCTTGTTCAATAATTTTTTGAACTTTTTTAATCTCTTTTCCATAAATACATCCTTTTTCAGCAACCAATTTAAATCCATTAAATTCAGTAGGATTATGACTGCCAGTAATCATAACTCCACCGTTAGTTTTTAAATAAAATCTAGAAATATAATAAACAATAGGGGATAAGGAAAGCCCAATATCAATTACATTACATCCTACTGAAAGCAATCCTCCTGTTAAATTATTAAAAATATCTTCTGATGATAATCTATTGTCTCTGCCTACTACCACTTCATCTATCCTTTTATTTTTAAGATAAGTCCCAAATCCTTTTCCAATTTTAAAAGCTATCTCTGGTGTTAAATCTTTTTCAGCTATCCCCCTTATATCATATTCTCTAAAAATTTGACTATTAATTTTAGTCATTATTTTCTCCCGAGTCCTTTGCTATATAAATTATTCCTTACTAAGGTCAAGGCCCCGTAGTAATGTAAGTGGATTATGGGGCTTTAAGATTTAAAATTTTGCCTCTATATTATAACACAAATTAGCACATAGCGTATAGCGGTTAGTTAAATAGCAAAATAAAAACCAAACTATATTGCGGTCGCAGAATAGTTTGGTTTGAGAATACTCTTTAATCACTACCCACCAATCACTAAACCCTAATTACTATCCTTTAGCCCTTAACTCCCTATCATTTGTCACATATATCACAGTCCTAATGTGGATATTTTGCCGGAGAATCATATTCACTATAAAAACGTTTTCTGGAAATTTCTTTGCTATTTTCATAAACAAAATACCAAAATTCTGCTTTGGCTGAGCCATCTGATTTTTGATCCCAAACATGAGGAGAAACACTCTCTACTTTATCCACTTTTGGCCCATCTTCTGTTCCAGAGAATTTACTACTTCGCGTGCCACCAGTTCCATAAAAATCAAAAATTAAATTATTACCAGAAACAGAAGTCTGAATTAAAATATAATATCCAGTATCATTTTCAAACCTCACATCTGGATGAGGAGGATAAATTGTGGCATCAGTGCCAGTAGGAGCATAGTATTGAACAATATAAGCATGGTTAGTCCGCTCCAGGATAGGCAGACTAGAATTTAAAGCAGCTCTAAAACAAGTTGTAGCAACCTGGCATAGTCCTCCGCCATATTCTGGAATAGTTTTATGTTCTTTGATAACCAGTTCTGGCAGGTATCCAGTTGAAGCATCTATTTCTCCTAAAGTCTCTGCCAAAGAAAATACTTCATCTGGTTTGATTATCACCCCATGGCAAGAGGCTGCTCCTACTTTAATGTTATGTATTCTATTAGAGGGGGAGCCAGCAAAATTAGATGTTCCCCGACCCAAAAGTCCAACCAGGCCCAACTCTTCTAAATTATCTGCCCGAACTTCTGCCTTTTCTTCAAAAATTAATACTTTTATTTCTCGGTTTTTATCATCAGAAAGACAATCATTAATTTTATCTATTGTATCATCAATTTGTAGACTTCTTCCCTTTTTTTCAGAGGCTAAAACTATCACTTTGTCTCCACTTACACCAAGGGAGGCATTTGTTGGGGATATATTTATAGTATTCTCAGCTAAATCAGTTATATATTCTCTTAACTTATCCTGGTCTACCTCTGATTCCAAAGTAGACCTTGGAATATATATTCTTAATGACTTGTACTTCGATGCATTTCTAATTTTATTAATATACACATCTAAATCATAAGACTGGGTGATTGTCTCTTGTTTTGGAACTATTTTTTCTTTTTGGACAAATTTTATCCAAGAAGCTATATCGAAAGTTGTAATCTCCCACTTCTCTTGTCCATATTTTAAAACAATAGGCTTAGAAATTAACTGCAAAGCATCTTTTTGAGCCTCTAAGACATCTTTGCTCTTGATTTTAGGATGGATTTTAACTACGGGAATTTCTATATTTTCTGAATATAAAAAAGCATAAGATGATTTTATATCTTCTTTTATATTTTCTATATTTACTTTCTGGCCAAATTTACTTATAGCAAATTTCACTTGATCTTCTTCAATCAAAAGCTTGGTATCTTCAGTAGACTGTTCAAATTGAAAACCTATATTTTCTAAAAATTTATCTAATTTTTCTTCATTTAAATAATATTGTACAGGTAAATTAACACCGGAAACCATAAAATTCAATTGGCTTGACAAATTAACAAGTAAATTTTCTTTCCGTCCTGATTTAAAAGCATAATCGGTTGTTTTATTAATATCAAACTGTAAATCAATGTCACTATTTTTTAAATTTATCTTTTGATCTGAATACATTAAAGTTAATTCTGGGGGAAATTCACTAATTTTTTCTTCTATTAAACTATAAGCTTCTTTTTTTGTCTTTCCTCCTAAGTTAACTCCTACTACTTTTACTCCTTTAAAAATTTTATTTGTATAAGCTAAATTATAAAATAAAAAAAAGCTTAATATCATGATTATAGAAATTAAAAGGGTGAAAATTAATCTCACCCATTTTTGATACCAAAATCTTGTTTTTTTAGAGGGTTTTTTCTGTTTTCTCATTTTTTAATCCTATCAATCCTCTTTTTTCAAAATTTCTTCTAAAAGTTTTCTAGCTATTTTCTCTCTTTCTTCACTTTCAGTATCACTTGTAAACAGTTTAATTCTAACAAGTTCTCCTTCTTTGACATTCTGTGGTAATTTTTCTCGAGCCCAAAAAATCTCTTGTCCATCGTCCAATCTAATAACTGCTTTATCTTCTTCAATTCGGTCTAAAGTCCCAGATAAAGAATATTTATTTAATAATTCTTGTTGAGAATCCATGATAAAACCCTTAAAGTTTTTAAATCCTAATTTCTAAGCACTTAAATTCTAAACAATATCTAAATTCTAATTCCCCAATGTTCTAAACATTCGTTTTGGTCATTTGAATTTAAATATTAGGATTTGTTTAGGATTTGGTATTTAGGATTTAGGATTTTTATATCAAAAGTGGTACCAACACCAAGGAAACTATAGCCATTAGTTTAATCAAAATATTCATTGATGGCCCTGAAGTATCTTTAAATGGATCACCAATAGTATCTCCCACCACTGCTGCCTTATGAGCATCAGAGCCTTTTCCGCCCAAATTGCCAGCTTCAATATATTTTTTAGCATTATCCCAAGCTCCTCCGCCATTGGCCATCATTAAAGCCAATAACACCCCAACTAATGTAGCTCCTGCTAAAAACCCGCCTAATGACTCCGGCCCTAAGACAAATCCTACAATCACTGGGGTTGCTACAGCAATAATACCAGGCAAAATCATTTGCTTTAAAGCGCTATTTGTGGAAATAGCTATACATCTTGCTGAATCTGGCTTGGCTTTTCCTTGCATTAGTCCAGAAATTTCCCTAAATTGTCTTTTAACCTCAGAAACCATAGAAAAAGCTGCTTTTCCAACTGCTGTCATTGTTAAAGCAGCTAAAAAGAAAGGAATTACTCCTCCGATAAAAAGCCCTGCGGTTACTTTAGCATCAGCAACATTAATCCCAGAAAGCCCGGTTGTTTGAATATAGGCTGAATATAAAGCCAAGGCAGTTAATGCCGCGGAACCAATAGCAAATCCTTTTCCAATAGCAGCAGTAGTGTTTCCTAAAGCATCTAGCTGGTCTGTAATTTTTCTAGTTTCTTGTCCTAAGCCAGCCATTTCAGAAATCCCCCCAGCATTATCAGCAACCGGTCCATAAGCATCTACAGACATTGTCACCCCAATAGTTGCCAACATTCCCACTGCCGAAATTCCAATTCCATAAAGTGAAGCTTTAGAGTAAGCAACCAGAACTGCTCCACATAAAATCAAAACAGGTAGGACTACGCTTTCCATGCCCAAAGCTAAACCAGTTATGATATTGGTAGCTACTCCTGTTTGAGATGAAAGAGCAATTTTAATTATAGGCTTGCCTGAAGTATAATATTCAGTTAAAACACCAATTGCTATACCGGCAATTGTTCCAGACAATAAAGCCCAAAATACTCCCAGTGGCAAAACTAATAAATATCTAATTATAAAATAAGAACCAACTAAAAGCAAAAAGGCACTTATATAAGTAGAATATCTTAAAGCAGCTTGAGGATTTAATTTGGAAAAAAATCTTATAGATAAAATCCCAAAAACAGAGGATAAGAGTCCTAAACTAACTATTACAATAGGCAGAGACATCCAGGATAAAATTGCATAAGTCATCGTAGCGCCAATAGCAATAGTAGCCACAATAGATCCTACATAAGATTCAAAAAGATCAGCGCCCATCCCTGCCACATCTCCAACATTATCTCCAACATTATCAGCAATAACAGCAGGGTTACGAGGATCATCTTCAGGAATACCTGCTTCTACTTTTCCTACAAGATCTGCGCCCACGTCAGCTGATTTAGTATAAATTCCTCCCCCCACACGAGCAAACAAAGCAATAGAAGAAGCCCCCATAGAAAATCCTGCTAAAATAGCAGGGTTTATATCTATAAAAAAATAAAATAATATAGAAAGACCTAAAATTCCCAAAGAAGCTACAGACATACCCATAACAGCACCACCAGAGAAAGCCACCTGCAAGGCTTGTTTTTGACCTTTTTCTTTGGCTGCTTGGGCAGTTCTGACATTGGCCCGGGTGGCTGCATTCATTCCAAAATATCCCGCTAACATTGAACAAATAGCTCCAAATAAAAAAGCTACCCCTGTATATAAACCAATTTTCCACCAAAGTAAACCAAAAACAATCACAATAAATAAAGATAAAATAGAATATTCCTTTTTTAGAAATACTATTGCTCCTTGAGCAATTGTATCAGCAATATCTTGCATTTTTGCATTGCCCGAGGGTTGTTTTTTAACCCAAAAATAAAGAACACCAGCAAAAAACAAACCTAAGATGCCTAAACCAATTGCTAACAAAGAATAATCAATCAATTATTCCTCCTCTATTTCATCCCGAGGATTTGTCGGGGCGAACGAGCCGTCCCCTGATTACTACCGGGGGAATAGACCTCTTTATTTTATTCTCCCCCTCCACCAATCAAGTAAATCACTTAAAGTCTGAGTAAGGGGAATTTTTGGTTCCCAACCAGTTTGAGTTTTAAATTTCGAAGCATCGCCTTTTAAAATCAGCACATCAGAAGGTCTTAATCTTTCAGGATCCTGCTCTATTTTTATCTCATCTTTTTTTGTGCTACAAGATATCAGAATATCAAGAATTTCCTTTATGGAAATAGTTTTGCTTGAACAAATATTATATACTTCTCCTGGTTGACATCTTTCTACTGCTAGAACATAAGCTTTAACCATATCTCTTACATCAGTAAAATCACGTTTTGCTTCTAAATTGCCTACAGAAATCACTGGCGGTTTTTTATCTTTTTCTATTTCCACAATCTGTTTAGCAAAAGTACTACATACAAAAACCTCGCCCCGTCTAGGCCCGGTATGATTAAATGCCCGAGTACGAACTATTTTAAGCCCATAACTTTTGTGATATTGGTAACCTAAAAAGTCTTGTCCAATTTTACTTACAGCATAAGGACTTAAAGGACGAAGGGGATTATCTTCGGAAATAGGAACTTCATTTTCATAAACCAAACCATACTCTTCCGAAGACCCAGCTACTTGGATTATTGGATCTAATTTTAATTTTCGAATAGCTTCAAAAAGATTAAGCTCGCCAATAATATTGGTAGTTAAAGTTTCTGAGGGCATATTCCAAGAAGTAGGTACAAAACTTTGAGCAGCCAGATGAAAGATATAATCTGGCTCAGCTTTCTCTAAAGCATTAGTAACAGCGGTAGAATCACGAATATCACATTCAATCAAAGTTACTTTATCTAAAAGATGTTCAATGTTACCTAAATCATCTTGCCATCTTTTTATAATTGCTCCATAAACCTGAATTTTCTTCTCATTTAACAAATACTCTGCTAGATAACTACCTGCAAACCCAGCAATGCCTGTAATAAGTGCTTTCATAAAACCTCCTACAAAAAGTGTGGAATTTAATTATTATTTTTTTATCATTGATATACTTTAGTTTACCATAAATTTTGAAATTTTTTAATAGTCGGTCCTCAGGCAGGGCTACCAGTTTGGTCTTTGATAAGTAGTTATTGTATTTTATGACTATAGTCTATAAACAAATAACTATGCCATCTGTTTTTACCTCCAACCATCAGCTGTTTATTATTTATCATCTTTAACATTTTGAACAAACTTGCCCAGAAAGCTTTCTGGGCGTAGTAATTGAACAAATTGAACATTACTGTTAGTAGCTTATTGTTCTTTAGTTATTTGGTTCCCCAGTTTTTTTATACACTTCTTCATAAATCTTTAAGGTTTCCTGGGCACATTTTTGCCAAGAAAACTGAGATGCTTTTTTAAGCCCCCTTTTTTTAAGCTCCTCCTGTTTCTTCTTAGAAAACAAAACATCTCTTATCCTCAAGGCCATATCTTCTGGATCCCAAGGATTAAAGAAATCAGCTGCTTTGTCTAAAATTTCAGGAATTGAAGAGATATTAGATGCAACAACTGGTGTGCCAGTTGCCATGGCTTCCAAAGGAGGCAAGCCAAAACCCTCATATAAAGAAGGGAAGACAAAAACCTCAGCAGCATTATAAATTATTGGCAAATCCTCTTCATATACAAATCCTGTAAAAATAACATCTTTTTTTAAATCAAGCTTGGTTACTTCTTCCTTTAGCTCTTCTGTTAGAGAATTTTCTTTGCCTACTAAAACCAATCTATGGGGGAGTGTATAATTTTTCTTTAATATAGCAAAGGCTTTAACTAAATTAGTAATATTTTTATGTTTTTTCCATGCTCCTACATACATCAGATAAGGAGGTTGAATATTATACTTCTTTTTAATTTTTTCTATCAAATTTTTATCTTCTTGTGGGTGATATTTTTCCTCTACTCCTTCATAAACTAATTTTATTTTATTATCAGGAATATTAAAAAATTTTATTATATCTTTTTTAGTATGAGAAGATACGGCTATTATTCTTCTGGCCTTTTTGCAAGCAGACAAAAGAACCAGACGATAGCCCAATTTATGTAATGATGAAGTCCTTTTTTCTCCCGTAAAAAACATTAAAGTTAAATCATGAATAGTAACTACAAATTTCCCAAACCAAAAAAGAGGATTATTAAAATTAGTGAAATGCATCAGGTCTAACTTTTGATTACGTAGGTCAAAAGGGAAAAAAATCTGTTCGGAAAAAGAATAATAAGGAGAAGAAACAATTTTCTTTTCTAAATTAGAAAAGGCAAGTCGGCACTCTTTAAAATTATCTTTAGTGAAAAATAAGACATATTTATTTTTAGAATCTATTTCTAAAAGATGAGTTACCAGCTCTTGAGTATAACGCCCAATACCACCAGCCTTTCCCCCATAAAATCTACAATCAATTCCAATACGCATAAAAATCCTTTCTGTAAATTAAATGTTTTATAAATTTCTAATTCCTAATTGACCTAATGTCTAATCAATGTCTTCAGCCAAAGGCTGATCCGCCTCTGGCGGAAATATCAAAATGCCTAATTGAGAGAATAAATTCTAATTTCTAATATCTAAATTCTAAATAAATTCAAA
>CAYFQT010000042.1:0-35197 GCA_964345445.1 uncultured Candidatus Saccharibacteria bacterium
AATTAGACATTTATTAGAAATTAGGTCAATTAGAAATTAGAAATTTATGAATGTGTCTTCATTTATCCAAAAATTAAAAAACAACTATCTCGTCAAAAGCAGTGGAATTTTGTTTGCAGGGATGATGGCTGTTAATGTTTTGAATTATTTATTTCATTTATTAATGGGCAGAATGCTGGGACCTTCAGACTATGGAATTTTAGCTGCTTTAATTTCTATATTTTATATTATTGGCGTTTTTGCAGCGACTATAAAAACAGTAACTGTTAAATTTGTTTCTTCTTTTGCGGCAAAAGAACAATTTGACAAAATTCGTTCTTTTATGATTTTCTTATCAGAAAATCTTTTTATACTAAGCCTTATATTATTTTTATTGTTTATTGTTTACAGTTCCAAAATAGCCCAATTTTTAAATATTTCAGTGGTTTCCCCAATTATTTTATTAAGCACTTTGTTTTTGATGGCTTTTGTCTTGCCTTTAAATCGAGGAATCCTCCAAGGTTTGCAAAAATTTAAACAACTTTCTTTAAATTTAGTGATTGATCCAACAGTAAAATTATTCCTTGGTGTTTTTTTAGTTTATCTTGGTTTCAGAGTAAATGGTGCTGTTTTTGCTATTTTTATGGGGTTGTTTTTAGCCTATCTTTTAAGCTTATACCCTTTAAAATTTTTATTTAAATATAAAAAACCTCAAAAAATAGATTATAGCAAGATAAAATCCTATTCTTTTCCAGTTTTTATTTCTTTTTTATGTTTGACTTTAATGTATAGTATAGATGTGGTTTTAGTTAAGCATTTTTTTGACCCTCACAAAGCTGGGCTTTATGCTGCCTTGTCTACTTTGGGTAAAATTATATTCTTTGCTTTTGGAGCGGTTGCTGCTGCTATGTTTCCTATTGTTGCTGATTTATATGAGAGAGAGCAAGAGCACAAAAATGTTTTGAGAAATTCTTTGGCTATTGTTTCTATTGGAGGAGCCGTGATTTTATTTTTCTATTTTTTGTTGCCTAAATTAGTTATTGGATTGCTCTTTGGAAATGATTATCTTGAAATTAGCGCATATTTAGGGTTTTTTGGTTTTTTTGTTTTTCTATTAAGCTTAGTTAATGTTTTTATCTATTATTTTTTGTCCATTCATAGAACTAATTTTGTTTTTTTGCTTGTTTTAGCTATTTTAACTGAAATATTTGGGATATGCTTTTTTCATAATTCAATTGCCCAAGTTATTTTGGTTTTAAATATTGTAACTTTTTTATTGCTTGTTAGTTTGACTTTATTTTATCTATTTATTAAATCATATAGACCGAAGAAAACATAAGGAAATTATATGAATAAACTATCTATTATTGTTCCTGCTTATAACGAAGAAAAAATTTATAATAATTTGCAATTATTGAAAGATGTTATAAATAATATTTCAGAAAATTATGAGATAGTTGTAGTTTGTGATGGTTGTCTTGATACTTACAAAAGAGCCTTAAAATTAGATGATAATAAGATTAAAGTTTTTTATTATGATAAAAATAAAGGCAAGGGGCATGCAGTCAAATACGGTTTTTATAAAACCAATGGGGATTTAGTGGGTTTCATTGATGCAGATATGGATCTAAATCCAATTAGTATAAAACATTTTTTAGAACATATGGAAGAGAAAAAAGCTGATATTATTATAGGCTCTAAAAGGCACCCTAAATCAAAAGTTACTTATCCTTTAAGAAGACAGTTTTATAGTGGAATATATCAACTTTTGATTAAAATTTTATTTGATTTAAATGTGAAAGATACACAAGTAGGATTAAAAATTTTTAGAAGAGAAGTCTTGGAAAATGTTATTCCGAAAATAATTGTTAAAAGATATGCTTTTGATCTGGAGACATTAGTTGTGGCTTCTCACTTGGGATATAAAAATATTTATGAAGTACCTATAGAGATAAAACACCAATTTACAAGCTCTATAGATGCAAAAGCAGTTAAGGATATAATTCAAGACACTTGTGCTATTTTTTACCGGCTTAAAATATTAAAATATTATAATAAGAAAGATAATACCAATGAATGCGAATAATATGCAAATATGCACATACTAATTTACATTATTTATATATTTTTGTACTATTTGCGTTAATTTGTATAATATTAGCATTATTTTTACTTCTGAAAACTATTCGTATCATTGGCATACTATTTGTAAATTGGCATTATATTATTATGAAGATTCTTATTTTAAACTGGAGAGATCTTAAAAATCCTGAAGCTGGTGGAGCAGAGATTGTAACTCATCAGATAGCTAAAAGACTGGTTTTATGGGGGAATAGAGTAACTTTATTTTGTGCTCAATTTCCTGGCGGGAAAAATAGAGAAAAAATAGATGGAATAGAAGTTTTTCGAAAAGGCAGACAATTTACAGTACATTGGCATGCCTATAGATATTACAAAAAATATTTTCAGGGGAAATTTGATTTAGTTATAGATGAAATTAACACTATTCCTTTTTTTACCACTCGGTATGTAAAAGAAAAGAAAGTTGCTTTTATTCATCAATTAGCCAGAGAAGTTTGGTGGTATGAAGCTCCCTTTCCTATATCTCTTCTTGGATATTTATTAGAACCTTTATATTTGAAATTTTATAAAAAAGTTTCCATAATTACAGTTTCTAATTCGACAAAAAAAGACCTTATAAAGTTGGGATTTAAAGAAGAAAATATTAATATAATTCCTGAAGGGTTAGATTTTAAACCAATAAATTCTTTGGAAGAAATTAAGAAGGAAAAATCTCCCTTGTTGCTTTATTTTGGGTCAGTTCGCCCAATGAAAAGAGTTGATCAGGTTGTTAAATCAATAATTTTTATTAAAAAAGAAATTCCTAATATTCAATTATATATAGCCGGTGGAGGAGATGATAAATATATTAAAAAAATAAAAAAAATAGTTTCCGACAACAATCTTGTAGATAATGTAAAGTTTCTAGGAAGAGTAGAAGAAAATCAAAAAAGAAAAATAATGAGTAGATCTCATTTAATTTTGGTAACATCAATTCGTGAAGGATGGGGACTTGTTATAATAGAAGCTTCGGCATGCGGTACTCCAGCAGTAGTTTATAATGCTCCAGGTTTGGTAGATGCAGTAAAAGATGGAGAGACAGGTATAGTTTGTAAAAAAAATACTCCTTTTAATTTAGCTGAGAATGTAATTAAACTTCTAAAAAATAAAGATTTATATAAAAAGACGCAAAAAAATACTTGGGAGTGGAGCAAAGAATTTAATTGGGAAAAACCCGCTAGAAAATTTTTGGAAATTTTGAATAAATAAAAATAAAGTTGCATAATTTTACTAATTATATATAATTAGTAAAAAGGATATAGATATGGAAAATCAAGATAAAAAATTTACATCTGTTTCTATTCCCACTCAATTGTTTAAAAAAATTGAAAAAAGAATTAAAGGTACTGGATTTACCTCTGTTTCCAGTTATGTAATTTATGTTTTAAGAGAAATTTTGGCAGAAGAAAGTGGATCCTCTACTGTTGGGAATAGAAAGGAAAAGAAAGATGAAAAAGAAGAATCCTCCTTCGCAGAGGCTACGGAGGACAAGAAAAAAGAGCCTTTTTCTAAAGAAGACGAAGAAAAAATTAAAGACAGATTGAAAAATTTAGGTTATTTATAATTTTAAAAAGAGCTTGACAATTGTTTTTTGCTCTTTTATTATGCAAACAAGTATAATTATATTTAATTATATTTAATTAGAACAAGGAGTAATAGAAAATATGGAAAAGGAACATATTCATTTGGTTTGTATTGGTCATTTAGACCACGGAAAATCTTCTATTTTAGGAAGATTATTTTATGATTCTGGCAATATTGCTGATACTGTAATGGAAAGAATCAAAAAATCAGCAAAAGAATTAGGCAAAGAAGGTTTTGAATTTGCTTTTATAATGGATCAGATAAAAGAAGAAAGAGCTAGAGGAATAACAATTGGGCTGGCGCATAATAAATTAATAACTGACAAGATTTCTTTTACTTTTGCTGATGCCCCAGGCCATAGAGATTTTGTTAAGAATATGCTTGCTGGAGCTTCTGAATCTGATGGAGCAATATTAGTTGTTGCAGCAGATTGTGGCATTAAAAGTCAAACAGAGCAACATCTATATCTTTCTAAAATGCTGGGAGTACCTTCTATTATTGTAGCTGTTAACAAAATGGATTTAGTTAAATTTTCTGAAGATAAATTTCAACAAAGAAAAAAGGAAATAGAAAAATTGATAAAAAAAGTGGGATATAATCCTAAAGATATTCCCATTGTTCCTTGTTCAGCACTCAAAGGCGATAATGTTGTAGGAAAAACAAAAAAAATGAAATGGTATTCTGGGCATCCTTTAATGCATTTTTTGGAAAATTTGCCTGAGAGAGAAGAACCTAAAAAGATGCCTTTACGGATGCCAGTACAAGATATCTATGAAATAGACAAGAAACCTGTTGTAATTGGTCGTGTTGATACAGGGGAATTAAAATTTGGTGATGAAATAGTCGTTATGCCACGTAAAAAGAAATTTAAGGTGGAAAAAATATATATTCATGATAAGAAAATTCAAAAAGCTGAACCTGGTGACAATATTTGTTTGTATATAAAAGATTTATATAGAAAAGATATTAAGCGGGGCGATATAATTGGCAAAGCAGATAGCATACCTGTAATAACAGATAAATTTACAGCCCAGATAATTGTTTTGAATCATCCTGTAGGTTTTAGGAAAGGCGATAAGACTCATTTTGAAATGATTACTCAAGATGTGCCTTGTGAAATTACAAAATTAATTAAAAAAGTTGATACTCAAAGCGGAGAGACGGAAGAGAAAAATCCCAAAGTTATTGGAAATGGTGAATCAGGACTTATAGAAATTAAAACAATAAAACCAGTCTATATTGAAACTCAAAGTGAATTTCATAATTTATCAGCTTTTAGATTTACTGAAAAACATAAACGGATTGCTTTTGGAATATGCACCAAGATAAATTAAAAAATCAAAATGAAAAGTGAAAAATGACATATAAAAATTAAAATTTACAGTTCTTAATTTTATAAAGGTAAAATATGGCTAAAATTTTAGTAATTGGAATTGATGCGGCAACATGGGATGTGATAAAACCCAATTTAGGACAGCTGCCCAATTTTAAAAAATTAATGGAGGAAGGAGAGCATAAAACAATAACACAATCAGAACAAATTTTATCTGCATCTATCTGGTGTTCTATGTTTTCCGGCAAAACTTTAGAAGAACACAATCACAAAAATTTTGTTATTGATGAAAAATTACAAAGCAGAGAAGATATAAAAATAAATTTTATTTGGGATGAGTTGAAAGATAAATATGATATTAGAGCTTTACAGGTTCCTTTTGTGATGCCCCCTTATAATTTTAACTGTCAATATACACCAGTTGGCTATGGTACTTCTTCTGATTTAGATGAACTAGATCAAGATACAGATGGTATAACTTTTTGTGCAGTTGATAACTTAAAGAAAAATCCAGATGTTTTTATTGTATGTTATACAGCTTTGGATAAAGTTCAACATTTTCATTGGGGAGAGCCTTTGGTTTTGTCTTGGTATAAAAAAATAGATCAAATTTTAGAAATGTTGACAAAATATGGAGAAAAATTGATTATTATTTCTGATCATGGTTTTTGTGGCAAAGGGGAGGCAAGGGAAAGAACTTTGCCGGATAAAACTCCAGAAGGTGAATTAAAAGGCGATCATCATCAAGATGGAATATTAATTACCAAAAATATTAAATATAAAATAAGAGAACCCAAAGATGTTTTCTATACTATAAAGGAGGAGGTAAATGCAGGATAAGTTAGAAAGCCAGTCAGAATTTATTATAAAAGAAGCACATGCCCGTTTTAAAAATCCAGCAATGTTGTGGGCAGGCGGGAAAGATTCCACAACAATGTTGACTATTGCCCGTAAAGCTTTTTGTAAACTTCCAAAATTTCCTTTTAAGGTTATATTATTAGACACAGGATATCAGTTTACAGAAACTTATGAATATATGGAAAAATACGGCAGGCAATGGAATTTGGATTTTATCCGCTGGAAAAATGAAAAAGCTTTGAAGAAAGGAATCAATCCTCACAAAACAGATCACTTTGAATGTTGTAATAAATTAAAGACTGATAATTTAAACAATGCCTTGAAGAAATTTGGTTTTGATGCTGTTCTGGTGGGAATCAGATGGGATGAACACGGAGTCCGTGGCAAAGAAAGTTTTTTTTCCTGGAGAGAAAATCCACCACATATGCGGGTTCATCCAGTATTAAATTGGTCAATGAGCCAAATTTGGGATTATCTAAAAAAGAACAATGTTCCATATAATCCTTTATATGATAGAGTAGAGCATGGTAATTTGGTTTTCAGAAGTATTGGTTGCTGGCCATGTACAAAACCTATCCCAAAAGAGTCTAAAGAGGAACGGGGGGGTAGAGCTTTGGACAAAGAACAATTAATGGAAGACCTAAGGGCATTGGGATATATGTAGGTTAAATAAAAATATCTAATTTCTAATTTCCCCGCCTGCCAACGCCTAAAGCGTAGCAATGGCGGGCAGGTAAATCCTAAACAAATCCCAATGACCAAAGTTCTAAATTCTAAACTTATTTGGAACATTAGGATTTTGAAATTATTTAGGATTTAGGATTTCGGATTTAGTATTTTGGAATAAAGGGGGTTTACGTTGTCTTTATGGATTATTTTTATAATTGGGTTTTGCGCCCAATTTATTAATGCAAGTTTGGGTATGGGTTATGGAGTAATTTCATTTACTTTGCTTGTGTCATTTGGAGTGGTTCCTGCTATTGCATCCGCATCAATACACACAGCTGAAATTTTTGTAAATATTGCTTCGGGCAGATCGCATTTTAAATTGGGCAATGTAAAAAAAGAATTGTTGAAGCCTTTGGTTCTATTAGGAATTATTGGTGCAGCAATCGGTGCTTATGGACTTGTAAGGCTTCCTCTTAGACCCGTTAAAATAACTTTAGGGATCATTCTTTTTGTAATAGGCAGTTTGCTTGTTTTTCGTTTTATATTTAAAGATAAACATATTAAGTTTATAGAAACAAAAAATAAAAAATATTCTTTTACGAAACTGGGTTTTTTAGGATTTTTTGCAGCTTTGATGCATTCTTTAGCTGGAGGTGGATGGGGTCCGCTTTTAACCCCTTCTTTAATGATAGACGGACATGAACCTGCAAAGGCAGTTGGAACAGTTAGTATAGCCAGAATTTTTGTTGCTATATCTGCAACTTTAACTTTTCTTATATTTTTAGGATTTGAGCAATTTCGTTGGGATATTATTTTTGTTTTTATTTTGTCAGGTTTTATTGCTGCACCTATTGGTGCCTATATATGTAAAAAACTACCTCATAAGACATTAGGTATTATAGTTGGTTTATTGGTTGTATTTTTAAGTATTAGGATAATTTTAAAAACTTTAGGTATATTTTGAATATAGTTTTGGACAATTTTAAAATCTCTGCTAGAATGAATGCAGGGATTTTTATTTATAGGAGATTTTTATGGACTATCCTTTAGTTTCTATTGTTATTCCAACTAAAAATTCAGAAAATTTTTTAGAAGCTTGCTTAGATTCAGTTAAAAATCAGACATATAAAAATATTGAGATTTTAATAGTTGATAATAACTCTACTGATAATACCAAAAAAATTGCTGGAAAATATACAGATAGAGTTTTTAACAAAGGACCAGAGAGAAATACTCAAAGAAATTTCGGTGCAGAAAAATCCCAAGGATATTTTTTGCTTTTTATTGACTCAGATATGGAATTAACTTCTAAAGTTATTTCAAGTTGTATTAATATGATCAACAAAGATAAATCTATTAGAGCTTTAATTATACCTGAAAAATCAAAAGGGAATACTTTTTGGGCAAAATGTAAAATTTTAGAGAAAAGTTTATATGTTGGTGATGCAACTAAAGAAGCTGCTAGATTCTATAATAGAACTATTTATGAAAAATTAGGAGGATATAACCAAAAGTTAATTGTAGGTGAAGATTATGAAATGTCTGATAGGGTAGAAAAAGCAGGTTTTAGAATAGGCAGAATTAAGGAATTTATTATTCACAATGAAGGTAATTTAAAGTTAAAAAATACTATAAGAAAAAAATATTATTATGGGAAGAATGCCCGGAGATATTTAAAGGAATATTCTAAAGAAGCACAAAAACACTTTAATCCGTTGAGATTATTATCTTTTAAAAATTGGACTAGGCTAGCCAGAAATCCAATTTATGCTTTAGGAATGTTTTTTATGAAATTTTGTGAGTTTACAGCCGGGGGGATGGGATATTTTGTAAGTTTAATTCGCAGAGGACAAAATGCCAGAAAAATATAATGACCGTTTAATAGTAATTTCCAATTTACTTGAGGAAGGAAAATATACATTAAATATAGGTTCAAAGGATGTAAAATTAGGAGATATAAATGCTGATGTTGATTCCTCTTGCTCTCCTGATGTTGTTGCAGATGCAAGAGATATGCCTTTTGAATCTGCAAAATTTGAACAAGTAATTTTTACTGATGTTATTGAACATTTGCCCAAAGGAGAGGAATTAAAGGCTTTAGGCGAGATTCACAGAGTATTGAAAGATGGAGGAATATTAATACTTTCTACACCAAACAGTAAATTTTTATTTAATATTACAGATCTGGCTTTTTATCTTGGTCACCGACATTACAAAAAAGAAGTAATTGAAAGATTAATTACAAAAGCAGGTTTTGAAATAGAAAAAATTTTTACAGCGGGAAATTTTTGGTCGGCTATTGGGTCATTATGGTATGGTTTTATAATTTATCCTTTAAAGAAGATATTTATTCTATCTCTTCCATATAATCCCCGCTTTTTACAATCATTAGTTAACAAAGGATATAGATATAATTCTGATAAAGGATATACAATTTTTGTCAAAGCAATAAAAAAATAATTAAAATAATCAGGGAAATATTTTATGAGTATTAAAAAAAAATTATGGAAAAATGCCCACAATTTAAATACTGAGAATATTTTTAGTCTTTTAGAAGTTAATTCCAATGCTAAATTTTTAGATTTAGGTTGTGATGAAGGCAAATTAACTAAAAAAATGGCTGATAAGATAAAAACCAAAAATATTTATGGAGTTGATATTATAGAAGAGAGTTTAGTTAAAGCTAGGCAAGAAGGAATTAAAACTACTAAAGCAGATTTAAATGATAATCTGCCTTTTGAAGATAATTTTTTTGAAGTTGTAAATGCCAATCAGGTGATAGAACATTTGGTTGATGTAGATAAGTTTGCAGAAGAAATTATTCGTATCTTAAAACCGGGTGGATATGCAATTGTCTCCACTGAAAATCTATCTGCTTGGCACAATATTTTTGCTTTACTTATGGGAAGACAAGCTTTTTCCCAACATATAAGCTCCCGGGTTCATGTTGGCAATCCTTCTTCTATTCTTTCTGGAGAAAAATTACATAAAGGCTGGACTCATAATAAAATTTTTACCTATTTTGGTTTAAAAGATTTTTTTAAATTATATAACTTTAAAATAGAAAAAATATTAGGTGCCGGATATTATCCCTGGCCTAAAAATATTTCTAAATTTTTGTCAAAAATAGACCCAAGACATACGCATTTTATTACTGTAAAAATAAGGAAGAAATAAATGAATAAAAATAAAGTATTAGTTATAGGATTAGACGGTGCTACCTGGGATTTACTTAATCCTTGGATTAAACAAGGGAAATTACCTAATTTAACTAAAATTATTAAAAAAGGCGCCTCTGGTGTATTAGAATCTACTGTGCCATCATTTACTATTCCTGCTTGGTCTTCAGCTATAACTGGAGTTAATCCAGGCAAGCATGGACTTTTTGATTTATTTAAAATGGAAAATTTTAATCATGAAGTAGTAAGTTCACAAGATAGGAAATCCTCCACAATATTTAAAATTTTAAGTAATTATAACATTACAAGTTGTGCTTTAAATATACCTGGAACAATGCCCCCGGAGGAAATAAAAGGAGCAATGATTTCTGGCATGTTGACCCCGAGCATTGAAAGTAATTTTACCTATCCAGAAATTTTGAAGGAAGAACTTTTAGGGAAAGATTATAAATTGTCTCCTAATTATAAAATAATTAGATACCTGGCGTTGAAAAATAAGGAAAAATTGATTGAGATTTTAAATCAATTTGCCAAAATGCGCACTGATGCATTATTATATCTTATAAAAAAGTTCAATCCTACCTTTTCTATGATTGTTTTTAGAACTACAGATATTATGCAGCATTATCTTTATTCAAAAGAAGATGGTAAACAAAAAGAGAAAAACAATGAGTATATGTTGAAGCACTATCAGAAAATTGATGAACTAATTGGTAAAATAATTAGCAAAATATCTAGCAATACAACAATTTTTATTATTTCTGATCATGGATTTTCTCCTCTTAAAAAATATTTTTATCTAAATCAATGGTTAAAAGAAAGAAAACTATTGCAGGAAAAAACAGATTTTAAAAATAGATTTAAAATAAAAATATTAAATATTTTTGTTAATATTTTAGAGAAAATATCTAATTTGCCAATTCCTTTTAAAGATTATTTTTTAATAAAAATCTTTTCTTGGAATAAAGGCGATTTTGTTTTTAGTAAAATCTCAGGAATTGATTTTAATAAATCCAAAGCTTATTGTCCTTCTTATACTTCTCAATCTATAATAATAAATAAAAAAAATTTAGGAAATTCTAATGATAATTATGAAGAAATTAGAAATGAGATAATTGAAAAGATTTGCCGAATAAAAGATCCTGAGGTTGGTGAGAAAATTGTAGATAAAGTTTATAAAAAAGAAGATATTTATGAAGGCGAAAATGTTAAGAACGCCCCAGATTTGTTAGTAGAGATGAAAAAAGGATATATTATAACATGTGGTTTTAATAAAAAAAGAAATTTTATAGATTATCCAAGATCACAATTGGGTATTAAATCAGGAGACCACAGGCCGGAAGGTATATTTATAGCTTATGGTCCAGGTGTCCAAAATAATATTAAAATTAATGACGGTAAAATATATGATATTACTCCAACAGTTTTGCATATTCTTGGCATATCTATTCCTGATTATATTGATGGAAAAGTTTTAAGAAATATATTCACAGAAGGCAGTAAATTTTACAAAAAAGAAATTTCTTATTATACTAGTATTGAAAAAGAAAAAGATAAAATCAAAAAAAATATTGATAAATTAAAACAGTCGGGTAAGATTTAATTCTAGAAATGGGTAAAATCTATGAATAATCGAAAAAAAATTATTTTAGCTTTAATAATTTTTACTGTAATTTCTATTTTTATATTTAGAATTCCTTTATTTAATACAAATCCCTCTTATGTTGAAATTAATGGGGATTTAGTTATTCATACTGAAAAAAATAATTTATTCCAGCAATATTATCCATTATGGAATTCTCAGATTAGCAAGAGTTCTTTTGAATTTACATCTCGATTATTGTTATATTTGCCTCTTTTACTGCTAGTAAAATTATTTGGTTTTTCTCCTATGTTTTTTGAAGAATTGAGTTGGGTCTTGGCTTCTATATTAGCTGGTATATCAATGTTCTTCTTAGCCAGTTTCTTTTTAAGAAGAACTTATAAAGATATAAACGAAAAAATAATTTTCTGGTCATCTGTTATTGCTTCTTTATTCTATATGTTAAACCCATACATAGTAGTTAGAGCTGGTCATTCAACGATTAGATTAGTTTATGGTCTTGTACCCTTTTTATTATTATTTTTTATAAAAGCAATTGAGAAGAAAAAATTTATTTATGTAATAGGGACAGCTTTAGTTTGGGTTTTGGTTGCTGGGGGACCACGATGGGTTATTTTAGGATTTTTGTTATTTTTAAATTATTTTATTTTTCATGCAATTTTTAATTTAATTAAGTCTAAAAAAACAAAAATTACTAAATTCTTAAAAAGTTTTAAGTATTTTTTCCTGTCTGGATTTTTATTTTTATTTTTGTCAGCTTATTATTTAGCAATTTATTTTTCTTCAACTTTTGAAAAAACAAGCATTACTCCAAAATATGTGGTTACTTCTGAAGCAATAGAAATGTTGTCCAGAGGTAATTTTTTTGTTAATGTTTTGAGATTCTATGCTTATTGGTCAAAAGGTCAAAGCGATTTATTTACTAATGTATTTCAAAATGGAGTTTTAAATAATTTACTGATTTTTTTAAGTTTTGGTGTTTTTATTTTTTCTTTCTTAGCTATAATTTATAGATCAAAAAATAAAGATGTTCTGTTTCTTTCTATATCTGCACTCTTGTGGGGCGCTTTTACAGTAGGGTCAGCAGCAACCTCCCTGCCTACAGTAAGATTAATTTATAATTATTTAGTTTTCAATGCTCCTTTGAGTAATTTTTATGGCTGGATTTTTAGAGGCCCCGGTAAGATGATTATCTTTCCAATTTTGTTCTGTGCGGTTTTGTTAAGTTATACAACTGTTGAATTTCTAAAAAGAGCACAAATTGTTAAAAAAAGTCGCTATATTTATATTTTATTAATATTTATTATTTTACTTTCTATCGGTGCAATTTCTTGGCCTCTTGCAACCGGTGATTTTAATGGAGAGCTTTCTCCAAATAAAGTTCCTCAGGAGTATTTTAATACTAATAATTTTCTCAAAGAACAGAATGATAATTTTAAAGTAATGTGGATGCCAAGATATGAATCATTTGATTCATCATGGTCTGATGGTAAAGAAGTTGGTTATTTTGATGTAAATTCATCAACAAAGCCTACTTATATCAGCAAGGAAATAGAACAATATTATAATTATATATTAAATATTGATGCTGTAAGATCCAATATAATTCAGAAAAATGACACAAGGTTTTTAGGAAAATACTTGGATCCTCTTGGTATAAAATATTTGATTTTTCATAATGATATCCCTATTCTTAAAAGATCATCTAAGAAAGCTTTGGAAAAATTAAATTCTCAAAAAGACCTGTCTTTATTTAAACAAGATAATTCCATACATATATTTGAAAATAAAAATTATTCTAATCAATTATACAGTCCTAAAAATAATATTTTGGTTGTAGGAGGGCTTAATGTACTGTCACTTGTCAATTCCATAGAAGATTTTAGCATGTTGGATTATAGTTTTGTATTTTTGGAACAAAGTTTGTTTGGCAATAAAATTGAAAATCTTTCTAAATTAAGCGATATTATAATTTTTAATAATAAAAATTCAGAAGACCTTGCTTTTTCTTTTATTGATGGTAAATATTTAATTGCTCCTTTTGATTTTGCAATTCATCATGATATAAATAAGTGGTGGTCAAAAGCAACTACTTCTGATCTTTTACATGGACCATTTCATTCTTATCTCCAAAGAAGAGGGGAAGTAAATTGGGATTTTGATTATGGAAAGGGTCTTGTTCTAACTTCTGCTTCAGCTAGATTAGAAAATGAAGATAATATTAAAATTAGTGAAAAGGACAATATTAAAAAATATGACTTTGAAGACGGTTCAACTCAATCTTTCAAGTCAGAATCCTCCTTTTTAAACTTGTCGGCAGACAAAGAAAAATCCAAAGGAAAATTTAGTTTAAAAGGGCAATTATCAAATAGACCAAAAAGTGGACAGGTTTTGGCTTCTTCTGAAAAAACAGATATAGAGGAAAATACAGGGTATAGATATAATTTTGATCTTTCTGCAAAAAATATAAACAAAATAGATTTTAAAGTTATATATTATAATGATAACAATGAAGCCTTTGATTCAAAATATATTATTAATAATCAAAAAGGCGATTTTGAATATATTAATTTTAGTAAAAATATAATCGCTCCCCCAGGTGCAAGAAAAATAAATATACAAATTATTTCCCAAAATGTACAAAATACAGAAGGTTCTTTTTGGATTGATAATTTTAATATCTATAATTTAGAAAAATATACTGCTTTAAATAAATTAGAAATGGAAAAAGAAGTAAGTGAAGATGCAGAATATGATTTATATATGAGATATTTTGAAAATACCCAAGGAGGAGAAGTTTTTGTTTCGTTAGATGATTTAGATGAAATTAAAATTAACATGCAAGCAGATATTAATAATTTTGTTTGGAGAAAAATCGGCACTTTTAATCTAGAAAGAGGTAAGCATAAAATAAATCTGCAAAATAGGAATGGTTTTAATGCAGTAAGTACATTTGCTTTAGTTCCTAAAGATAAAATAGAAGAATATAATTCTCTATCTTCTAATATTGTTAATAAGTTAAAAAATGTTTTTATGTTTTGTCCAGAAACAGCTTTAGATTATCAAAATAACGAAGAGCTTGTTTTAAATAAGGGAATTCAGACAAAATTTAACATAGCTAAAGATGGAAAATATAAATTGGCTCTGGAGGCAAATACCGGTCTGAATAAAGGATCAGTTGAGGTTGAATTTGGAGATCAGAAAAAAACTGTAGAATTAGACAGCCCTGATGAGGAATATAAGTGGTTTTATTTAGAAAATCAGCAATTAAATAAAGGTGAAAATGAATTAAAGTTAAAACCAACAAATTTACATTCAGTTTTACAAACAGAAACTGAAGAACAAATTAATAATTTATGGAGCATAGAAAATAGTTCTAAAGAAGATTCGATTTCTTTATCGATTGATTATAATAAAGAAAATGATCCAATATTAAAAGCTGATTTGGAAAAAGTTGACAACAATAAAGGATGGAATACTGTTTCTTTAGAACCTATTGAAACAACAAAAGATGAAAAATATAATGTTACTTATAAATTAGATGCTTCTAATATAAATAATATACATAGTAAGGTAATATTTTATGATAATAAAGATCAGGTACTTGACTCAAAAATTCTTGTTTCTAGCTCGGAAGGAAGTTTTGATTTTCAAGATTTTGATGCAAGCTTTAAATCGCCTGCTAAATCTCACAAGTTTGTTATCCAAATATTATCTAAAAATAGTACAACCTCAAAAAGTTCTTGGCTATTAGATGATTTTTCAGTAACAGAATGGAATAGGATGCCACAAGTGACAAATGTAGTTCTTTATGAAGAATCTGCTGATGAAAGTTTTTCTGATATTTTTGAAAATAAAAAAAGCAATATTTTTAAATTGACTTATGAAAAAATAAATTCTACAAAATATAAAGTCCATGTTGAAGGCGCGAATTCTCCATTTACCCTGGCTTTGGCAGAAAGTTATGACCCATTATGGACAGCCAAGATTGATAATACTAAAATACAACCAATACCATTATATTCAGTAATTAATGGTTTTCCAATAGACCAGCAGGGCAGTTTTGATTTAATTATAGAATATGAGCCTCAAAAATATTTTTACTTTGGATTATTAATTTCCCTTGTAACATTAGCTTTTTGTATAGGATATATGATTTTTTATTGGTTAAGAAAAAAAGTTTAGAAAATTAAAATATAGAAAGAAAAAAATGAAAATTAGTTTTGAAATTAATTTAGATAAAAAAGAAAAGGTTAAAAAGGAAAGAAAAAAAATCTTTCCATCCCCTAGTTATTTTTCTAGACTCTCTAGTTATTTTTCTAGACTTTTAGAATTAATTATTAGAAAAATTTCAGGAAAAATTATTCAAAGTTTAATAATTATTGTTACATTTATTGTTTTATTTTTTATTGGTGGATTTATTCCAGCTTTTTCTATTTCCTATCTTTTGATATTTTTGTTATTTAGTCTTGGTGGCAGAGTTTCAATGATTACTGGTCTTGTTATAATTTTAGTTTGTCCTTTTCTTATAATTTTTGGAAAAGAAACAGTAGCCAACGGATTAGCTATTTGGGCATATTATTTTTTAATAATTGGAGTAGTTTTGCAGTTTGCTGAATATATAAAATATTTAATTTCAGAAAGTGTTACAGAAAAAACAGACCAGTTAGATCATAAAGAAGATATTTTTTCATCACAAACTGAGCAGAAAATACAAATTCCTGTAGGAAGTCAATGGAAACGGGTAATAACTATTACTGTGTTTTTTATATTTATTTTTGCAATTATTGGTTTTACCCAAAGAGACAGAATTTCCAGATTAATCTGGGGTGAATCTAAAACAGAAGAAGTTGTTACAGAACAAGAAGAGGAGGAACTGGAAGAAGTTACAGAGCAAACAATTGATAAAGCCTCTATTTCTATCCAGATTTTAAATGGGAATGGGGATGAAGATTCAGTTCTGCAGATAAAAGATGAATTAGAAGATGGGGGATTTAAGGTGGAATCTACAGACCAGGCAGAAAATTATGATTATATTCAGACTGTTATATTCTATAAGTTGGGCAAGAAAGACGAAGCAGAGCTGGCTCGTGATGCTATTTCCAAAAATGAGTCTATTGTTTTAAAACAGGTAATTTCCGGACAAGATTCAGATATTGTTATAATAGTAGGTGCTGATCAACTTTCAGAAGAAGGGGAGACAGTTGATAGATCAAATTTAAGAATTATGGTGCAAAATGGCAGTGGTTATGAAGGTGCGGCATCAAGAATGAGAGATAAATTAGACATTATTGGATATACTTATGAAAATATAGATATTGGTGATGCAGATAACCCAGATTATGAAAACTCCATAGTTTATTATAGAACAGACTACAAAAAACAGGCTGAGCAGATAGCTTCTGATATTGGGGGAACAGCTATTCAAATTTCAGAGGATCCATCTTTAGGAGATATGTATGATATTATAATAATTGTAGGATTGTCTGAAGGAACGTAATCACGAATCCTTCACGAATCAAGCTCGGACAACTTCACGAATTATTCTCGAATATTATACTTCTCCATGCGTCCCCCGGTGAACCAGGGGGACTAAGAATAAATCAACAAGCTGAAATTGTAAATTTGACAAGTTTCTTTAAACTATATAAAATATATAGTATATGGCAAGATATAACTTAGCTAAATTAACTAAAAAAATTTACGATTCTAATCTTTCTTTTTTCACCCTTAAAACATTAAGAGATATTTTAGATATTGAAAAAGAAATTACATTATTTAGTGTAGTGAAAAAAATGTTACAGGCAGGGGTTTTGGTAAAAATAGAAAGAAATAAATATCTACTAAAAGAAACTAAAATTGATGATTTTTCCTTAGCTAATTATCTTTATCAACCTTCTTACATTTCTTTTGAAAGCGCTTTAAATTTCTACGGGATACTTTCTCAATTTCCCTATGAAATTACTAGTGCCACTACTCGAAGAACTAACCAAAAAGTTTTTTCCGAAAAAGTTTTTACCTTTACCCAGATCAAAAAAAGCTTATTTTTTGGTTATGAAAAAAAGGAAAATTTTATTATTGCTTTGCCCGAGAAAGCTCTTTTGGATCAATTATATCTTTTTGCCAAAGGCTATAAAAAAATCAATTTAGATGAATATAATTTAGAAAAAATAAAGATTCCAAGATTGAAATCCTATTTTAAACAATACCCCCAGACAAAACAATTTCAAAAAACAATTAAAATTTTAAAGGAACATATTAAAATATGATTACCAAAGAACAGATCCATTTTTTGTCTAAGAAAAAAAAGATTAATGAGACAACAGTCTTTCGAGAATATTTACAAATATTTTTTTTAAGCGAATTATATTCCAAGAAAGAAAGCAAAAAGATTTTCTTTAAAGGCGGTACAGCCCTGCATTTGATTTATAAAGCTCCACGATTTTCTGAAGATTTAGATTTTACAGTAAATCTGAAAGAAAAAGATTTCCTGAAGTTTATTTGGCAATTTTTTAAGGAAATTTCTCAAAAAGAATCAGTAGAATTTAAAGAAAAAAAGAGTCTTGCTGGCAAAAAAATTTTATTAACAGCCAAACCTTCTGTTCTACCCTATAATACTTTTGTTAATTTAGATTTTTCTTTCAGAGAAGAAGTTATAGCTCCCCGAAAATCAATCATTGAAACAGATTATCCAATTCTTTTTACTTCTTATATTTATCATCTTTTCCCAGATGAAATTTTTGCTGAAAAGATTAGAGCTTTGTTAACAAGAGCCAAAGGAAGAGATTTATACGATTTATGGTATTTAGTAACTATGGGAACAAAAGTAGATAAAAAATTAGTGAAAGAAAAATTAAAATACTACCAGCTAGAAAGTGTTAAAAAAGAGGAAATTTTAAAAAGAATTAAACAGTTTTCCCAAAAAGACTTTATACTGGATGTTCGACCCTTTGTTCCTCTTAACGAAAGACAAAATTTAAAAGATTTTTTTTATTATATTAAAGATTATTTAGAAAAGAAAATTTAAAAAGAAATTTTATTTCTATGACAAAAATTACCAAAAACTCTACTTTAGGAGAAAGATAAGATATTTTAGTAATTGTGGGAATATCCGAAGGGAGTCTTCCATAAAAATAAAATTTATACATTACATTAAGGAGATAATATTAAAAGAATAAAAAACCATAAAATCAGTCACAGAATTATAATTGGGGTAGTGAGCATTTTAAAAGGACTAATGGGTATAGGTGTGAGTTTATTATTAGTATTTTTATTATTATGGACTTTTTTTAATGTAATAAAACCTTTAAATATTATAATTACAGTTCCTATTTTCTTGGCTATTATATCTGTTTTTTCCGTAAGTATTTATGTAATATATGCAGGGATATTTGATCTTTTTTATTCCCGAACTCATTGCCCTTTTTGCAAAAATCCTATTAAAATAGCCGATCACATGGTTTTAAAATGTAAAAAATGTGGCAGAGATGTTAAATTTGCTGATGAATATAGCTTTAGTCCAAAAAATAGATTAAACAAAATAATTAATATTTTTCGTAAGAAGAAGAAAAAATAGTTTCCCCGTAAAATAAGAATATACGGGGTTCCCCACCGTAAAACAGAAATATACGGGGTTTTCAAACAAAGAAATATTAGTTATAATAATGATATGTTCTTTTACATCTGTTAAAAAAATTAAAATAAGGAGAGTGAAATAAATGTCCAAAGTTATAATTACTAAAGAAGGTCTTCTGACTTTAGCTGAAATTTTAATCAGTTGCCGGCCATTGCATGTAAATCCTGAAGAATTAAAAAACAAGCTTTTTATACATAAAAAAGCCAGTCTTATATCTTCTGAAACAGATTATAATGAGATGATTAATGATTTGCCAGTTCCAACGTCTGCTCCGGTTTATAATCAAATTAGAGATTTTAGTAAAAATTTTCAGGGAAGAATTACTCCCGAAGTACTTTGGGAATTTTTTGCTTCTGATATCCACATTGAAAAAATATTCGGAGATTTTAAATCAGCAAATTTAGATGTTGAAAATCCCAAAGTGTTAAGCTGGTTAATTTCCCACACACTTTTGCCTGTACATCTTAAAAAGTCAAATGGAAAAGAATTTAAAGCGCAATATAATAATGGCGATTTGTCGGTTTTTTTATCTGGATTGGTTTTGCCTAAAAAAAATAAAAAAATCGATTTTGAAAAATTTGCTCTTGTTCATTGCGCCACAATAATTGCTTTAAATTGTTCAAAAGAACAAGTTCAGCATTTTTTATCTGGTCAGGCAAAAAACAGGAATTTTATGAAAGCCTGTCAAAAAGTTGAAAAAATTGATTACAGAAAATTCCCATTAGGTGATTTAACTTCTTGGACAAAAAAAAGATTTGCAAAACTGAAAAAATAGGGGAGAAGAACAAAATTTTTTCACTTTTTCTTCTCCCTCTTTATTAAATTCGAAATACGAAGCACTAAATTCTAAACAATTTCAAAACACAAATGACCAAAATACAAAACGAATAATGTTTTGAACATTTGCGTATATTTGTTGTTTTAACAAACAAATCTTCAGCGAAATCTGAAAATTTAAATATTAGAATTTGTTTAGATATTAGAAATTAGATATTAGGATTTTTTTCATTCTAAATATTAACTAACTATGCTATAATTATGATATCTTCTAAATAAGAAAATCATATGGGGAAAAGCTATGTGTTTGGGAATTCCAGTAAAATTGGTAAAAAAAGATAAAAATAAAGGTTTTGTAAAGACAGGAAAGAAATTAGAAGAGGTAAATTTAGAACTTGTAGATGCTAAAGTAGGTGATTATGTTATTACCCAGGCTGGTCTTGCTGTCCAAAAATTAGATAAAAAAGAAGCCCAAAAAACCCTTTCTTTACTTGGTAAGCTCTTGACAAAAGTTTTATAGTATGGTAAAATGAAGTAATTTAATGGAAATTAAGATTAAGATATTTAAAACAAAAATTAAAATCCTTCAACAATTTGATTACACTCATTGCAAGCTAAGCTCAGGATAAACAAAAATGAAAAACAAATCCAAAAAATCTACAGATATTTTTATATATTTTAAGCAAAATTTTGTTATTTCGGAGTTTTTCAAACTGCGGAATCTCCCAGAAGCACGAAGTGCGTATGTGCAAGTTTGCCATAAATTGTATTTTGGCAGACTTTTTTATTAATTAAGGGGGATATTATGAATACAATTCTAAAAAATTTTAAAAATAGCTTAGTTTTTAAATTAATCATCTATTCAATTTTACTATCAGTAGTTCCCTTAATTATTGGCCCAGCCGTCTTTGGAAGAGCTATGAGTTTAAATCAATATTTGTTGTTAATAGCTATACAAACAGTTGGAGTAGTTATAGCTGCAGTGATTTTTATGAAAATTTTTATCATTCCTATTTATAAAAGAATAGAAAAACTAGTCAAAATAGTTAAACTTTTTTCTACTTCTGCTGAACAGTTAGAAAAAGGAGGAGAACAAGTAGCTACCTCGGTACAGCAGATTGCTACCGGAGCTCAGAAGCAATCAAGTCAGATAACCGGAGTTTCTAATTTATTAAATGATTTATCTACAGCCACTAAACAAGTAGCCAAAGCAGCCGCCAAAGCTTCCCAAGATTCTACTGAAGTTAGTGCAGTTGCTCAAGAAAGTGGGGAACTTGGAGAACAGTCACTTAAAAATTTAAACACTATTTCCGCTGTAGTTACTGATGCTGGAGCAATGGTTGATTCTCTATCTATACATTCTAGAGAAATTGTAGGTATTGTAGAGACTATAACCAATATTGCTAAACAAACAAATCTCCTAGCTTTGAATGCTGCAATTGAAGCAGCCAGGGCAGGGGAAGCAGGGCGAGGATTTGCGGTTGTAGCTGATGAAGTAAGAAAATTAGCAGAAGATTCAGCCAAAAGCGCTGAACATATTGCTGAACTTATTAAAACAATTCAAAATCAGATTAATGATACCTCAGAATTTATGAGGGGAGGGAAAAAAGAAGTAGATCGAGGTTCGGAAACTATTAAGAAATCTTTAGAATCTTTACAGAAGATAGCTACTATGTC
Organism: uncultured Candidatus Saccharibacteria bacterium; assembly: GCA_964345445.1. Lineage (GTDB taxonomy): Bacteria > Patescibacteriota > CPR2_A > CAYFQT01 > CAYFQT01 > CAYFQT01. Next base: position 21,417 of record CAYFQT010000042.1, read on the forward strand.
TGTTGAAACTTCTTCTAAAATTCAAGAAATTAGTGCTATTACCCAACAGCAATCTGCTGGTGCCCAGCAGATTACCTCTGCTATAGAGAAAGTAGCTAGTGTATCGGAAGAAAATGCTTCTCAAGCTCAGCAGATTTCCGCGGCTACCCAACAACAATTAGCTTCTAATCAGCAAATTAATGCCTCAACTAAAGAAATTATACAATTAGCTTCTATTTTAAAAAAAATAACAGGCGCATCCCTAGCTGGTAAAATTGATTTTAATAGTTTATCTCAGGTTCAAAAAGATATGTCAGATAAAAAGGAAGATAAAAAAAAGAAGATAAAAGGACATGTACCAAAGATAAAAACCCAACCTACTAAATAAAAATATAGAATATAAAAATATAAGAATTATATAAGGTTTTTTATGCTGGAAACCCAGGTTCAAAAAAGGGAAAAATCAAAGATAGATGAAGAGTTGATTCAAATGTTTGTATTTAAATTAGAAAATGAAGAATATACGGTGGAGATTAATCAGATTCAAGAAATTGTTTCTAATTTAAAAGTTACCCCTATTCCTAACTCACCTAAGTTTTTAAGCGGAGTTATTAATTTAAGAGGGCAGGTAACACCTATTATTGATCTTAAAGAAAAATTTAATTTAAAAAATAAACAGAGTAGAGGTAATTATTTTATAATAGTTCGACCTGAAAAAGAAGATATTTTTGGTTTTAAAGTAGATGAAGTGATAGAGATTTTTAAAACACCTAAAAAAAACATAAAAAAGCCTTCTCGTCTAGTTCTTCGTAAAATTGGAACCAATTATGTAAAAGGAGTTGTAATTTTAGATAAAAGACTTTTGATTTTACTTAATTTACTCAGTATTCTTTCAGAAGAAGAACTTAGTAAAATTTCTCAATCAGTTAATAAAAATAAATAAACAAAAAAAGCCTATCCCTCTGATGTTCCATTGGGGGGACAGCTCGTCCTCCGGTATAACCGGAGAAATAGAGGAGAATATATGAAATTAGATCAAAAAAGTTTAGAGGAAGCAGCTTCTTTGGGTTCAGAACAAGCAGCTAAATCTTTATATCAGATGGCTGGTGTAGATGTAAAAGTAAGTACATCAGATGTGAAAGTTTTGCATTTTTCAGAAGTTCCTCAGGCTTTAGATTTGGAAGATAAACAGTCAATTAATGTTTATAATCGTTTAACTGGACATGTTTCTGGAGCTACTTTTTTAATTCTTTCTCAGAAAAATGCTTTAACCTTAGCTGATTTACTTAGCGGAAGAATTCTTGGTTCAACTAGAGTTCTTCAAGATATTGATCGTTCAGCAGTTAAGGAAATTTTGAATATAATTTCTAATTCCTATGTTACTTCTTTGGTTAAAACTATTGTTATTTTTCGAGCTCAGGTTTCTCCGCCAGAAATAATAACCACCTCTGCTTTAGGTAAAAAAATTGAACTTTTACTTAAGTCTAATAATGACCAAAAAAAAGTTGTTGTTTTTAAAACTGTTTTAAGTTTAGTGGATCAAAATATAGAAGCAAATTTAGTATTAATATTTAAGAAGGTTTAAATAAATTTAAAAAAATATACTAACATAAGGAGGATATATGAGTAAGATATTAATAGTAGATGATTCAAATTTTATGAGAAATCTTCTTAAGAACATACTCATAAAGAATGGGTATAACCAGATTTTGGAAGCAGAAAATGGTAAAGAAGCAGAAGAGGTTTATAAGAAAGAAAACCCCAAGTTAGTTCTTTTGGATATTATTATGCCTGAACAAGATGGAATTGAGACTTTAAAACAATTAGGCAAAAAGGCAAATGTTATTATGATTACAGCAGTGGGACAAGAAGCAATAATTTCTCAAGCAAAATTGTTAGGAGCTAAAGGTTATATTGTAAAACCTTTTCAACCTAAACAAATATTATCAGAGATAAAAAAAGTTTTGTAAGTTAAACAAGAAAATTAATTTTAATATATATCTTTAAATCAAGCTTCTTTTACTCCCATCAGTAATCAAAATTTTAAAAATTAGATGGCAGACAAAAGAAGTTTTTTATAGGCAAAAAACATGAATAATGAGATAAATAGTCAATTTTTATCTGGACTAAAAAAAGAAGTTGCTTCTAAAATTATTCCTAAAAAAATAATAGTTATTGGCTCTTCCAGCGGAGGACCAAAAGTGATTGAAAAGATTGTTACTTCTCTTCCTAAAAAGTTAGATGTAGGTATTGTTATTGTTCAACATATGCCCCCGGTTTTTACCGCAACTTTTGCCAGAAGGATATCCCGACATTCTAATATAAATGTTCAAGAAGCTAAATCAGGTGATTTTCTAAGACCAGGATTGGTTTTAGTTGCTCCCGGAGGTTGTAATTTAAAAGCTCAAAAAGAAGAAACTATTTTAGATGAAAAACCAGCAATAGCTGTGAAATTAGTAAAAAAACCTAAAACAATTTTGAAACCTTCTATTGATATAATGATGGAATCTGTCGTTAAAATATTAGGAGAAAAGACTATTGGTATTATACTTTCTGGAATGGGAGAAGATGGGGTTTTGGGTATGAAAACTATTAAAAGTATGGGGGGTGTAACTATTGTTCAGAAAGAAAATACAGCTGATATTCCAGGCTTACCCCACAAGATAATTGAAAATAAATTATCTGATTATATACTTACACCTTCTGAGATAGTATCAAAAATAGTAGAAATTGGCGGTCAATACAAATAAGGAGCAGTTATGTGTGCAAGTAACTTAAATGAATATAAACAGTTATTTATCACTGAATCAAAAGAGCGTTTTCAGACGCTTAATGATTGTTTATTAAATCTAGAAAAAAATCCTAATGATAAAGAATTGATAACTAGTTTAATGAGAGAAGCTCATACCCTAAAAAGCATGGCTGCCTATATGGGATATGTTAAAATGGCCTATTTTTCTCATGTTATTGAAGATGTTTTTGATTATGCTCGCAATAGAATGATTTATATAGACAAAATTCCTGGTTTGATAGATTTATTATTTAAATGTATTGACACATTGGGGAAATCTTTAGATAAAATTAAAAAAGAAGATAAAGAATTAGATATATATGATTTAACAGATGAACTTAAGAAAATTACTGGACTAGCAACTCAAGATTTTAGCACATCGCCAAGAAAGGAAAAAGATAAGTTAGTGATTGTCAAAAAACAAAAAAAACAAACAGGAAAACAAAAAGAAGGAGAAGATACTGAAGAATTACAAAAGAAGCGAGAGGAAATTTCCAATATTGATTTTTATTCTTTGGAAAAAGTAGAAAATATTAAAGTTAAAGTAGAAACCTTAGATAGATTAGTAGATTTAGTTGAAGAATTGTTAATTTCCAAAATGAGATTACAAAGAATTTATAAAGAGAAAAATTTCAGCGATTTTAAAAAAACATTAGATTTTTTAGATAGTTTAATAGGTAGTCTCCAATATCAAATTATACAATCTAGACTTGTGCCTATAGATTTTATTTTTAGGAGATTTCCTAGAATGATTAGAGATTTAGCTAAAAAACAAAAAAAAGAAATAGAATTAGAAATTTCAGGCGGAAATATTGATTTGGATAGAACTGTCATTGATAAAATTGGCGATCCTTTGGTACATATCTTAAGGAATGCTATAGATCATGGAATAGAAAAGAAAGGAACAATTACACTTAGTGCAAAAAGAGAAAAAGATCACGCATTAATAGAAATAGAAGATAATGGCAAAGGTATTGATTATGAACAAGTTTTGAAAGTAGCTTGTAAGAAAAATATTATTTCAAACCAGGAAGCAAAAAAAATGGAAGAAAAACAGATATTTGACCTTCTTTTTGATCCTCAGTTTTCCACATCTAGTAAAGTTACAGATGTTTCTGGAAGAGGAGTAGGATTGAATGTAGTTAAAAATAAGGTGGAATCTTTAGGTGGATCAGTTCAAATTAAAAGCAGAAAAGGTAAAGGGACTAAGATTATCTTAGAACTTCCTTTAACTTTAGCTATTATTCAAGCTATACTTATTAAAGTTGGAGGTTTGGTATATGCTATTCCTTTATCTGATATTGAAAGAGTTCTAAAAATTAAAGAAAGTGATATCAAGACTATAGAAGGTCAGGAGACATTTATCTTGAATCCTGAAGAAGATTTATATCTTATAAGAGCTAGTCAGATTTTAAGCCAAAATAAAATAGAACAAAAAGAGTTTGTTGAAGATACAAAAGAAAAAAAAGAGGATTTATTAGTTGTCGTTTGCAAGAAAGGCGAGGATAAAATAGGAATGGTTGTTGATTCCATTATTGCTAAACAAGATATTATTGTAAAACCTTTGAGTAAAATTTTCAAAACAAACAAAGTTTTTACTGGAACAACAATTTTAGAAGATGGGAGTGTAGCTTTAATTTTGAATGCTTTAAGAGTAGTATCTTAAATATAAATAATAAATAAAGGAGAAAAATGAAAAAAAAGATAGATATAAAATTAAAAAACAAGCAAAAAATTCAAATTTTAGAAAAAATAAGCAAAATAGGAGCCAAGCAAGCTTCTCAAGCTCTTTCTACTCTTGTAGGTAAAGATATCACTATTGATATAGTGAAAGTGGATATAACATCTCCGGAGAAAATTCCTGAGGTAATAGGTAATCCAGAGATGCTTGTAAGTTCTATTTTTCTTTCTGTAGTTGGTGACATCCCCGGTAATATAATATTGATTTTTCCTCAAGACAATGCACTGACATTAGTAGATTTTTTAACTGGTCAGAATAATGTTCATATTTTAGATGAAATGAGGCGCTCAGCCTTAAAAGAAACAGGGAATATAATTGTTGGTTCTTTCCTATCTGCCCTTTCTAATTATTTAGGTCGAAATTTAATTGAATCTGTCCCAGATATTGCCTCTGATATGTTAGGAAGTACTATTGATTGGTTGCTTATAAAATTTAGTCAAAAGACAGATAAAGTAGTTTGTTTAAATATTAATCTTACAACTTCTGGTAGTGATAGTCCAATTGAATGTTTTCTTTTCTTTTTATTAGATTTAGATGCCGCTTTTGATATTTTAAAATTTTTAGAGAAAAATAAAAAATAAGGAAATTTATATGTCTAAAATTAATATAAAAATGGGTGAGTTAAAAGTAGCTAAAAATCCTAATATTTTAATTTCAGGAGCGATTGGTTCTTGTGTTGTTGTTACTATTTATGATTCAAAGAAAAAAATCGGAGGTTTAGCTCACACAATGCTTTCTTCCCATAATCAGAAAATTATAGGTAATCCTTATAAATATTCTGAGTTAGCAATTGACAAGATATTAGAGCTAATGACTGCTTATGGAAGTAAAAAAGAAAATATGGAGGCAAAATTGGTTGGAGGGGCAGAGTTATTTTCAAATAAAAATCCTTCCCTTTTTAGTATCGGTGATAAGAATATTAAAGCTATAAAAAATAAATTAAATAAAGAGGGCATAAAAATATCTGCCTTGTCGATTGGTGGAACAGTGGGTCGACAGGTGGAATTTGATTTAAAAAATGGTATAATAAAAGTAGTATCTCGTGTTTAATAAAAAATAAAAAAGACCTACCCCCTTATAGCTATCGAGGGATGGTCCATTCCAGTCACAAAGTAATTGGAAATAGGGAGGGAATATATGACTAAAATACTAATAGCTGAGGATTCATATTTTATGCGAAATCAACTAACAGGGATTTTAAATAAAGCAGGGTTTTCTGACATTGTTTATGCTAAAAATGGTCAAGAAGCAATTGAGATATATAGAAAAGAAAAACCAGATTTAGTTCTTTTAGATGTTATTATGCCCAAGTTAAATGGAATAGATGTTTTAAAAGTTTTAGCTCCCCGAGCTAAGATTATTATGGTTACTGTGGTAGGAAGCAAATCAATGATTGACGAAATAAAATCTATAGGAGCTACTGATTATATTACCAAACCCTTTGATTCTAAAATCCTAATTAGAAAGGTAAAGGATGTTTTAGACAAGAAAAAGTAATCAAAATTAAAGGAGGCCTATAATGTCAAAAATACTAATAGTAGATGATTCAGCTTTTACTCGAAATCAACTAACGGAAATTTTGAATAGAGCAGGGTTTTCTGATATTGTTTATGCTCAAGATGGGGAAGAAGCTGTAGAGGTATGTATAAAAGAGAGGCCAGATTTAACACTCCTAGATTTAATTATGCCTAAAAAACATGGAATTGATGTTTTAAAAGATTTTAAAGGTTGTACAAAGGTAGTTATAGTTACGGCTATTGGAAATGAAAAAATATTCCAAAAAGCTAAATCTTTAGGAATAGAGGGTTATGTTATTAAGCCTATTAAATCAGATGATGAGATAATTTCTCAAATTTGTCGGGCTTTACAAAAGGTAAAAGTTAAAACACCTAAAATCTGCCCTTTGTATAGAGATTTAAAAGGATCTCCTAAAGGTTGTCCTCTATACAAAGATAAAAAGATAAAAAAGTAAATAAAAATTAAAAAATTTCCCCTATATTAAATTAAAAATAGAGAAAATCATTAACTTTAATAAATTTAATCATGCTGTCTTATATGAGGCAGCTTTTTAATATTTAAAACACCTCGGGGGTGAATTTTTCACTTTCTAGATGGTTAAATATTTACATCATCTTCACTTGTCTGCTAATACTCTTGGAAATTAAATAAGTGGGGATGATAGTAATTAAAGTTACCACAATACTAATAAATAGAGTAAGTTGATTAGTTATAGTAACTGTTTGCAATATCTCCATCTGAGGTTCGCCTACAGATATCATTCCTGCTATATTTCCGTCTGTATTTTTTATAGGCATATAAGCGGTTAGGTAAGGTCGAGATAATATAGTTGTTCGTCCTACAAAACCTTCTCCTTGATCTAGGACTGTTTTGTTTACTTTTTGATCTGTTTGTTTGGTTCCAATTGATCTTGATTTACCATCAGCATCTAAAATAGTAGTAGCAACTCTTTCATCTTTGTCATAAATAGTGGTATCTAAATTAGTAATTTTTTTGATCTTATCCACCAAATTATTATCAACTATAAACCCCGTAATAATTACTCCAACTAAATCTTCATCTTGATAAAGTGGGGCAGCTCCTCTAATAGATAATTTTTCACTTTCTGTTGATTCTACAGAAGAGGTTATATTACCATCTAAAGCTTGACCCCCTGCTATCTCAGAGGAAATATTATCTCCTTTTTTTGTTGTTGCCTGAGCTCTTATAATTACTTCACCAGAAGAATCAGATATTGTTAGAAAATCTGTTTTGTTTTCTTTCATATCTGAAATACTCAGTTCTTCTAAGGTAGCAAAATCGTCTAAAACCACAGCCTTTATAATCTCTTCATTGTGAGCTATAAAAGCTGCTGAGGTTTGAGCTTGGTCTTTCATTTTCTCTAAGGCGTAATCTAAAACTTTTACTTCTGCTGCTAAATGCTCGTTGGTTTGGTATTCTGTTCTGGATAGAAATAAAGCAGAAAATGTAAAAGTAACAATTATTCCAATAAATAAAGCCATACTTATAAATATTAAAAGAAGCTCCTCTTTAATTCGCAACTGAAGGTATTGCCAAGTCCAGACAACTAAAAATATAGCTCCTATAAATTTCAAAATATGCTCTGTGATCCAAAATATTGTATAAGGATTGGAAATTGCATATACAGAAAACCCAGAAGCTATAGTAAAAAATAAAAAAGCAATAAAGAATTTTTTGATAGTTTTATCTTTATCTTTTTTATATAAAAGAAAAGCTTTTATTACAATCAAGACCAAAATCAAGCTAGCAACTAAATAAAACCAAGGAGATATAGAAGTCATTGAAGGCAAGATCAAAACTATAGAAAGTTCAGGTATTTTTAAAGGAACTTCCAAAAGCAAACTTATCAAGACAAATAGATATCCTAGAATATTTATAGATAAAATAGGAGCTAAAATTATATCGGAAGTAATTCCTACCCCATGAATTACTTGATAAATAGCCAATAGAAAAAAACCAATGCTTCTAAAAAGCATCTTTTTCTGCCGATCAAAAAGATAATTGGAAAAGGACAACCAACAAGCCATCAGAAATACTAAACCAGCAAAAAGTTCTAAAGCAAAATGAGAATTATTTAGCCAAAATATAGTCCACATAAGCTCTCTTACACATTATTTTAAAATTTGTTTTATATTATATAATAAATTTCTTTATTTTACAAGGAACCCAGCTTTTATCTTAGGAGATTTAATTTTTCCGATATTTCTTCTTGGGAAAGTGATCCGATATAAATTTCCTTTATTTTGCCTTGTTTATTTATAAAAATATGCAGAGGAATGGCAGTTATTTTGTATAATTCTCCTACTTTTCCATCACAATCTAGGAGAACAGGCAAGCTTAGCTCGGCTCGATTTATAAAATTACTCACTGTTTTTTGCTCCTCAGCATTATTAATAGTCAAAAGAGCCAATTGATCGTCATTTTTTATTTTTTGATAATAGCTATCTAAAATTGGCAGTTGTTCTACAGCAACAGGATGCCAAGTTGTCCAAAATGTTAGAAGGGTAGCTTTTCCTTTATAATCTTCTAAATTTACTTCTTCACCATTTATATCACCTAGAGTAAATTCAGGAGAAAAAGATTCTATTTGAGGCTTTTCTGTCTCTTCTTCACCTTCAGGTATTTCCACTGTTACTTTAGGGAAAAATTTAGGAGCTATAAAGTAGATTAAAGAAACACCAAAAATAACAATGGCTATACTAAGTAATATTAATTTTTTTTCTTTTTTAATGAATTCCCAGCTTTTCATTTCCGCCTCTTCGTTGATTTAAATAATGATTATAATTATGTCTTTTAATTAGAATTATAATGCTTAAAATAAGGACTAATAATAAGCTTGAACCTCCTATGAGTTGTCTTAAAGTCAAGATTATTTTAGGTAATCCTAAAAGGTGGGTAGGTATAGTTATTTTTATAACTGGCGAAAGCCCTATATTGAAATTAATTAATTTATTTTTTTCTACCTGGAATTTTTTACTTTTATAATTATAGAATCCTTCTGCTTTAGCTTCAAGATAATATTGTCCTGAAGGGAGAATAAAACTATAATTTCCTTTTTCGTTAGATTTGATAGGGTTTGATTGTTTATAAGCTTCTCCATCCCACAAATTCCAGGCATTTGTTTCTTTATCAAGGAGATATATACTGACTTCAGCACCAGAAACTGGGGAATTGTCTTTTTTATTGTAAATCTTGCCATAAGGGGAAACCTTAAGTATAGCAATTTCTCGACTGCGGGTATTTTTTAATTTGTCTGAAGTTGTTATTTTAAGAGGCCATTTTCCTTCATCATCTAAATCTATATCTTTAGTATATAATCCTGTTGCTTTGGAATAATCAAGAGGAATTTTATCATTTTTTATTTCTATAAAAGCAGTCTCTGGCTCTCCTGTTATAGCCACTGTTAATTCAACTGTAGAACCAGGAGGTACTTCTATCTTCCCATTTTGATCAGGAAGCAAAACTTGATTTCCTTGTTTGATCATATTCGCTCCAATACAAGGTGGGGTAGTGTCCACAATTAAGGTGATTGTTTCAGAATAACCAATGTTGCCAGCTTGGTCGGTTGCTCTTGCTTGAATATAATTTATTCCTTCAGAAAGTTCAAAAGGATATTTGAATCTAAAGGTAACTTCATTGGTTTTATAACCAGAGACAATTATTGCTTTATACCAATTTTCTGAATTTATTTGATATTCAACATATAAAATACCACTTAAATTATCAAAAGCCGATCCAGAAAAAGTTGGGCTTTTATCTCGGGTTGGGCTTGGAATGGGATCAATGGTAATTGTAGGAGAAGTTGTGTCAATGATAAAATTACCACTTAAAGCAGAGGTACTTCCAATTCCATCATAAGCAGTTATTTTGATTTGATAATTGCTATCTTTTATATTCTGGAGATTCCAGATATAACTAGTTTGAGTTAAACCTGAAGCTAAAGTAACTGTTGTGCCACCTATTAAATATTGAACTGTAAAAGTTAAAGGATTATTATCTGGATCAGAAGCGGCCCAGGAGATTAAATAACTGCCTTTATTCCAAATTTCTCCACCTTTAGGAGTTAAAATAGAGACGGAAGGATTATTGTTATATAAAGTGAAGGTATCTGAGGCATAGTTTGAGGAGACTGTATAACCACCTAAAGAGTCTTTGGCCCTCACTCTAACTGTATGAGTACTTAATGATAAAGTTGGGGTGGTAAAGGCGAATCTTTCAAAAACAGAGTTAAAACTGCCATCAGAAGGAGAAGCTTGGTACCAACCGCCACCGTCAATACTATATTCTAAAGCAGCAATTTTATTTTGACCGGTGGCAAAGCCATAAAAAGTTGGTCTTTGAGTATTGGCCGGATCAGGTGAAAGGGGATATAAAGTAACTTGGGGGAGATTGTTGTCAATAGTGAAGGTTCCAGAAGTATACGAGACAGTTAAAATTCCATCATCAGCAATAACCCTTATTTTATAAGAAGCACCATCTCGGACAGAGGTGGTATCCCAGTTGTAAAAAGTTGAGGTGGTATCAGTTAAGAGTCTTTTCCAAGTCAACCCATTATCTGAAGAATATTCCAAATCATAAGTGGAGCTAGCCGAATAGATACCTGAAGAAGACCAGGAAATTGTTTTTGTACCAGTCCAGATTGAAACTGGAGGATAACTTAAATAAACAGATAGGTTATCATAAGTAATATTAATCGTGGTAGAATCAGCACTAGTACCGTAGCCATTAGTGGCAGTGGTGATTAATGTATTAGCACCAGGGGTAAGTACTATATTGTTGAAGGTATAAGAAGCTGAAGCAGAGGCCTGTGTTTGAGCCACCGGAGTGCCAGAGGAAGGTGAGTTAAGATAAATTTTTACCGTGGAGTAAGGTTCAGCTAATCCTGAAACAGTAATTGTACCTTGATTTGTTGTACTATTGTTTTTAGGATTGGTGATCGAAGGAGAAGCGGGAACTCCTGAACCAGTACCAACATCAACATTCATTGTTGCATAGTTACCGGCATCAGTGGTATTACCTAAGGTATCTGTGGCTCGAACTTCAAAAGTATAATTTCCATCAGCCAGATTAATTTGGAAAGAGTAAGTGACATTAGGAGTTCCTGCTCCAGAGGTTATCGTTGCTGTATTCCAAGAACCGGAATTTACCCGCCACTGTACTGAGGAGATATTACTATAATTATCGTTAGCATTGCCAGTAAATGTGTAATTATTAGCTATAGGTGTTGAAGATGGGGGGTTTATTGTCGGATAAGGGCCAGTATTGTCTATGGTAAATATTCCTGTTGGAGATGATAGAACATAATTGGAGCCATCATCAACACTTGCTAACATAGCATAATTATTCCCGTCATTTACTGTGGTAGTGTCCCAGTTAAATATTTTATCAGGATAACCTGGTATCCCAGGATCATAATAAATACTATCCATTTCTAAAAATTCCCAGGAAGAACCTCCATTGGCTGAATAATAAAGTGCATAAAATAAATTATCCTCTTCACTATCTGTAAATGCAGTAGTTACATTTTGATTCCCTTTTAATTTTTCTCCCCCTGTGGGAAAAGTAATATTAACAGTTGGGGGAGAATTATAATAAACATAAATTATTATTGGGCCACTACTTCCATAAGCATTTGTAGCAATATATTCCATACGGTTTTTCCCGTTACCATCAATACCAGTTGGAGATAGTACGATTCCTTCAATATACCACCAACCACCACTATCACTAATTCCTGAATATACAGGAGTAGGATTATTGTTTAAAGTTACAGATACTGTACTTCCTACCTCAGCCGTTCCCCAGCTGTCAGTAGTAGCTCCAGCAGAAGACCCATCTGTTGGATAAGATATTACTGGCGGATCAGGAGCAGATTGTTGAATAAGGGTAGAATTTTTTGAATTTGATAAAGAAGGAGGAGAATAGTTAGTCTTTAAATCATTTTTTGATGAATTAGTTTCTGAATAAGTAGTCTGGGGTACAAAAAATCCACCTAAGCTTTGTAAGCTTAAAGTGCAAATTAAAAGAATAACCAAAATCTTTTTTATTTTTTGGATAAAGTTTTTTCTTTGTTTCATCCTTCGGGTGATCAGCCGTGGGCTGATTTTCAATTTTTGAATGACCAGTTGCCAACTCAAAGTTGATGACCTGGTTTTTGTTTTTGTTTTAGTAATCACTTTTCTATTCCATCTGACCCCCTTAACTTAGGAAAATTTTAGCAAATTTTTTATATATTTTAAATATTTATATTGAAAGTGAATTGAAATAGCAAAATTAGGGAAGAAATTCCCTTCGTTATTTTTTATTAATTATTCAATTATACTACAAATTTCCCCAAATGTCAAGAGAAATAGGGGATTATACTTAATAGTTATACCAGTCTATAGTTTTTGGATCGAGTCATTGGTTTTGTTTATGGTAAGCGGTCTTTGGATTTTTCTATCTATAGCCTATAAACCAATAACTATAATATTTACTACTAACTCCCAACTATAAACTATGTTTATATGTCCATTACAAGCCAAATATAGGCATTTTAAGCGCCTTTTTGCAGTATATCTTACTCTTCGCCTTTAAATACATATATTGCCATAACAACCCCCACAAAATACCCCATAGTAAACAGATTAAAATACATCATTATTTATGACCTTTCTCCGTCCTATTTCCACCGATAGGCGGATAATTCGCCTTTTGGCGTAATAAAAAAACCAGCAATATTTCTGTTTATTTTTATTTTTTTGCTGGTTTTTAGATCTTAGAAGAGTATTTTTTTGTTTTCCTATGTTTCTACTTTCTAATCTATACTGTTTATATCTCTTTGTCAATATTGAATAAATTATTTATTCACTAATCTCATTTATGGCTTAAATAAAGTCTTTTTCCATTATTTTATTTTTACAATATTCTCTGAATAACTTTTTTATTCATAAGTAGATATAGTACTTATCTATTTCATAATAATAACAAAAGTTATTTAAAAGAAATTAAATAAAACCCTTTTTTGTTCTTAATTAATTTTTACCCTGTACCGAAACGAATTTTCTGATATAGGACCTTATTCCCAATTACTTATTCCTAATAACTAATACCTGATTAATACCTAATTCCCAGTACCCATCTCCTGTTAACAAAAAAATGGCTTAAATAAAGCATTTTTCAATCACAAATTCCCACCTAATGTTTACAAATATATGATAATATAGCTTTAAAACACCCGGTGTTGCTGCAACACCGGGTGTTAAAATCGTTAGTTGTTAAAAATTATAGCAAATTATAAGCAAAAATGTTGTTTTATAAGTATAAATTCCTTTATAAATAAAAAAACTATTGACATTGTACCCACTTTGTGTTAACATATAATAATTCCACCTATTGTTTACAAAATAACTTAATAACTGAAAAACTAAATAACTAAATGACAAAGGAACAAAAGAATCTTTCTTAGCTAAAAAGCTACGAAGGGCAAGCAAAAAAACAAAAATAAAAAATCAGCACTGTATAATATCTGTGTAAATCAGCGATAATATCAGTGCAAATCCGTGTTGTAAAAAAATGAAACAAAAACTAACACCAAAACAAAGATTAGAAATGATACAAGAAGTGGTGGAGCAAGGTCACTCGATAACTTCTGTATGTAAAAAATACGGAATTTCCCGAGTGACTTTTTATTGTTGGCAAAAGAAATATAAAGCGATAAGCGATAAGCAACAAGAAGTAAGAGAAGAAGAT
>CAYFQT010000043.1:0-1846 GCA_964345445.1 uncultured Candidatus Saccharibacteria bacterium
AAGCTGGTTAAAAAATAAGCTAAAGTGACATAACTTGAGGTATTGCCAGATATAGTGATGGTATTATTTTTGCTATCAAAAGAAAAATTTTCGTATTGAACTTCTTTATGAGTAGAAGAGATCAATTCGGTTAATAGGTATGACCAATAGGTGTGTGAATATAATATTCTTTTAAGATTTTCAAGCTGGTTTTGGATTGTTTCAGCTCTTTTTTCTAAAGTTTCTTCCTCTCCCTCTAATTTATTATTTTCAGCTATTTCGTTATCTAAATCTTGAATTCTTTTATCCAGTCCTGAAATTTTAAATTTTCTAGCATTTTGATAGATAAAAAGTGATAGGATAATTAAACCAACAATAATTAATATCATTACAGCAGAGGTTAAAATAGGGGAGAAAGTTTGTTCTTTTTTTTGTACCTTTTCTTTTTCTTCTTTAGACAATAAGTTTATGTTTACCATAATTTGTCTCCTTAAATTATAATTTATTGAATAACTAATAATATATTATATTATAAATTTTCAATAATCAAATATTTTTTAAAAATCCTAATTCCTAATAACTCATAACCCATAACCTAATAACGAATAAATTCTATATTTCCTTCAACCCTGCTCCTATGCATGTAGCAAAAGAAGGTCCTAGGTTTTCAATCTTTTCGGAAAGTTGAGGAGAAAAATTGGTTTGAATCCAGGGATTTCCGACTTCTACCTCTAAATTAAAATTTTTGGCTAGATAGGTGGATAATTCAGGTAAGTTAGCTGAACCTCCAGAAAGAATAATTTTTTTTACATCTTCTGCTTTTTGTTTTTTATAATCATCTAAACAATTTTTAACCTCTTTTAAAATAGTATTAACCAAAGGAGCTAAAGCCTGGTAGATTTGCCCTTCAAATTTATTTTCTTCCATGCCAAAGTCTCTTTTAAATTCTTCGGCTGTTTTTCTGTCTACTTTCAGGCTTGTAGATATTGCAGAGGTTAAAGCATTTCCTCCAATTTTTACATTAAAAGTTGCTCTTACAATTTCTTGATCGGCTATAACTATTTGAGCATTATTTACCCCTATATCTAAAATTAATACAGTAGATTCTTGCCCTCTGTATGCTCGGGCTAAAGCCGAAGCTTCTGGTTCCAAAGAAACTAATTCAATTCTTGCTAAACTTAATATCTGAGTATATTTGTGCACTAAATTTTTAGGAGCAGCAGCGACAAGAATCTTTATTTTTTCTTTTTCATTTTCAATTGGTTTTTCTATAATTCTCCAATCTAATTTAACTTCTTCTAAAGGAACAGAAAGATATTTTCTGGCTTCCCATTTTACTGCTTCAGGTAAATCTTTTTTTGGTAACTGAGGAAGTTTAATAATATAAATAAAAGCAGATTCTCCTCCTAAGGTGGCTATTGCTTTCCGGCAGGAAACTCTGGCTTTTTTTAATGTTTCTTTTATTATATCTGCTATTTTTTGATGGTCTGTTTTTGAATCACTTTGGATTATATAGGAGGGTAGGGGAGAAGAGGCATAAGTAATTAAAGTGGGTTTATCTGCCCCGTGATGTTTTAACTGAACAATTTTTACACTTGCTGAAGAGATATCTATCCCCAGAAGATTTTTACCCAGACCCCAAAACATATTTTCTCTCCTATATTCATTTATCCCGTCTTTTTAGACCTACTTGCCTTACTCCCCCTATATTTTAATATACATACCACTTTCCATTTTGTTTAATAACATAAGTTAAAGGAGCTATTTCGCTTTCAGTTGTTTTTTGAACACCGTTTGTATAAAAAGTAGTTTTTCTTGTTCCGCTTAAAGTCACCACAGCTATATCTTCAAATTTATATTTATCTTT